>DASRGX010000030.1:0-37962 GCA_035650835.1 Rudaea sp. | reverse complement strand
CAGGTGATCGGGGCGCTCGTGCAGGGCGTGACGATGCTCGACGAAACGTTCGCGCAGTATTCGGCGCTCATGGTCCAGGAGCACGAGTACGGTCAGCAGAAAATGCGCAAATTCCTGAAGTACGAGCTCGACCGCTACCTTTCCGATCGCAGCGGCGAAGTGGCCGAGGAGCTGCCGCTCGCGCTCAACGAGAACCAGAACTACATCCACTACCGCAAGGGTTCGGTGGTCATGTACGCGCTCAAGGATTATCTCGGCGAAGAACTCGTCGATCGCGTACTGGCACGCTACGACCACGACAAGGCCTTTCAGCAGCCGCCCTACACGACGACGAGGGAATTCCTCGACGACTTGCGCCAGGAGGCCGGGCCGAAGTGGTCGCCGCTGATCGCCGATTTGTTCGAGAAGATCACCGTGTTCGACGACCGCGCGAGCGAAGCGACGGCGACCAAGCGTCCGGACGGCAAGTACGACGTGACGTTCAAAATTCACGCGGCGAAGGTGTATGTCGACGGCGTGGGCAAGGAGACGCCGGCGAAGGTGGACATCCCGATCGACATCGGCGTGTTCGCGCGTGCGCCGAACGGGCAGGAAGCCGATCAGCCCGTGCTGCTGCTCGAGAAGCGCGACGTTCCCGACGGCGACAGCACGATGACCGTGACGGTCGACGGCGAGCCGTACGAGGTCGGCATCGATCCGTACAACAAGCTCGTCGACCGGGTCTCCGACGACAACCGTACGCGAGTCGTCGTGAAGTGATGCTTTCAGCGGGTTGAAAACGCAACGGGCGCTTCGCAGCGCCCGTTGTTCTTGGCGGATGATCCGACGCCGCAGCTCAGTTCTCGCGTTCCTTGCCGTTGTGCTTCTTGTCGTAAATGCGGTTGCTCTGGTGGTTCTCCTTGCCTTGGATGCGCGCCTGCTCCCCGGCGCCTACGTGGCCGTTGGCCGCGGCGTTCGCTTCGGCGCGATTGACGTGCGCCTGTCCGCCCTCGAGATGTCCGGCTTCCTTGTTCGTGAGCGAGCCGTTGTTGACGCCGTTCGCGATGCGCTGCTGCTGGTTCGCATTGCGCTGCACATCGGCTTGCATGCGCTGCGACGAGGCGGAATTCGGGTTGCCCGTCGTCGCGTTGTGCTTGTCGCGGTAGATGTCGTGGCTGACCTGGTTCTGCTCGCGGTTGATCTGAGCTTTTTCCTGCGGCGTCAGCGCGCCGCCCTGCTTGAGATCGTGCGCTTCCTGGCGGTCGATATGCTGCTCCTCGCGTTCCAGATGGCCCGCTTCGCGCGTGTTCAACTGGCCCGATTGCAGGCCTTGCTCGATGCGATTCTGCTGGTTGGCGTCGCGCTGCGTTTCGACCGCGGCGCCCTGTTCCTGCGCGTGCAGGCCGGCGCTGCCGGCGAGCGCAAGCACGAACACGATCAGACTGCGTTTCATAACACGTCTCCTCGGGTTGGATGAAAGTTGCGGTAGACGATCGCCACAACGCACCCCCCAGCAGCGCGTTGACCGCCATTCTAAATGCAGGATGACCGCGGCGAGAGGCCACGAGGCCGGCATCCGCACGCGAAACTGCGATCCGGGTCAAGGTGCACCGGGCCGGCCTGGGGCAGGCTTGGCGCAGCGTTCGGGGAATGGCTGTGGTTGGCCCGCTCGCCGCTGCCGCAGCACGGCCGGGACGTCCGTACCGATCCAAACGCTTGTCGCCGCAGGGGTTCTGACGGCGCGATTTTTGACTTTGCGCAGCCGTTTCGTGTTAATACTGGCGGCGTTTGGAGGGTTTCGGCATGCTTTGGATCGTCCTCACTGCGCTGTTGGCAGCCGCGTGCGCGTGGCTCGGTTTCATGCTGTTCCAGGTGCGCCGGGCGAATTCCGCGCTCGCCGGACAGCAGGCCCAAGCCGAGGAAGAGATCAAGCGCCTGCAGGCCACCCAGTCGCAGGTCATCCATACGACCAAGCTCGCCTCGCTCGGCCAAATGGTCGCCGGCGTCGCCCACGAGATCAACACGCCGCTCGGTTTCGTCAAAAGCAACGTCGAGGTGATCGGCGACCTGCTCGACGACTACCGCAAGCTCGTCAAGCAGTACGATGCGGCCGTGCAATACTGCCTGCAGCCCGTGGATCTCATCTTCGGCGCCGACAAGGCGAGCCTCGACAAGCTCGTCAAGCACGTGGAGGAAGCGCGCCGGAAGCTTTTCGAGGCGCGCACCGCGCTCGAGAAGACGAGTCTCCTCAAGGACGCCAAGGAGCTGTTGGGCGACGCGAGCGAGGGGCTCGCGCAGCTCGGCAGCCTCGTGCAGAACCTCAAGGGCTTCTCGCGCGTGGACCGCGACGGCATGGATTCGATGGACCTGAACGAAGGCATCGAAAGCGCGCTGATGATCGCCCAGCACCAGCTCCGCGATCGCGTGAAGATCGTCAAGCACCTGCAGCCGTTGCCGAAAGTGCGCTGCATGCCCTCGCAGATGAACCAGGTGTTCCTGAATCTCATCACGAACGCCGCGCAGGCCATCGACGGCGAAGGCACGCTGACGATCGAAAGCAAGCCGGTCGGCAAGGAAGTGGAGATCAGCATCGCCGACACCGGGTGCGGGATTCCCGACGACGTGCTGCCGAAGATCTTCGACCCGTTCTTCACGACCAAGCCGGTCGGCGAGGGCACGGGTTTGGGCCTGTCGATCGTGCACAAGATCGTCAAAGGCCACGGCGGCTCGATCAAAGTGAGAACGACGCCAAAGAAAGGCTCCGTGTTCACGCTTAGCCTTCCCGTGGACGGATCCGCGCCGAAACCGGCCCCGGCCGCCCAGGCGGCGTGAGCCAAGCTTCATCGAGACGACCGTGAACCAGCCGTTGCGCATCCTGCTGATCGACGACGAAGCCCGCATCCTGCGGGCGCTCAAGGCGCTGTTGCGCGACCACGAAACGTTCCAGACGACGAACCCGCTCGAAGCGGTGAGCCTGGCCAAGCAGCACAACGTCGACGTCGTGATCTGCGATCAACGCATGCCCGAGAAAGCGGGCATCGACGTGCTGCGCGACATCAAGGAAGCCCATCCGCGCGCACTGCGCGTGCTGTTGACCGGCTATTCCGACCTCAAGGCCGTGCTCGGCTCGGTCAACGAGAGCGAAGTGTTCCGCTTCCTGAGCAAGCCGTGGAACAACGCCGAGATCAAGGCCATCGTCAGCGAGGCCGGCACCATCGCGCGCGAGGCGCCCGTCATCGCCCGCGATCCGCTGCCCGCGACCGAGCACGATCGCGCGCGCGCCCAAGTCGGCGTGCTCGTCATCGAGGACGATACGACCGTGCAGCAGCGCCTGCGCGAAATCCTGCAGCCCTACTACAAGGTCAATTTCGCGAGTTCCGCCGAACGCGCGCTGCAGATCATGGAACAGCACGAAACGGGCGTGATCATCTCCGAAACCGAAGCCGGGCGCAGCGATTTGACCGGCCTGCTCAAGGCCCTGAAGCAGCACCACCCGCACATCGCCACCGTGGTCATCACCGAGCGTGCGAACGCGCAGACGGCGATCGAACTCATCAACGAAGGCCAGGTCTACCGCATGCTCATCAAGCCCGTGCGCATGGGCACCTGTCGGCTCAGCGTCGATTCGGCGATCGGCCGCTACTGGCAGCTCAAGCAGAACCCGCAGGCGGCGCGCCGCTATACGGCGGCCGCCGCGAACGAGCGCAGCGCGAACTCGCCGCTGCGCTTGCCGGCTGCCTTGCTCAACCGCATCCGCTCGTTGCCCGGGCGGTTGCTCGGGGTTGCACGGCTCTGAACGCGCGATCGCGTTCCATGCTCGACGCTTCCTTGCCGCCGGATTGTCGCGAGCTGCTCGACTTCTGGTTTGGCGACGCCGACGGCGAGGCCGAGATCGCCGCGCGTCAATCCTCGTTGTGGTGGCAGGCCGATGCGGAGCGCGGCCGCGAAATCGGCGAACGTTTCGGCAGCCTGCGCGAGGACGCGATCGCCGGCCGGCTCGCCTCGTGGACCGCGGACCCGCGCAGCCGGCTCGCACTGATCGTGCTCGTCGACCAGTTCTCGCGCAATCTGTTCCGCGGCGATGCGCAGGCGTTCGCCCACGACGGGCTCGCGCGCGAATGGTGCGCCACGGGTCTCGAACAGGGCATGGACGCGTGGCTGCGTCCGATCGAACGCGTGTTCTTCTACATGCCGCTCGAGCACGCGGAAGACCTCGACGATCAGCAGAAATCGGTCGCATTGTTCACGGCCCTGCGCGACGGCGTACCCGATGCGCAACGCGAAGCCTTCGCGAATTTCCTCGCATTCGCCAAGCGCCATCGCGCGATCGTCGCGCGCTTCGGCCGCTTCCCCCATCGCAACGCAGCACTCGGCCGCACCTCGACGCCCGAGGAGCTCATGTTCCTGCGCGAACCCGGCTCGTCGTTCTGAGCGCTCAGCCGAAAAACCAGTAGCACACGCCGATCGAGGCGAGCATGCCGGCCGCGTCCGCGGCGAGGGCGCAAGGCACCGTGTGGCGAATGCGGCGCACGCCGACCGCGCCGTAGTACACCGCGATCACGTAGAACGTCGTCTCCGTGCTGCCTTGCACGGTCGCCGCGACCAGCGCCGGGAAGCTGTCGACGCCTTGGCTCTTCATCGTTTCGATGAGCATCGCCCGCGCCGCGCTGCCCGAGAACGGTTTGACGAGCGCGGTCGGCAGCGCACCGACGAACCGTGTATCCCAGCCGAGCGCCTCGGCCGCGCGGCGGATTCCGTCCAGCACGAGATCGAGCGCGCCCGACGCGCGCAGCATGCCGATCGCGCAAAGCATCGCGACGAGGTAGGGCAGAACGTCGCGCGCGACGTCGAAACCTTGCTTGGCGCCGTCGACGAAACATTCGTAGACCGGCACTCGCCGCCACGCCCCGGCAGCGAGGAACAGCGCGACGATCGCGAGCAGCGCGAGATTGCCGAGCAGCGACGACACGGCGGAAAGACGCTCCGGCGTGAGCGACGACAGGAACGCGACGAAAGCCGCAAGCAAAACGAGAAAGCCGCCGACATAGGCGAGCACGACGGGATTCCACAGCGGCAGCTTCTGCACGAGGGCGACGGCGACGAGCCCGGTCAATGCCGAAGCGCACGTGGCGAGCAGGATCGGCAGGAACACGAGCGTCGGATCGTGCGCACCGGCTTGCGCGCGGTAGACGAAGATCGTGACCGGCAGCAGCACGAGCGACGACGCATGCAGCACGACGAACAGCACCTGCGCGTTGCTCGCGGTGGTCGCATCCGGATTGAGCGCCTGCAGCTCGCGCATCGCGCGCAATCCGATCGGGGTCGCGGCATTGTCCATGCCGAGCACGTTCGCGGCGAAATTGAGCGTGATGAGCCCGATCGCGGCATGGCCGCGCGGCACCTCGGGCATGAGGCGCGCGAACAACGGACCGAACGCGCGCGCGAGCAGGTCGACGAGCCCCGCCGCTTCGGCGATGCGCAGGAACCCGAGCCACAGCGCGAGCGTGCCGAACAGCACGATCATGACCTCGACCGAGAGCTTGGCCATGTCGAACAGGCTCGCGACCATCGCCGCGAACACATCGGCATGCCCGCCGATGAGCCACTGCGCAGTGCCCGCGAGCAGCGCGGCAAGGAAGAACGACAACCAGAGCCGATTCAGCACGGCGAGTCCGACTTCGCCTCGCCGGCGACGAGATGCTTGAAATATTCGGCCGGAGGCTGGCCGATCAGCCGTTTGAAATCGCGAATGAAATGCGCCTGATCGGCGTAGCCGAGCTCCTGCGCGAGCGCAGCCCATTCCATGTGCGTCGCCGACGTCATGCGTTCGGCCGCGTCGTGCAGACGGTAACGCCGGATCACCCACTTCGGGGCGACGCCGACGTATTCGCTGAACAGCCGCTGCAGTTTGCGCGGACCCAGACCCGTCTCGCACAGCACGTCTTCGACCAAACGGATGCCGCGGTCCGCCGCGATGCGTTCGCATACGCGTGCGGCGAGGTCCGCGGCCGGGTCGCGCTGCGGAGCGCGGTCGAGCAGGAATCCTTCGAGCACGGCGATGCACGCGTGGTGGTCGCGGTGCGCGAGCACGCGCGCATCGAGATGCGCCGCCGCGCGGCCGAAGACGTCCGCGAGATCGAGCATGCGGTCCGTGAAGGCCGACACGGGTTGCGTCACGAACGGGCGGAGCCCACCCGGGCGGAATTTGACGCCGAACACGCGGCTCTCACCTTCGAGCACGCGGCTGAACTTGCGTGTCGTGACCCCAGCGAGCACCGACACGCCGGGTTCGAGCACGATGTGCGCAGAGGGATACGGCAGGGTCTCGCGCAGCGTCGGCTCCGCGAGCCGCCATTCGACGGTCCAATAATGCTCGACGAACGCCGCGAGCGCCGCGGATGGGAAATAGCGCGCGTAGCCGGCGAGCGCCTGCGACGCGCGGAAATGCAGCAAGCCGTTGCGTCTGTCGTGTTTCGCCCGATAGGTCATGTCGCGTTTGTTCAATCCTCCGGCGAGCCGAAGCGCTAGCCTGCCGCACATCGTAGCGGTCGGCGATGCCGCTGTCTCATCGAGGAGGTCCCATGCACGCTGCTGGCGAATTCGACGTGAAGCTGAGTCCACTGGAGCCGTACAACAAGACGGAAGGCGCCCGGCTGGCTCGCATGTCGCTCGACAAGCGGTTTCACGGCGCGCTCGACGCAACGAGCCAAGGCGAGATGCTGAGCGCGCGCGCTGCCGTCGAGGGCTCGGCCGGTTACGTGGCGATCGAACGCGTGGACGGCACGCTCGAGGGCCGCCGCGGCAGCTTCGTGCTTCAGCACAACGCGACGATGACGCGCGGTGAGCCGTATCTCAACATCGTCGTCGTGCCCGACACCGGAACCGGCGAGCTCGAAGGACTCACGGGCAGCATGAACATCCGCATCGAAGGCGGCAAGCACTATTACGATTTCGACTACACGCTGCCCGGCCAGTCGAGCCGATAGCCGACCCCGTAAACCGATTCGATCGGATCGGGGCCCATGGCCGCGAGCTTGCGGCGCAGGTTCTTGACGTGGCTGTCGACCGTGCGCTCGCTGACGATGCGGTGATCGCGGTACAGCGAATCCATGAGCTGCTGGCGCGAGAAGACGCGGCCGGGCTGGGCGACGAGCTTGCCGAGCAGGCGGAACTCGACGGGCGTCAGCGCAAGCGCCGCGCCGTGCACGCGCGCTTCGAAGCGCGCTTCGTCGAGTTCGATCGGCGGCGGTACCGCACTCGCCGCGCGCTGCGATCGTCGCAGCACGGCCTTCACGCGCGCCACGACTTCGCGCGGGCTGAACGGCTTGCAGATGTAGTCGTCGGCGCCGAGCTCGAGCCCGAGCAGGCGGTCGATCTCCTCCACGCGTGCCGTGATCATGAGGATCGGCACCGTCGAAAACGCGCGCACGCCGCGGCAGATCGAAAGCCCGTCTTCGCCGGGCAGCATGAGATCGAGCAATACCGCGTCGGGCGCGTGCTCGCGCACCCAGGCGACGGCGCCCTCGCCGCGCGCAAGCGTGCTGACGCGATAGCCCGTCGCAGCGAGATAGTCGCCGAGCAGTGCGGCGATTTTCGGTTCGTCTTCGACGACGAGGATGTGCGTGGCGTCGCTCATGCCGTTTCGTCCTGCGCCAGATCGACGATGACGCACAAGCCGCCGAGCGGCGAGGGTCGCGCTTCGATGCGGCCTTGGTGTGCGGCGACGATCGCCCGGCAGATCGCGAGCCCGAGCCCCGCGCCGCCGCTCGCGCGCGAACGCGAAGCATCGACGCGGTAAAGCCTGTCGAAGAGGTGCGGCAGTGCGCTCGCAGGCACGCCGGGCGCGGAGTCCTCGACGACGAGCCGCACATGCTTGCCGCTCGCGTGCAGGACGACGCGGATGCGTCCCGGCGCGTCGGTGTAACGCCGCGCGTTCGCGAGCAGGTTGTCGAGCAGTTGACCGAGCCGGCGCGGGTCGCCGCGCACGCGCGCGCCGGCGCCGACCGTCGCATCGAGCCCCAAGCCCGCATCGGCACAGACCGGCTGTTGCAGCTCGACCGTTTCGCGCACGAGCTCGGCGAGATCGACGGTCTCGAAGCGGTACTCGAGCGCTCCGGCGTCGGCCAGAGCGAGCTGGTACAGATCCTCGATGAGGTGGCCGAGCCGTTCGCATTCGGCGGTCAGCGACTGGAACGCCTGCGGCGTCGGCGCACGCACCCCGTCCTCGAGCGCCTGGATCTCGCCGCGCAGGATCGCGAGCGGCGTACGCAGCTCGTGGGCAATGTCGGCGCCCCATTGGCGGCGCGCGTCGCGTGCTTCGGCGAGTGCCACGGCAAGCCGGTTGAAGTCGTCCGACAGTTCGCCGAGTTCGTCGCGGCGGAGCGTCTCGATACGGCGCGTGTAGTCGCCCGCGGCCAGCGCGCGCGTGCCCGCGGCGAGCGCACGCACGGGCGCAAGCAGCGAGCGGGCGAGAGCGAGGGCGAGCAACAAGGCCCCGACGAGGATCGCCGCCGCCGCGATCGCGCCGCTGCGACGCTGCGCCTGGGCGAACGCGAGATCGGCCGCGCCGCTCAGTTGCGGGAGCGGCGCGAGCAGCAGCGTGCCGATTCGACGCCCGCCGAGCTCGACCGGCAGCGCCGCCGAATCCGGCGGAACGCGCGGATTGCCGGCCACACGCTCGCCTGCCGCATCCACGAGTGCTAGCCGCGGCATGAGCTCCGGGGGCCCGTGCGGCGCATGCGGTCGCGGCGGCGCTCCGGGCGGCGGCGGTCGGTCGGGAGGCGGCGGGCCGTCGTCGTCGGGCGGCGGCGGACGTGGCCGCGGGTCATCGTCCAAACGATCGCGCGGTCGGGGTCGCGGTTCGACGAGCTCGCCGAACAGCGCCGGGTCGCGACGCAGGAACTCCCAATCGCCATGCTGTGCGTACCGCTCGGCTAGGCGCTGGGCGGCCGGCGCCAGGCGCTGCTCGAGCGTCACTTCGTCGAGGTAGTGCAAGAAACCATGACTGAAACTGCGCGCCTGCCACGCAGCGAACGCGAACAGCGCGAGACCGCTCAGAGCCGCGAAGGCGAGAAACAAGCGTTGCCAGAGACGAATGCGCATAAGGGGACGAAGCTCGTTGATGCGCACGATACGGCGCTTGCGCCGGCGAGAAAACCGTCGCTCGGAAAATTCCACGATTTCTCCGCATTGTCTGCACCGGGCCTGCGCATTGCCCCTCTAGCGTGTACGCACCGGAGACCCGGCGACAACGAGGAGATTCTCATGAGAAAAATCGTTCTGTGCGCACTCGTGCTCTGCACGTTCGGCAGCGCTGCTCACGAGCCGCCGCCGCCCGGACCAGGCGTGCCGCCAGCCGATGCGCTGGCCACGGTTCCCGACCTGAGCGCCGCGCAGCAGATCGAGCTGCGCAAAATCCTGATCCAGCGTCGCGACGCGTTCGAGGCCGTGCAAACCAAGGCGCGGGCCGAGCACGAGGCCTTGCGCCTCAAGGAACGCGGCGAATTCGAACGCATCGACGGCGAGACGAGCGCGCAGCTGCGCAAGCTGCTCGGCGACGAGGGCTATCGCCGCTACGCCGAGTGGGAGATGGCGCATCGCGGTCCCGGTCCTGGTCCCGGCCCCGGACAGCATCCGCCACACGCTCATCGGGAGCTCGGCGCCGAGCACGCACGGCCCGCCGGCGGTCCGGGTACGCCGTCCGATCAGTCGGAGTCGTGAATGTCCGCGCACGACGACCGGCGCTGGTGTCTGCGGCTCGGCAACTACGCGGCCGCAGTTCCGGCCGCACGTGCCGGCCGCGCAAGGACGCAGAATCCCAATATCGCCGTGCTCGAGCGAAAGCACGCCTTGGCATTGGCCGAGATGAGCCTGCGATTCGAGCGCCGCGACAAACGCCGTTGACGAATCAGCGGTCTTCCGCGGAGCAGGCGCGGGTGCGATGATCGCGGACCCGCCGAGACGCTGCATGGACGACAAACCCTACTCCGCCGCCTGCGAGCGCAACCGTGAGCCGATCCTCGCCGTGCTGCGCCGGCATTTCGCCGATCGCAAACACGTGCTCGAGATCGGCAGCGGCACCGGTCAGCACGCCGTATACTTTGCGCAAAAATTGCCCCACCTCGTCTGGCAAGCGAGCGACCGCGAACCGAACCTGCCGGGCATCCGCGCCTGGCTCGACGAAGTTCCGCTGTCGAACGCGCCGGCGCCGATCGCGCTCGACGTTGCGCGCGGACCGTGGCCCGACGTCCGCTACGACGCGATCTTCAGCGCGAACACGCTGCACATCATGGCGTGGCGCGACGTCGAAGCGTTGTTCGCAGCGCTGCCGCGCATCGCTGCAGCGGACGCCAGACTCGCGATCTACGGCCCCTTCAACTACGGCGGCAAACCTACCAGCGACAGCAACGCGCAATTCGACCGCACGCTCAAAGCGCAGGCGCCGCACATGGGCATTCGCGACGCCGAAGCCGTCGTCGCGCTGGGGGCCGCGACCGGTTTCGACCTCGTCGAAGACAACGCGATGCCTGCGAACAATCGCTGCCTCGTCTGGCAGCGGCGGAGCGCGCCGTGACGACGCCGGTGCTGCTGGCCTGGAGCGGCGGCAAGGATTCGACGCTCGCGCTGGAACGCCTGCAGGACGACCCGCGCTGGCGCGTCGCGGGACTCGTGACGACCGTGACGTCGGGCTACGAGCGCATCGCGATCCATGGCGTGCGCCGCTCGATCCTGCATCGCCAAGCGATATCGCTCGGCCTGCCGCTCTTCGAAGCCGAGATCCCGCCCTCCGCAAGCAACGAAGTATACGAAACTGCCTTTGCGCGAGCGCTTGCCCGAGCACGCGAGCACGAACCTGCGCTGGATTCCATCGCGTTCGGCGATCTGTTCCTGGCCGACGTGCGCGCCTATCGTGAAGCCTTGCTCGCCCGGCTCGGCTGGCGCGGCGTGTATCCGCTGTGGGGCGAGAACACGGCGCGTCTCGCGCGCTATTTCATCGATCGCGGATATGCGGCGATCCTGAGCTGCGTCGACACGACACAGCTCGACGCTTCGTTTTGCGGCCGAGAATTCGACGAGGCGCTGCTCGCCGATCTGCCCGCGTCGTGCGACCCTTGCGGCGAGAACGGCGAATTCCACACCTGCGTGCATGGCGGTCCGCTGTTCGATACGCCGATTCCGCTTGCGCTCGGCGAGCGCGTGCTGCGCGAGGGACGCTTTCAATACGTCGACCTCATCGAACGCTGAATCCCGCAGCTATTTTGCCGGGGTTTCAATCCAGAGGCTCAGCGACGACGCGTAACGCGCACTGTGGTAGATCGTGTTGTCGACGCTGATCGCACGCCTATTCGCGCCAAGCGGTTCGCCCGTGTTCGGATTGACGTCGAAACGCGGGAAATTGCTGCTCGAGACGTCGAGCCGGATGCGGTGGCCCTTCTTGAACACGTTCGCGGTGTCGTAGGGGTCGATCTCGTACGCATACACCTTGCCCGGTTCGATGAGCTCGCCGATGCGCTTGCCATCGCGATAACGCGCTCGGCGGATGCCGTCCGTCAAGTTCATGGCGAAACCGGCGGGATAGTCGGCGCTCGGCGGATAGACATCGATGAGCTTGGCCGTGAAATCGGTGTCGGTGCCCGCCGATGCGGCGAAGAGGCGGATCTGCACGGGACCCGTGACGGTCACATCGCGGTCCAGCGGTTCGGTCTCGAACACGAGCACGTCGCTGCGCGCGGCCAGCGGCAAGTAAGGGGGACGCGAACCCGGCATGTCGGGGCGCTCGCGCTGATCGTAGGCGCCATCCTTGAGGCGCTTGGAAACACCGCCGCCGATCGTGGGTACCGGGTGTGTAGGATCGAACGTATACGTCGTCGCCGCTGTTTCGCGTTGGCTCGGACGCTTCGGCGACAGCGAACCGTCCGCGTGCAGGTAGAACACGACTTCATGCGCGTCTTCGGGTGGCCACTGCGCGCTCTCGCGCCAGTAGCCGCCATGCTCCAGGCGACCTTCCGCGTTCTTGTGTCCGTCGCCCGTACCCATGACGAAGAAGCGCACGGGCGCATCCTGTGCGCCCGTGTAGGCGACGCCTTTCAAATACCGATCGAACCAGCGCTCATGGAAGCCGACGTCGAAATCGGCAATCGCGGCCTCTGCGCCGAAATCGACGTCGCCCGCGTAGCTCACCGCGTCGCCATGATGCGTCCACGGCCCGATCAGGAGCTTCTGCGGTGCGCGCTTGAGTTTCGAAAGCTGCCGCCAATTCTCGATCGTGCCGCGCAGATAGATGTCGTACCAGCCGCCGATCTGCAGCATCGGCACGTCGGCCGACTTCGCGTAGTACCGTTCCCAGTTCATGCTGATGGCGTGCCAATAGGCGTCGTCGTCGGCGTGCGTGGCTTCGTCGAGGTAATACGCCTCGTAATTCGGCGCGCTCGCAAGCGGGCTCGACCCTTTGCGCAAGGGCAGCGCGGAATACCAATTCTCGAGTTTTTCATGCGCAAGGCGCGCGCGCGTCACGGGGTCCTTGCTGTCTTCGATGATCTGCTGCCAGGCCCACGACAGCTGCCGGCCAAGCTCGAAGGCGCCGTCGTTGCGCACCGAATGATTCCAGGCATTCGCCATGCCGCCCATGTTGATGACGAGCGTGGCGAGGTGCGGCGGCGCGAGCTTCGATGCATCGGCCTGCGTATGCGCCGCGTACGACGTGCCATACATGCCGACTTTGGCGACCGCGAACGGCAACCGAGCGGCCCACTCGATCGTGTCGTAGCCATCGTAGGCGTCGATGGCGTAATACTTCGAGAACGTGCCCTGCGAATGGTGGCGTCCGCGCAGGTCCTGCACGATCACCACGTAGCCGTGCTTGGCGAGCGCTTCGGCGATCGCGATCGTCGCAGGCTCCGCCTTGTCGTACGGCGTGCGATGCAGCAACACGGGCAAGCGCTCGTCGGTGGGCACTCCATGCGCGCCGGGGCGGTAGACGTCGGTGGCGAGACCGGTGCCGTCGCGCGTTTTCATCATAACGTCGACCTGTCGCACGACATCGTGGAATTCGTCGGCCGTCTGTGCGCGCAACGATGATGCGAGCGCGAGCGCCGCGGCGAACAAGAATCGGCGTGAGTGCAGGAACGACATCTTGCCTCTCGATTCAGACGAAACGCGCCAACACGAGCAGCGTGAGCATCACGGTGATCGCGCCGCCGATGCGCGTGGCGACCTGCGCGAACGGCATGAGCACGAGGCGGTTCGACGCGCTCAGAATCGCCACGTCGCCCGTACCGCCCTGGCCGCTGTGGCAGGCGGTGACGATCGCGGTGTCGATCGGATACATGCGCAGGCGCCATGCGACGGCGAAGCCCGTACCGACGAGCGCGGCGACGGTCGCAACCACGGTGGCGATCGTCGAAGGCGTGAACGCGGCCGCCAATTTTTCCCACGGCGTCATCGCGACGCCCACTGCGAAGAGCAATGGGTAGGTGACTGCCGCCGCGAAGAATTTGTATACCACGAACGCGCCGTGCTCTAGCTCGGGCGGGAACGCGCGCGCGAGCTTCAGCAGCACCGCCGCGAACAGCATCGTCACGGGCGCCGGGAAGCCGAATACGTCGAAGGCCACGAGGCCGACGAGATACAGCGCGATAGCCGTGATGCCCGCCGCAGCGAGTTGTCCCACGTCCGAAACCGACACGGCCACCTCGTGGTTCGGCAGATACTCGTGTTCGCCGTCCGGCTGCAACCGGCCTTCGCCGCTGAGGTGCGGATAGAACCTGCCGAGGCGGTCGAGCATGCCCGCGAGCAGAATGGCCGCGAGACTGCCGAGCATCACCGACGGCAGTACTTCCGCGAAGAGTTCACCTTGCGGCCGATGCATGATTCCCGCATAGCCGATCGACAGCGGTATCGCGCCTTCACCGACCCCGCCCGCCATGATCGGCACGACGATGAAGCAAAACGTATGGAACGCGCCGAGCCCGAGCGCCGTGCCGACGAGCGTACCGACGATCATCGCCGCGATCGAACCGCAGGCGAGCGGCACGAAGATCTTGGCGACGCCTTTGATGAGCATTGCGCGATCCATGCTCAAGATGCTGCCGACCACGATCGCCGCGACGAAGAGATACAAGAAATTGCTGCTCTTCGTGAACTCGGCGACGCCGTTCACGACGGCATCCGGCAGCCATTTCTCATGGACGAGAAACGACGGCACGAACGTGGCGCAGATCGCCGCGGCGCCGATCTGGCGCAAATACGGCAGGCGATTGCCGAGTTCGCCGCACGCGAAACCACCGACCACGAGCACGGCGATCGCGGTGTTGATTTCCGTGAAATGGTCGCCGAGCACGACGAGCGCCGCGACGAGCGCGAACAACAGAAGGTAGATCGGCAGCGGCACGACGCCGATGCGCCAGTCCATGAAGATATGCCGACGCACTGCGACCGCAAGAGTGGCGGCGTCGCGAGAGGCAGGGACGCCGGCCAGCGAATCCCCGTCGCCCGCAACGGGGTGGTGCGAGGTGTCGTCAGGCCGCTGCACGCGCCCGCTCGGGATTGCGCCACGCCGCCATCAGCTCGTCCCAGCGCTTCTTCGCCTTGAGCCAGTGCGCCTCCTTGACGTGCCCGTACCCGCGAATCTGTTCGGGAATCGACGCGATATCGACGGCGAGCGCATGGTTGTCACGATCGAGTCTCGCGAGCAGCTCTTCGACGGCCGCGAAATAATCCTCGATCAATTGGCGTTCGTGTCTGCGCTCGGCCGTGTAGCCGAAGATGTCGAATGCCGTGCCGCGCAGACCGCGCAGCTTCGCGAGCAGCTTGAACGCCGTGAACACCCAGGACCCGTATTCGGCCTTGCGCAGGCGGCCTTCGGAATCGCGCGCAGCGAGCAGCGGCGGAGCGAGGTGGAAATGCACCTTGTAGCCGCCGTCGAAGGTTTCGCGCAATTGCCGCTCGAATTCGCCGCTCGTGTACAGGCGTGCGACTTCGTATTCGTCCTTGTAGGCCATGAGCTTGAACGCGTAACGCGCGACGGCTTCGGTCAGCGCCGTCGACCCAGGAACCTTGACCTGCTCGACACCGCGAACGTTATCGACGAGCGATTTGTACTTTGCGGCATATGCGGCATTTTGGTAATCGGCGAGGAACGCGAGGCGGCGCGCGATGCGCTCGTCGAGCGTCGTGCTCAGGGTGCTGTCGTCGAGCGGGAGCGGTGCTGCGATCGGCTCCGTCTTGCCGCCGGCCGCAGCGCGCACCTGGGCGATGTCGTGCGCCGCGAGACGGCCCCAGTTGAACGCAGCCTTGTTCATTTCGACCGCCGCGGCGTTGAGCTCGATCGCGCGCATGAGCGCATCGATGCTGAGCGGCACCCAACCTTTCTGCCAACCGTAGCCGAGCATGAACAGGTTGCTCGCGATCGAATCGCCGAGCAGCGCGGTGGCGAGATCGGTCGCTTCGACGAGTTCCGGCGCCTGGCCATCGAGCGCGAGTTTCACGGCTTCGACGATCTGGCTCGCCGGGAACCGCATGTCCGGCCGCGTGGTGAACGAGCCTGGCATCGCTTCGTACGTATTGAGCACGACGCGCGAGCGGCCCGCCCGGATCTTGGAAAGCGCCCAGTAGTCGTTGACGACGACCATGTCGCAGCCGAGCACGAGATCGGCCTCGCCCGCGGCGATGCGCACCGCATGGATGTCGGCCGGCGAACGCGCGATGCGCAGATGGCAGGTCACGGCGCCGCCTTTCTGTGCGAGACCCGTCTGGTCGAGCACGGTCGCCCCCTTGCCTTCGAGGTGGGCGGCCATGCCGATCAGGGCACCGATCGTGACGACGCCCGTGCCGCCGATGCCGGTGACGAGGATGTTCCACGGCTGGTCGAGGTCGGTCGCGAACTGGGGGTGCTGCAATGTGGAAAAATCCACTTTTGCCGAACCCTTGCGCTTCTTCAGGCCGCCGCCGTGGACGGTGACGAAGCTCGGACAGAATCCTTTGACGCAGGAGAAGTCCTTGTTGCAGTTGCTCTGATCGATCTCGCGCTTGCGGCCGTACTCGGTTTCCTTCGGCAGCACCGAGACGCAGAACGATTTCTCGCCGCAATCGCCGCAGCCTTCGCACACCAGGGAATTGATGAACACGCGCTTCTTCGGATCTTCCATCTTGCCGCGCTTGCGGCGGCGGCGCTTTTCGGTCGCGCAGGTCTGGTCGTAGATCAACACCGACACGCCCGCCGTTTCGCGCAGACGTTTCTGCACGGCCTCGAGTTCGTCGCGGTGGATGAATTCGACGTTGTCTGGGAATATCGACGGATCGGACCACTTCTCGACGTCGTCGGACATCACGACGATCGTCGCGACGCCTTCGCTGCGCACCTGATGGGCGATGTCGGGCACGGTCAGCGTGCCGTCGACGGGCTGGCCGCCCGTCATGGCGACCGCGTCGTTGTACAGGATCTTGTACGTGATATTGACCTTCGCCGCGATCGCCTGGCGGATCGCCAGCGAGCCCGAATGGAAGTACGTGCCGTCGCCGAGGTTCTGGAAGACGTGCTTGGTCTCGGTGAACGGCGCCTGGCCACACCACGTCGCCCCTTCGCCGCCCATTTGCGTGAACGTCTCGGTGCGGCGGTCCATCCAAGTGACCATATAGTGGCAGCCGATGCCGCCCAGCGCGCGCGAACCTTCGGGCACGGCGGTCGAGGTATTGTGCGGACAGCCCGAGCAATAGTGTGCGGCGCGCGGGAACTGCGCGCGCGGCAGCGCGAGTTCCTGCTCCTTGGCCGCGATCCACTTGAGGCGGTCCTGGATCGCCGCGCTCGTGAAGAACCTCGCGAGCCGGCGCGCGATCACGCGCGCGATGCGCGCCGGCGTGAGCTCGTTCGTCGATGGCAGTATCCACTCACCTTCCTCGTCGTATTTACCGACGATACTCGGACGCGTGCTATGATCCCAGTTGTACATGTATTCCTTCATCTGCGATTCGATGAAGGCGCGCTTTTCCTCGACGACGATGATGTCCTCGAGACCCTTGGCGAAATCGCGGATGCCGACCGGTTCGAGCGGCCAGGTCATGCCGACTTTGTATACGCGTATGCCGATGTCCGCCGCCGCTTTGGCGTCGATGCCGAGATATTCGAGCGCCTGCAGCACGTCGAGATAGCTCTTGCCCGTCGTCACGATGCCGAGGCGCGCCTTCGGCGAATCGATGACGACGCGGTCGATGCGGTTCGCGCGCGCGAACGCGCAGGCCGCCTTCACGGCGTACTGATGCAGGCGCATTTCCTGGTCGAGCGGCGGATCGGGCCAGCGGATGTTGAGCCCTCCCGGCGGCAGTTCGAAGTCCTGCGGCACGACGATGTCGAGCTGGTGCGGATTGACGTTGACGCTCGCGCTCGATTCGACCGTCTCGGCGATCGTCTTGAAGCCGACCCAGCGCCCCGTGAAGCGGCTCATCGCCCAGCCGAGCATCCCCATGTCGAGAATGTCCTGCACGCCCGCCGGGTTCAGCACCGGCATCATCGCGGAGACGAATTCGAGTTCGCTGCCGTGCGGCAGCGTCGAGGAGCGGCACGCGTGATCGTCGGCCGCGAGCGCGAGCACGCCGCCGTGCTTCGAGGTGCCGGCCGCGTTGCCGTGCTTGAACACGTCGCCGCAACGGTCCACACCCGGACCCTTGCCGTACCACATCGCGAACACGCCGTCGTATTTCGCGCCCGGGAACAGATTCGCCTGCTGCGTGCCCCAGACCATCGTCGCGCCGAGATCCTCGTTCAAGCCCGGCGTGAACTCGATGTTCGAAGCCTTCAGGTGCTTCTTCGCCTTCCAGAGCTCGAGATCGAAGCCGCCGAGCGGCGAACCGCGATAGCCCGAAATGAAGCCCGCCGTGTTGAGTCCGGCGGCGCGGTCGCGCATTTGCTGCATGAGGGGCAGCCGCACGAGCGCCTGCACGCCGGAAAGATAGATGCGCCCTTCGGCGCGCGTGTACTTGTGCTCGAGCGTGTAGTCGAGGTCGAGTTTCGGAACGGGGACGGACATTGGGATCCAGGCGGGTCGTGGGATCGTGAGGTGCGAGTTTAGCATTCCGCTCCGGCCCGCCGCAGTTGCGCCGCTGGAGAAGCCATGCGGCTCAAGCACTTGCGTGCTCTTGAAAGTTCCCGTTTCGCCCCCATCCCTCTTGCCAGGGAGAGCCGTCATGTTCATGACACACGCCGCGGCGCATCGCGCGCCGACCCTGAGCCCAAGCGGCTTCGCACCGCGCCAGTGGGCCGATTTTCCGATGCTTTCCGTTCCGCTGAAGCGCCTCGCGCTGTCCGGTCGCGCCTGCGCCCGGCGTTATCCGATTTAGATCGCATCTTGCCTACCCGTCCCGCGACTTCCCGAGGAGTCGTTCCATGCCGCCTACACGTTCGTCCCGACGTTCAGCATTTTGTGTATTTTTCCACAACTAGAAAATTACCGACCGAAGAAGGATAAGCAATCATGTCGTCCTTGAGCTTGAATCTCAACCAGATTCTGATGATCGCCGGGGTCGTCGCGTTCCTCGTGCTGCTCTATTCCAGCATCGTTTACGTGCCGAACAACCGCGTCGGCATCCTCGAGCGCCTGTGGGCCGGCCGTTCGGTAAAGCACGGCATCGTGGCCCTGAACGGCGAAGCCGGCTATGTGCCCGATTTGCTGCGCGGCGGCTTCCACATGCTGTTCCCGTTCCAGTACCGCGTGCACAAGACCAACCTCGTCACCGTGCCGCAAGGCGAGATCGGCTACGTGTTCGCGCGCGACGGCAAGCCGCTCGAACCCGGCCAGTCGCTCGCCGGCAACACGACCGCCGACGATTTCGAGGACGTGCGCGCGTTCCTCGCGAGCGGCGGGCAGAAAGGTCCGCAGCGCAAGGTGCTGCGCGAAGGCGTCTACGCGATCAACGTCGCGCAATTCGTCGTGCTGACGCGCGCGACGACGTACGCGCTCAAGCTCGCGCAGTCCGATACCGATACGATCGAGGCCATGCGCGGGCAGATCGAGGGACGCGGCGGCTTCCATCCGATCCTCGTCACCGATTCCAAGGACGTCATCGGCGTCGTCACGGTGCACGACGGCCCCGGCTTGCCCGCCGGCGAGCTCATCGCACCGGCCGTCGGTCAGGACCGCCGCATGGCCGCGACGTACCACAACAACTTCCAGGACGCGGATCGGTTCCTCGCCGCGGGCGGCTACCGCGGCCGCCAGTACCAGGTGCTCGTCGACGGCACGTACTACGTCAACCGCCTGTTCGCGAGCGTCGAATTCGTCGAGAAGACGATCGTGCCGATGGGCATGGTGGGCGTCGTGGTGTCGTTCACGGGCAAGCGCGGCGAGGACCGCTCGGGCGCCGAATACCAGCACGGCGAATTGGTCGGCGAAGGCGAGCGCGGCGTCTGGGAGAGCCCGCTGTTGCCAGGCAAATACCCGTTCAACCGCTTCGCCGGTTCGATCATCAAGGTGCCGACGACGAACTTCATCCTCAAATGGGAATCGGGCCAGTCGGGTTCGGATTTCGACCGCAACCTCAAGGAAATCGCGCTGATCACCAAGGACGCCTTCGAGCCGACGCTGCCGCTCTCGGTCGTCGTGCACATCGACTACAAGAAGGCCGCGAAGGTCATCCAGCGCTTCGGCGACGTGCAGAAGCTCGTCGAGCAGACGCTGGACCCCATGGTGTCGGCGTATTTCAAGAACACGGCGCAGACGAAAACGCTCATCGAGCTGCTGCAGCAGCGCTCCGACATCCAGGTCAGCGCGCTCAAGGAAATGAAGGACAAATTCACATTGTATAATTTGGAACTGCAGGAAGTGCTGATCGGCACGCCGCGTTCGCCGACCGGCAATACGCAGATCGAGAGCATGCTGGTGCAACTGCGCGACCGGCAGATCGCGCGCGAGCAGATGGAAACGTACGAGCGCCAGGAAGCCGCGGCGGTCAAGGAACGCACGCTGCGCGAAGCCGCTGCCGTCGCCGCGCAGCAGAAGAGCCTGACCGAGTCGCGCATCGCGATCGAGATCGCGGAGAACAACGGTCTCGCGCAGGTCAAGACACAGACCCGCCAGGGCGAGGCCGATGCGGCGAAGATCCGCAATGTCGCCGTGGCCGAGGCCGAGCGCATCCGCGCGATCGGCGCGGCGAACGCCAATCGCATCGAACTCGAAGGCGAAGCCACGGCGCGCGCCGCGCAGAAGCAGGTCGAAGCCTACGGCGGCCCCGAGATCCGCCTCGCTCAGGAAATCTCCGCGCAAATCACCAAGGCCATCGCCGACGGCAAGTTGCCGGTCGTGCCGCAGGTCGTCGTCGGCGGCGACGGCCGCAACACGAACGCGATCGAGGCGATCACGGGCATGATCATGGCCGCGGGGCAGGAGCTGCGCAACCGCCAGAACGGCGCGCGGACGACGAGCTGAAACTCTTCGGAGCCGTCGGCGCGACGTGCGCCGGCGGCTCGGCGGCACTACTCGTTGTCGGCGTTTGCAAGAGCGCGGAACGGGAACATCTGCTGGTTGACGAAACCGTCCGGCATGTAGTCGCCGACCACGCCATAGCGTTCAGGAAAAGGCTTGTGTGCAGGCACTTTGACCGCGGTGCCGAACACGTAATCGAGAAACGCGTAATGCGCTGCGTAGTTGCGATCGATGGCCTCGTCGTCCTGGGAATGATGCCAATGGTGGAAGTCGGGCGTGACGATCAGGTATTTGAGCGGTCCCCAGCGCAGGTGCACGTTCGCGTGGTTGAACACGGCCTGGAAGCCCACGATGACGATGTAGGCGTTCATGACGCCTTCGCTGAAGCCGAGGACGAAAAGCGGCGCGAGCACGCACACTCGCGTCGCCACGAGCTCTAGCATGTGCTGCCGCGAACCCGCGAGCCAGTCCATGGTCTTCGCGCTGTGGTGCACCGAGTGGAATTTCCACAGGAACGGCACTTCGTGATACGCCCGGTGCGTCCAGTACTGGGCGAGATCGGCGACGAGTATACAAAGCAGCAATTGCCACAGGAACGGGATGTGGCGCACCGTCTGCTGGAAATTCGTGTCGACGAGCCAGCCGAATGCATGGTTCAGCACGAAATTGACGGTCAGCAGGATCAGCCCGACGAGGAAATGGTTGACCGCGAAATGCTTGAGGTCGGTCTGCCATTCGGGCCGGAACACGGCTTGGCCACGATACAGCGGGAACAGTTTCTCGATCGCGACGAAGACCAGCGTGCTGCCCAGCAGATCGAGGATGAACCAATCGAGACCGATATACGGCGTGTGGTCGGGGAAGTTCCCGACCGGCACGCGCGAGCCGCCGAGCGCGACGGCGGCGATGACGCACAGGAAGGCGACGAGGTTCGGGTTGCGCCGATTGCCGAGCGCGACGTTCGCGAGCGACAGCCCGCCGGCCACCAGCAGCGCGACGAAAAGCAGACGTCGCAGCATATCGACGGAATAGGTCTGCCGGAGCTCCGGCGTCGTCAGGTACTGCGGGAAGTGGAACGCCAGCACGGCCAGCAGGCACAGAATACCGAGCGCGAGCGCGAGCACGGTCGCGATGACGCCTTGACCGAATTTCATGTGCCCGCTTCGGTGCAGCAGATCGGCCGTGTCGTTGACCAGCGCCGTCGGCGGCTTCGCGACCGCGCCGGCCAGTTTGTAGCGCAACGGAGTGCGTGCGGGGGTGGTCATGCGCCGTCCTCGTCTCGTGCGTGCGCTGGGCAGAATCGCTAACGCGCAGGGGCCTGCGCAGCGAACAGCCTACGCAGCGGCAGCGGCTTCGACAAGGCCGAGCGCACGCAGTATCGACTTCGCCGCCTCGCGCCCGTCGTAGACCGCGCGCACGACGAGATCGGCGCCCCGCACCGCGTCGCCGCCGGCGAAGACCTTCGGGTGGCTTGTCTGTAGCGGCAAGCGGCCTTCCGCGCCGACGACGAGCTTGCCCGCGGCGTCGAGCGCGATGCCGGCGTCCGTGCACCAGTCGGGCGGGCTCGCCAGGAAGCCGAACGAGAGGATTACGACGTCGGCCGCGATCTCTTCCTCGCTGCCGGGCACGGGTTCGGGCCGCGCACGGCCATGCGCGTCGGCGACCAGCCGCGTCTCGACGACACGCACCGCACGTGCGCCGTCCGCGCCGCCCAGGATCTCGAGCGGCTGGCGGTTGAAGCGGAATTCGACGCCTTCGTCGCGGGCATATTTCACCTCGCGTCGCGAACCCGGCATATTGGCTTCGTCGCGGCGGTAGACGCACGTGACGCTCTCGGCGTCCATGCGGATCGCGGTGCGCACGCAGTCCATGGCCGTGTCGCCGCCGCCGAGCACGACGACGCGCCGGCCGATCAGGTTCGGCAAGCCGGCGTCCGTGCCGTACAGGATGCGCTTGGCGTTCGCGACGAGGAACGGCAAGGCGGGGTGTACGCCCGCGAGCGCCTGGCCGGGCAGCGCAGCGTCGACATGGCGGTACGCGCCGGTGCCCACGAATACGGCATCGTAGTCGCTCAACAATGTGGAAAATGCGACATCGCGGCCGACGTCCGTCGCGAGCCGGAAGCGGACGCCGAGCCCTTCGAGCACGTCGCGCCGCGTGCGCACGACGGCCTTGTCGAGCTTGAACGGCGGGATGCCGAAGGTGAGCAAGCCGCCGATTTCGTCCTGGCGGTCGAACACCTCGACGGCTACGCCGGCGCGCGCGAGCCGATCCGCGACGGCGAGCCCGGCCGGTCCGGCGCCGACGACGGCGACACGCCGCCCCGTCGGTGCGGCCGTCGAAACCGGCCGCCAACCGCGGCGCAGCGCCTCATCGGTGGCCCAGCGCTCGATCGCCCCGATCGTCACGGCTTCGAAGCCGGTCTGCAGCGTGCAATCGCCCTCGCAGAGCCGATCCTGCGGGCAGATGCGCCCGCAGATTTCCGGCAGCGGGTTCGTTTCGTACATGAGCGCGGCGGCGTCTTCGATACGGCCATCGCGCACGAGCTTCAGCCACTGCGGAATGCGGTTGTGCAACGGACAACCCCACGAGCAGTACGGATTTCCGCAATCGATGCAGCGCGCCGCCTGATCGCCGGCATCGCCATTGACGAAATCGCCGTGGATCTCGGCATAGTTGAGCACGCGCACCGGCACCGGCACTTCGCGCGGGAGCTGCCGGTGGAACTTGAGGAACGGGAACGTCTTGTCCGTCATGCGTGTTGTCAGCAGAAGCTAGAGATTAAAAACTAAGCCGCCCGCCTCAGTTCCTCCGTCAGCGCCTCCAGGCTCGCGGCCTTCGGCTTGATGAGCCAGAACTTGTGCAGCACGTCGCGGAAGTCGGCAAGCAGGCGGGCGCCCCACGCGCTGGCGGTCGCGTCGATGTGGCTGCGCAACAAGCTGCGCAAGTGCTGCAGGTGGTTTTCCATGCCTTCGAGCGAGATGCGGTGGATGTCGACGAGTTCGTGGTTGTAGCGGTCGACGAAATCGCGTTCGACGTCGAGCACGTAGGCGAAACCGCCCGTCATGCCCGCACCGAAGTTGAGGCCGGTGCGCCCGAGCACGACGACGGTGCCGCCGGTCATGTATTCGCAACCGTGATCGCCCACGCCCTCGATGACGGCGAGCGCGCCCGAATTGCGCACGCCGAACCGCTCGCCGGCGCGGCCGGCCGCGAAGAATTCGCCGCCCGTCGCGCCGTAGAGGCAGGTGTTGCCGACGATCGCGGTTTCCTGTGTCGCGCAGCGTGCCTCGGCGGGCGGCCGCACGACGATGCGCCCGCCGGCCATGCCTTTGCCGACGCCGTCGTTCGCTTCGCCGACGAGCACGAGCCGCATGCCGGGGGCGTTCCATGCGCCGAAGCTCTGGCCTGCGCTGCCCGTGAATTCGAGCGTGAGCGCCGCCTCGCCCAAGCCTGCGTCGCGATAGCGTCGAGCGATCTCGCCCGCCGTGCGCGCGCCGATCGCGCGATCGGTGCTGCGGATCGCATAGTGGAAATGTGCACTTTTGTCTTCGGCGATCGCGCGTTCGGTGTCGGCGGCGATGCGCTCGGCCAGCCCCGTCGTGCGCACCGGCGGCACGCAGGCGGAGAACGCACCGTCCGCGAGCGCTGCGCGAGCGAGAAGCGGCGACAAGTCGAGCCGCCCCTGCTTCACGGTGACGCCGCCGAGCGGGCGCAGGAGCTCCGTGCGCCCCACGATCTCACCGAGCGTGCGCGCGCCGAGCGAGGCGAGAATCCCGCGCACGTCCTCGGCGACGAAGCGGAAGAAGTTCTCGGCCATTTCGGGAGCGCCGAGGAAATGCTTGCGTCGCAGGATGTCGTTCTGCGTCGCCACGCCCGTCGCACAGGAATTGAGATGGCAGATGCGCAGGTACTTGCAGCCGAGCGCCACCATCGGCGCCGTGCCGAAGCCGAACGAATCGGCGCCGAGGATCGCCGCCTTCACGACGTCGAGGCCGGTCTTCAAGCCGCCGTCCGTCTGCAGGATCACGCGGCCGCGCAGCCCGTTCATGACGAGCGTCTGGTGCGTTTCGGCGAGGCCGAGCTCCCACGGCACGCCCGCATAGCGGATCGAGCTCCACGGACTCGCGCCGGTGCCGCCGTCGTGGCCGGAGATCGTGATGAGATCGGCCCCCGCCTTGACCACACCGGCCGCGATCGTGCCGACTCCCGCGTGCGCGACGAGCTTGACCGAGATCAGCGCGCGCGGGTTGACTTCGCGCAGGTCGTAAATGAGCTCGGCGAGGTCCTCGATCGAATAGATGTCGTGGTGCGGCGGCGGCGAGATCAGACCGATGCCGGGCTTCGCGTAGCGCAGACGTGCGATCAGCGCGTTGACCTTGTGCCCCGGCAGTTGGCCGCCTTCGCCGGGCTTGGCGCCTTGTGCGATCTTGATCTGCAGCACCTCGGCGTTGACGAGGTAGGCCGGCGTCACGCCGAAACGGCCCGATGCGACCTGCTTGATCTTCGACATGCGTTCGGTGCCGTAACGCGCCGGATCTTCGCCGCCTTCGCCCGAATTCGAGCGCGCGCCGAGGCGGTTCATCGCGGTGGCGAGCGCTTCGTGCGCCTCGGGCGACAGCGCGCCGAGCGACATGCCGGCCGAGTCGAACCGCTTGAGGATTTTCGCGCCGGCTTCGACGTCGTCCAGCGGAATCGGCGCGTTCGCGGGAACCAGCGCGAGCAGGTCGCGCAACGCCGAAGGCGCGCGCGCGTTCACGGCTTGCGCATACTGCCGGTAGAGCGCGGCGTCGCCCGTGCGCACCGCCGCTTGCAGCGCGCCGACCACGGCCGGGTTGTACATGTGGTATTCGCCGTCGGGCACGGCTTTCATGAGACCGCCCGGCGGCAGGGCGTAATTCGGATCGCGTGCGGCGGCGAGTTGGGCGCGGTATTCGGCTTCGATGTCGGCGAAGCCCGCGCCGCCGATGCGCGACGGCGTGCCCGGGAAGCACAGCTCGACGACTTCGCGATCGAGGCCGACGATCTCGAACAAGCCGGCCCCGCGATAGCCCGCGATCGAGCTGATGCCCATCTTCGAGAGGATCTTGAGCAGACCCTTGCGGATGCCGCGCCGATAGCTGCGGCCGATTTCGTGCGGCGGCTCGCCCTCGCGGCCCTTGAGTTCGCCGCGGCGGTTCATGTCGAACAGCGTCTGGTAGGCGAGATAGGGATAGACCGCGGTTGCGCCGAAGCCGATCAGGCACGCGCAATGGTGTGCGTCGCGCATGTTGCCCGTTTCGACCAAAATGTTGCAATCGCTGCGAAGTTGCTTTTTCAACAAATGCGCATGGACCGCGCCCGTTGCGAGCAGCGCGTGCACGGGCAGAAGGCCCGGCACCGGATAACGATCCGAGAGCAGCAGCACGACGGCCCCGTTGCGCACGGCCTCTTCGGCCTGCGCGCACAGACGCGTGATCGCCGCACGCAGACCCTCGCGTTCGTCGTAATAAAGGTCGAGCTTGCACTGGTGCGCCGCGTACTCGGGCAAAGCGAGGATCTGCCGCAGCTTGCGCTGCGACAGGATCGGCGAATTGAGCAGCACCTGGCGCGCGTTTTCGGGCGAGAGCTCGAACACGTTGCCCTCGCGCCCGATCTGCGTCACGAGCGACATGACGAGCCGCTCGCGCAGCGGGTCGATCGGCGGATTGGTGACCTGCGCGAAAGCCTGGCGGAAATATTCGTAGAGCGGCCGCGACTGGCGCGACATCACCGCGATCGGCGTGTCGTCGCCCATCGAGCCCGTCGCCTCGGCTTCGTCCTCGGCGAGCGCCTTGAGCACGACGTCGCGTTCCTCGCGCGTCAGCGCGAACTGCTTCTGGAAGCGCGCGAGCATTTCGGGCGGGAACGGCTCGGCCGCGAGCGCGGGGTCGATGAGATGCGAATCGAGGTACGTCACGCCTTCGCGCAACCAGCGCTTGAACGGCGCGCGTGCGCGGTTCACGGCGTCGATCGCCGCGGCGTCGAGCAGGCGATGTTCCACGAGATCGACCGCGAGCATCTCGCCGGGTCCGAGCCGGCCTTTGGCCACGATGCGGCGCTCGGGCACGTCCCACAGGCCGGCCTCGGAAGCGACGATGAGGTGATCGTCGTCGCTGCGCGCCCAGCGCGCGGGCCGCAGGCCGTTGCGATCGAGCGAGCACGCCGCGTAACGCGCGTCGCACATGACGAGCCCGGCGGGACCGTCCCAAGGCTCCGTGTGCAGCGCGTAGTACTCGTAGAACGCTTCGAGGTCCTCGTCGATGGTCTCCTGCGCGCTCCATGCCGGCGGAATGAGGATGCGCATCGCGGCGAGCAGATCGATGCCGCCCGCGAGCAGCACTTCGAGCATGTTGTCGAGGCTCTGCGAATCGGAACCGTCGCTGCCGACGAGCGCGCCGAGATCGGAAAAGTCCACGAGTGGAGATTTCCACTTTGTCGCACGCGAGGCGGTCCACGTTCGGTTGGCGCGGATGGTGTTGATCTCGCCGTTGTGCGCGAGCAAGCGGAACGGCTGAGCGAGGCGCCAATTCGGCAGCGTGTTCGTCGAAAAGCGCTGGTGAAACGTCGCGGCGCTCGCCGCGAGATCGGCCCGCTGCAGATCGGGAAACACGTCGCGCAAGCGTCCAGGCGCGGCCATCGCCTTGTACACGATGTTCGAAGCCGACAGGCTCGCGACGTAGAAACGCGAATCCGCCGCGAGCGTCGCTTCGGCGCGGCGGCGCGCGCGGAACAGCGCGCGTTCGAACGCGGCAGCTTCCATGTCGGCGCCGGTGTCGACGAATATCTGCGCGATGCGCGGCCGCGACGCGGTGCCGAGCGGGCCGCAGGGCGCATCTTCGACCGGCACGTCGCGCCAACCGCACGGCGAAGCGCCTTCTTCCTGCAGGCAGCGCTCGAGCGTCGCGCATGCGGCTGCCGCATGCGCCGGATCGGGATCGAGAAAGACGAGCCCCGCTGCGAAGCGCCGGGTGGGAGCGATTCCCGCGTCGGCCGCAAGCGCCCGCAGCCACGCTTCGGGGCGGTGGAGCAGGATTCCGCAGCCGTCGCCCGTCACGCCGTCGGCGTTGACGCCGCCACGATGCGACATTTTGCACAATGCGGCAAACGCCTGGTCGACGAGCCAGGTGCTCGCCCGCCCGCCCACGTGCGCGATGAGCCCGAAGCCGCAACTGTCGTGCTCGAAAGCCGCATCGTACAAGGCTGGCGTATTGCGTTGCATCAGCGCGTGACCCGGACGCGCGCGGCGGCGGCCCTTCCGTAGGACCTCGCTTCCGCGCTGGATTCTGGGCCGCCACTCGCCGCGGCCCGCGGCGCAGGCGCTGTCGCCTGCGAGACGACTAGAACACAAATGCTGCGCCGCGTCAAAGGCTTTCTTTAGACGTCCAGACGCCTAAAGCGCGTCGGCCCCCGTTTCGCCCGTGCGGATGCGCACGACCTGGTCGAGCGCATAGACGAAGATCTTGCCGTCGCCGATCTTGCCGCTGTTGGCCGAGTGCATGATCGTTTCGACGACGCGCTCGACGAGGCTGTCCGGCACCGCGATTTCGAGTTTCAGCTTCGGCAGGAAGTCGACGACGTACTCTGCCCCGCGATAGAGCTCGGTGTGGCCCTTCTGGCGACCGAAACCTTTGACCTCGGTGACCGTGATGCCCTGCACGCCGGCCTCGGCCAGCGCCTCGCGCACGTCGTCGAGTTTGAACGGCTTGATGATCGCCATCACCATCTTCATAACGCGCTCCGCCGGGAATTGTTCGCTGCGAATATACCGAATCGCGCCGCTCAGAGGTTGTAGCCGCGTTCGTCGTGCAGGCTGAGATCGAGACCTTCGGTTTCCTCTTCGGCGCCGACGCGCAGGCCGAGCGTGGCGTCGATGAGCTTGAGCAGCACGACGCTAACGAGACCGCTGTAGACGAACGTGACGATCACGCCCACGCACTGGCGGCCGACTTGCCCGATGAGCGACTCGACGCCGTCGGCGAAACCCGCACCGCCGAGCGCCGTGCTCGCGAACACGCCCGTCAGGATCGCGCCGACGATCCCGCCGACGCCATGCACGCCGAACGCATCGAGCGAGTCGTCGTAGCCGAATGCGCGCTTGAGCCGGCTCGTGGCGAGGAAACAGACGATGCCGGCGGCGAGCCCGATCGCCACGGCGCCGAGCGCGCCACAGGTGCCCGCGGCCGGTGTGATCGCGACGAGCCCGGCGACTGCGCCCGAGGCGATGCCGAGCACGGAAGGCTTCTTGTGCAACGCCCATTCCGCGCTCATCCAGGCGAGCGCCGCAGCGGCCGTCGCGAGGTGCGTGACGAGCATCGCCATGCCCGCTTGGGCGTTGGCCCCGAGCGCCGAGCCCGCATTGAAGCCGAACCAGCCGATCCAAAGCAGCGACGCGCCGACGACCGTATACGTGAGGTTGTGCGGCGGCATGGCCGTATGCGGGTAGCCGCGACGCGGACCGATGACGAGGCAGGCGACGAGACCGGCCACGCCCGAGTTGATGTGCACGACGGTGCCGCCGGCGAAGTCGAGCACGCCCAAATCGCCGAGCCAGGCGCCCGGTCCGCCCCACACCATGTGCGCGATCGGCAGGTACGAGAGCGTGAACCAGCCGGCCATGAACAGGAGCAGGGCCGAGAAGCGCATGCGTTCGGCGAATGCGCCGACGATGAGCGCCGGGGTGATGATCGCGAACGTGAGCTGGAACATCGCGAACACGGACTCGGGGATGGTCTGGTAGAGCGCGTCGCGGCCGACGCCGGCGAAGCCCGCCTTGGCGAAGCTGCCGATGAAGGCATGGATGCCCGCCGCATGCGCGGCCATGCCGGTCGTGTCGAACGCGAGCGAGTAGCCGTAGAGGAGCCAGAGAAGGCTCACGAGCGCCGTGATCGCGAAGCACTGCATCATGATCGACAGCACGTTTTTGGAGCGGACGAGCCCGGCGTAGAACAGCGTGAGGCCCGGTATCGTCATGAACAGCACGAGCGCGCTCGACGTCAGCATCCACGCGGTATCGCCGGTGTTGGCGACCTTGGCGGCCTCCGCCGGAGCTTGCTGCGCCGCCGCAGGCAAAGCGAGCGCGAGGAAGGGCCAAGCCATGAGAGCGCGGCGATGCAGCATCGCGGATTCCTTTGCAAAACGGGGGTTAAACGACGCCCATGATGCAACCGCAAAATTTCTGCTTGAGTGCTCTAGCGGCTCGTGTTTTACTTCAAAAGCTAACCACAGCCCGCGCCGCTACGGCGGATCGGCGTTTTCCTACGCGCTCCACCGCGTTCCGTCCACGGCGTCCGCGTCCCCTACCGGTTAGCGTAGCGGCACGCTCCCGACGCCATGGAGGACTGACATGATCAACGTGACCGCCATCGACGAGCTCGCCAAACGCCTGGCCGAACTCGTGCCGACGGCCGCCCGCGAGGCGCGCGGCGATCTCGCGCTCAATTTCCGCGACGCGTTGCGGGCCGGGCTGCGCCGGCTCGACCTCGTCACGCGCGAGGAATTCGACATCCAGCGTTGCGTGCTGCTGCGCACGCGCGAGAAGGTCGAAGCGCTGGAAGCGCGCATCGCCGAGCTCGATGCGGAGCTCGCAGGTCGGTCTTCGATCGGCTGAGCGAACGCCGGTCCGACGATTTCCGCGACGGCGGCGCGCTCACGCGCCGCAGCGATGGCCCGCCGTTGCCCGCATTCGCCTCGCGCGAATGGCCGGAGCAGGATGCACCGGCAACCGGGCGCCGCCGCTCGCGGACCTTCGACCGGCGATACACGCCAGGAATGACGGCATGAGCCTCGCCATCGTCCATAGTCGCGCCCAGGAAGGCGTCGCCGCCCCGGCAGTGACCGTCGAAGTACACCTCTCTGGCGGTCTTCCGGGCACTTCGATCGTCGGTTTACCCGAAACGGCGGTCAAGGAAGCGCGCGATCGGGTGCGCGTCGCTATCCAGAACGCGCAGCTCGAATATCCTGCGCGGCGCGTGACGGTCAGTCTTGCGCCAGCGGACCTCCCGAAGGACGGCGGCCGTTTCGATCTGCCGATCGCGCTCGGCATCCTCGCCGCTTCGGGCTACTTGCCGAAAGACAAGCTTGCGGGCTACGAATTCCTGGGCGAACTCGCGCTTTCGGGGGAATTGCGCCCCGTCACGGGCGTGCTGCCCGCGGCGCTCAAGGCGGCGCAGGCCGGTCGCGCGCTCGTCGTGCCGCGGGACAACGGCGCCGAGGCCGCGCTCGTCGGCAACGGCACGACGCACGCGGCCGGCTCGCTGCTCGAGGTCTGCGCGTTCATGCGCGACGCGGCGGTTTTGCCGCTCGCGACGGCGCCGCCGCTCGGCGCGGAAAGCGGCCGAGCGGAACTCGATTTGGCCGATGTGCGGGGCCAGCCGCTGGCGCGCCGCGCGCTCGAGATCGCCGCCGCGGGCAGGCACCACGCCCTGTTCGTCGGACCGCCGGGCACGGGCAAGACGATGCTGGCGAGCCGCCTGCCCGGCATCCTGCCGCCGCTCGCCGAGGATGAAGCACTCGAAGCCGCCGCGGTGCGTTCGGTGGCGGGCTGCGGTATCGATTTCCACAAGTGGAAAACGCGTCCTTTCCGGACGCCGCATCACACGGCTTCTGCCGCTGCGCTCGTCGGCGGCGGCTCGCTGCCGCGCCCCGGGGAGATTTCGCTCGCTCACCACGGTGTGTTGTTCCTGGACGAACTGCCCGAGTTCGACCGGCGCGTGCTCGAAGTGCTGCGCGAGCCGCTCGAAAACGGCCACATCGTGATCTCGCGGGCTGCGCGGCAGGCGGAATTTCCGGCGAGGTTCCAGCTCGTGGCGGCCATGAACCCGTGTCCGTGCGGCTACGCGGGCGATCCTTCCGGGCGCTGCTCGTGCGCGCCGGACGCAGTGCGGCGCTACCGGTCTCGCGTGTCGGGGCCGCTGCTCGACCGTATCGACTTGCAGATCGCCGTGCCGCGCGTCGCGCTCGCCGAGCTCGGCGCCGCAGCCGCCGCCGGCGAAGCGAGCGACCGCGTACGCGAGCGCGTCGTCGCCGCGCGTGCGCGCCAGCTCGCGCGCGCCGGCAAACCGAACGCGATGCTCGGCAATCGCGAAGTGCTGCGCGATTGCGCGCTCACGGACGGCGACCGCGCACTCCTCGAACGCGCGCTCGACAAGCTCGGCCTGTCGGCGCGCGCGTATCACCGCATCCTGCGCGTCGCGCGCACGATCGCCGATCTCGCCGCCGCCGAGCGCATCGCCACGGCGCATCTCATGGAAGCGATCCAGTTCCGGCGAGCGCTCGGCGGTTCGATGTAGCGACGCCTTCGCCCGTCAGGCCGAAATCGCGAGCTTCTCGCTGCGATAGATCCGCGCCGTCACGGCAGCCGCGAGCACCGCCGCGAGCGTCGTGCAAATGAAAGCCAACACGAGCCCCATGTCCGGAACGGCCTCGCCGCGCAGCAGGCGCGTGATGATCATTTGCTGGCTCATGAGCGGCACGCAATACATCCAAAGCTGCGCCTTGAACGGCATGACCGTGAGCAGCAGCGTCGGGATCACGGGCAGGAACGTGAGCAGCGAGACATAGGTCTGCGCTTCGCGGTAGCTCTTCGCGAAGGCGGCCACCAGGGTCTGGATGGCGGCTAGCAGCGCCGCGAGCGGCAGCATCACGAACAGCGTGCAGGCGACGAAACGCACGCCGATCTCGAGGCTCATGCCGATCTTCTCGGTCGGCATGAGGTGGCCGATCACGGCGAAAGCGAGGATGCCGAGCAGCACCGTCGTGATCGCGAAGGCGGTCGTCGCCGAGAGCTTGCCGGCCAGGATCTGCCAGCGCGGCACGGGATTGGCGAGCAGCGGTTCCAGCGATTGGCGTTCGCGCTCGCCGGCCGTCGTGTCGATCGCGAGCGCCATGCCGCCGATGAATCCGCCGAGGATGAAGAAGTACGGCAGCATCGCGAACAAGCTCGTCGAGCGGCTCTGCGGCGTCGATTGGTCGCGGTCGGCGATCACGATGGGGCGGGTCGTCGAGGGCGACAAGCCGCGCGCGAGCAGGCGCAAGGCGCCCGCGCGTTCGCTCTCGTTCTCGAGGATCGCGCGCAGCCGCGCAACGGAGCTGCCGGTGTCGCGCTGCGATTCGTCGTAGACGATCTCGACCTGGGCCGGTTCGCCTTTCTTCCACGATGCGGGGAACTCGGGCGTGATGCGCAGCACGACGTCGGCGTCCTGCTCGCGCACCGCGCGTTCCGGGTCCGCGGGCGCCGGTTTGATTTCGATGTTGCGCTGCTTCAGCGCGGCGACGAGATTCGGCGCGTACTCGGCGCCGACGATCGGCAGCGGCAGCGGTTTTTCCGCTCGCTCGAGCTCGCGCGTGACCAGCGTGTTGACGAGCAGCACGAAGATGAGCGGCGCCATGAGCGGGCCGGTGAACAGCGTGTTGATGACCGCGCGGCGGTCGCGCAGGTTTTCGCGGACTTCCTTGAGGAAGACGATCAGGGTGGGTCTCATGCGGCGAGTCCTTCTTCGGAACCGATCAGTGCGACGAACGCGTCTTCGAGATTCGCGGCGCCGGTCTGTACGCGCAGCGCTTCGGGCGATTCGTCGGCGACGACCTTGCCCTTGGCGATGACCACGATGCGGTCGCAGAGCGCAGCGACTTCCTGCATGATGTGGCTCGAGAACAGCACGCAGCGGCCTTCGGCCTTGAGGCGCTTGAGGAATTCGCGCATCGCGCGCGTGGCCATCACGTCGAGGCCGTTCGTCGGCTCGTCGAGGATCACGTTCTTGGGATCGTGGATCAGCGCGCGCGCGATCGCGGTCTTGACGCGCTGGCCCTGCGAAAAGCCTTCGGTGCGGCGCTCGGCGAAATCGCCCATCTCGAGCGCGGCGACCGCGGCGTCCGTGCGGCTGCGGATCGTCGTCTCGTCGAGGCCGTGCAAGCGGCCGAAGTAGGCGATGTTCTCGCGTGCGGTGAGCCGCTTGTAAAGCCCGCGCGCGTCCGGCAGCACGCCGAGGCGGCGGCGCACCGCGACCGGGTCGGCGGCGGCATCGAGTCCGTCGACGAGCACCTGCCCGCGGTCGGGAGCCATCAAGGTATACAAACAGCGCAAGGTCGTCGTCTTGCCGGCGCCGTTCGGGCCGAGCAGTCCCGTGATCTCGCCGTCGCGCGCGGCGAAGCTCACGCCGTCGACGGCGACGACGCTGCCGAACGACTTGTGCAAATCGCGGATCTCGATCATGGCGCGGCTCCGTTGAAGTCGATGAAGGCGGGCGTCGGCGCAAGCGCGTCGACGCAATGGGCGTCCAGGTCCTTGGGATCGAGCTTGGCGACGAAGTCCTCGACGACCTTCGGAATGCAACCGCGGCCGATCACGTTGTGGCCCTGTCCCTTCGCGACGAGCAGACGGCCGTTGCTCAAGCCCTTGAGGACCTGCTCACCGTAGCGCGGCGGCGTCACCGGATCGAGCTCGCCTTCGAGCACGAGCACGGGCTTGTCGGTTTTCAGCGGCGTATGGAAATCCGCCGGGCGCGTGCCGTGCGGCCACACGTCGCACATCGACTTGAGGCTGTCGACGAGCAGTGTGCCGAGCATCGTGTCGGCGTCTTGCGGACGCGGCGTGAGCAGGTCGGCGTCTTCGCTGCAGATCACGGACATCTGCATGCCGTTCTCGGACAGATCCGCCATGTCGCCGACGAGGAGATGCGACTGCCCCGCAAGCGGAGTGAAATCGCCCTTGAGCCCCTGCGCGATCGACAGCGGCAGCAGGGCCGAAGTCTCCGGACTGTAGGCGAACATGCGCACGAGGCCGCCGAGCGCGTACTGGTCGAAGCGGCGCTCGGTCTCGGCGAACGAGACCGGATCGCGGTACTTGTACGACTCGGGCTTGGCGCGCACGCGGTCGCGCAGCGCGACGAGGCTGACGTAAGGATCGCCGAACGCCTTCTTGCACTCCGCATTTTGTGTACAAAGGGAAAACTGCGCTTTTAGCGCATTTTCCAGGTTCTCCGCGAAGTCCTCGCCGAGCACGAGCTCGTTCGGCGCGACGCTGTCGAGCACCACGCTGCGCACCCCGTCGGGATGTCGCATGAGGTACTGCTGCGCCATGCGCGTGCCGTAGGAGACGCCCACGAGATCGAACTGCGGCGCGCCGAGCGCCTGGCGCACGGCTTCGAGGTCTTCGGCCGCAATCGTCGTCGTGTAATAGCGCGGGTCGGCTTTGTCCTTGACCGCGGCGAGGCACTCGCGCGTGCGTTCGCGCACCCGGTCCGGCGTGTAGTCGTCTCCGAGCGGCACTTCGGCGTCGGCGCCGGGCCGGCAGGTCAGCGGATTCGACTCACCGGTGCCGCGCTGGTCGAGCAGCAGGATGTGGTGATGCCGGCGCAGCGGCTCGAATGCGCCGGCGATCTGCGGCCAGGTGTCGACCGCGGACTGCCCCGGCCCGCCGGCCAGAAACACCACGAGGTCGGCATCGGCCGCCGCGGCGCCGCTGCGGATCAGCGCCAGGCGCAGCGCGATGCGCCGCCCATCGGGCTGCTCGCGATTCTCGGGTACGGAAAACGGCGCGCAGTACGCAACCGTCGTGGCGCCGGAATGTTTTTGCTTGAGTTCGCAGCGTTTGAAGTCGAGGCTGCCGAGCGTGAATGCCGTCGCATCGGCAGGAATCGGCGCAGCGAGCTGCTCGTGCACCGCATCGGGCTTGGGCACGAATTTGTTGTAGGCGACATACGCGATCGCGACGGCGACGATGGCGATGCGCAGCAGGTTTCTCTTGGTCACGGGTCAATCCTTTTCGGGTTCGAAGATCGATTCGATCGGTTGACGGAACAGCTTGGCGATGCGGAACGCGAGCGGTAGGCTCGGATCGTACTTACCGGTCTCGATGGCGTTGACGGTCTGGCGCGAGACGTCGAGATGGCCGGCAAGATCCCCCTGCGACCACTCGTGGCGCTCGCGCAGGTCGCGCAGGCGGTTTCTCATCGATAGTGCCGCAGGACGAAAGCGAGGGAGACGCCGTAACCCGCGCTGAGCATGGGCAGGATCATGACCAGGACCAAACCCGCGGGAACCGCGACGAGCTTGGCGAAAACGAGGAATCCCAGCGCAAAGTAGGCGGTCCCGACCCCCATCGCCGAAATCGCGATCGCTTCGAGATGGACGCGACGCTGGAACTCGTCGGAGTCGCGGATCACGCGCACCCCGGCGCGCATGACGAAGAGTATCGGGATCACGGGCGCGACGCAGAGCACCGCTTTGAGCACGGGCGAGGCGACGACGTCGACGACAGGGAAAACGAAGAAAACGAGCACTACGTAGGCCAGCATGGGCGGCCAGAACTCGCGCAGGTAGCGCCGGTTGACGGGTCGATTCGAGCTCCACTCCTGCCACCACTGCGTCACGTTCATGGTGAAATCCCTCAGAAGATCAATCACAGCCAATGCCGCCGTAGCGTTTTCCGACCCACAATCTCGTCGCACCGTAGACGATGCAGATCGCCGGGAACACCCACATCAGGATGTCGCCGTCGACGGCGATCACGTGCGCCGCGTTCAAGAAGCCGGCCGCGAGGCTCAGCGCGCTGACGACGCCCGTGGCGACGCTGAGCGCGACGAGGTCCACGCGCTGCTGCAGCTCGTCGCTTTGCATCACGCGCCGCGCCATGAACCAGATGACGACGAGCACGGGCAGCGTCGGCGCAAGCGCAAAGGCGACCTTCAACGCCATCGCAGTCGCCGTGCGCGCATGCGGCCAGACGAGTAGGACGAGGCCGACGTAGACGGCCATCGCCGCGAACACCCGCAGCTGGTATTGACGGAACGAGTACCGCGCCATGACGACCCCCTGTAAAGCGTACTTGACAGGCGCGACTCTAGCGCCGCCCCGGTCGCCTGTCAAGCGTGCTTTACACTGCGGCTAGCGCGAGGAGACGTACTTCTCGCGGCGGATGTGCGGCACCGGCAGGCCGGCTTCCTTGAGCGTGGCGAACGCCTGATCGACCATGTCGGGATTGCCGCAGAGATACGCGATGTCGTGCGCGGCGTCGGGTTTGAGCTCGGCCAGACCGACCTGCACGCGACCGTTGCGGTCGTGCGGTCGCGGCATTGCGCGCGGCACGCGGCTGAAGCATGCGTAAAAGTGGAAATGTGGATTCCTCGAGGCGAACGCCTCGAACTCGTCGCCGTACAGCAGTTCCTGCTCGTTGCGCGCGCCGTAGACGAGCGCGACCTCCGTGCCGCGTGCGGCGAGCTTCTCGATCTGCGGCAGCATGGCGCGATACGGAGTGACGCCCGTGCCCGTCGCGACGAGCAGATAGCGTCGATTCGTGTCCGCATCCATGAGGCAGAAGCGACCGTACGGGCCGCTGCCGTCGATCGTGTCGCCCTCCTTCAAATTCGCGAGCAACGCCGTCGCCGCGCCGCCGTCCACGTAGGACACGGCGATCTCGACGTGCGTCACGGGGCTGCCGTCGCCCGCGCCCACCGTCGCCACGGAATAGCTGCGCTTGGTGGGCTTGCCGTCGGCATAATGGAAATGGATCTGCAGGAACTGCCCCGGGATGAACGCAAACGGCTGGCCGTCGGCGCGCTCGAACACGAGGTGGCGCACGCTCGGCGCCAGCATCCGGCTGGCGGTCAATCGAAGTGAAAAATGCTCGGCCATGGCGCTTACGCGTTCGCACCCGTATAAGGCGGGGAAAGGGCCGCTATACTAACCTCCTTGTCCTGGCTGCGCAGCACATGAGTACCACTCCAGCGCTCGAAATCGAGAACCTCAAGAAAATCTATCCGAACGGCGTCGAAGCACTGAAAGGCGTTTCGCTCCGGGTCCAGCCCGGCGATTTCTACGCCTTGCTCGGGCCGAATGGCGCAGGCAAATCCACACTGATCGGCGTCGTGAGCTCGCTCGTCAACGCCACGTCGGGCGAAGCGCGCGTCTTCGGCGTGCCGATCCGCACGCGTCGCAGCGAGGCCATGCAGATGCTCGGCCTGGTTCCGCAGGAGCTCAATTTCAATCTGTTCGAGCAGCCGTTCCAGATCTGCGTCAACCAAGCGGGCTTCTACGGCGTGCCGCGCAACGTGGCGGCCGAGCGCGCCGAGAAATACCTGAAGCAGCTCGCGCTCTGGGACAAGGCTTTCGAGGTCTCGCGCACGCTTTCCGGCGGCATGAAGCGGCGCCTCATGATCGCACGCGCGATGATGAACGAGCCCAAGCTCCTGATCCTCGACGAACCCACCGCGGGCGTCGACATCGAGATCCGCCGCTCCATGTGGAAATTCATCCAAGGCATCAACGCCGCGGGCACGACCGTGATCCTGACGACGCACTATCTCGAAGAAGCCGAGCAGCTGTGCCGCAACATCGCGATCATCGACCACGGCCGCATCATCGAGAACACCGCGATGCGCAACCTGCTCGGCAAGCTCGACGTCGAGACGTTCGTGCTCGACTTGGCCGACGCCTGTCCCGAGCTGCCGGCAGTCGAGGGAGTGCGCATCACGCGCGTGGACGATCACACGATCGAAGCGGAGATGTCGCGGGCGCACGATCTCAACTCGCTGTTCGCCGCGCTATCGTCGCGCGG
>DASRGX010000029.1:0-5193 GCA_035650835.1 Rudaea sp. | reverse complement strand
TGGCGTCGCTCGGCCTGCGCGAAGGCGACCCGGTGACGCTGCGCTCGCCGCACGGTGAATTCCGCGCCACCGCGCGCGTCGGCCCCTGCCGCCGCCGCCACGTGCAGGCGTTCTGGCCCGAGTCGAACGTGCTCATCGGCCGCGCCTACGATCCGGTCTCGGGCGAGCCCGACTACAACGCCGTCGTCAGCGTGGAGCGCGCGTCGTGAAGGCGCTGCGCGCCGCGGTGGTGCTCTTCGGCCTGGCCGATCTGATCCTCACGCTCGGCTACTACTTCCGCTGGCCGTGGGCGACCGACACGTGGCCGTGGCCGGTGAGCCCGCTCGACTACCTGCTGGTGTCGTCGTTCCTCGCCGGCGCGACGGTGGTGATCTTGTGGCTCGGCCTCGTCGGAGAGTGGGCGGCGGCGGCGGGCGCGACCATGAACGTCGGCCTGATGAACGCCGGCGCCGCGGTCTACCTGTTTCAGCGCAACGCCGCCGAGCCGAGCCCGCGCCTCCTGCACCACGCGATCGCGTTCACCGTGTTCGCGTGCGCCAACGCCGGCGTGCTGGTGTGGAGCATCCGCCAGCCGATCCGCGACGCGCGCAAGATCGATCGCCTGCTGCACGTCTCGTTCGCCGTGTTCTCGACGGTGCTGCTGATCGCCGCGGTGCAGCTCCTGCGCCGCTCGCCGACGATCTTTCCGTGGACGCTCGAGCCCGACACGTCGACCATGTTCGGCTGGCTGTTCCTCGGCTCGGCGGTCTACTTCCTCTACGGGACGATCCGCCCGAGCTGGCACAACGCGCGCGGGCAGCTCCTCGCGTTCCTCGCCTACGACCTGGTGCTGCTGCCGACGTACATCCTGATGTATCCGGTCGTCGAGCCCGAGCACCGCCCCAGCCTGCGCATCTACCTCGCCGTGCTCTTCTACAGCACCGCGCTGTCGATTTATTACCTGTTCATCTGCAAACGAACGCGCGCGTGGGCGATCAAGCCGGCGCCGTGAAACGCCGGCGCTCGCGCCGCAGCCTCGGCAAACGCACGAATTGCAAATACCCCGCCGCGGGCCACGCGAACGCATTGACGACGATCGCCGCGGCGATGCTCTGCCGATCCGGATGAATCGCCGCCAGCGCGCTCAATACGATCCCGCCGAGCGGAAGCAGCCATCGGCGCCACTCGGCGTCGCGAATTCCGCGATCGGTCTCCGCGCGATGGAACGCGAGCGCGCCGAGCCGCGCGGCCTCGCTCTCCTTGCGCCGCAGCTCGGCGCGGCCGGCCAGGATCGCGGCCACGGCGAATAGCAGCGTGATGCCGAGGAGTATCCCGACGAGCCACGCCAGATAGCGCCCGCTCGCCGGCAGCCGCGAGATCAGCAGCGCGAGCATCACGGCGGCGAAGGGCACGGGCGCCAGATACATGCCGCGCCGATATCGACGCAGCACGCGCTCGACACCGGCCGGGTCGTCATCGTGGTTGTTCATGCAGGCGTCTTCTCGATTGCAACCAGCTCCAAAGCAATAATAGCGCGCCCGCCACCTCTCCGCCGCCGACGTAGAGATTGCGCACCGACAACAGGTGTTCTTTTATGCTTTTGAAAAACGATATCGGGAAATGAGCGCCCAATAACGGAAACATCAACGCGTCGAATGCGGTGGGGCCGTTTCGTTCGCCGAAGAGATCGCCGATGTTGTCGAGCAACAAGTGGCTCGCGATCCCCCACGCGATCGCCGCCAGCGACGGGGAACGGCGCCACGCCCAAAGCCCGACGAACAGCAGCAGGAACAGCCCGGTGTGCCCGAACGTGCGCGTGCCGCTGATCAGCCCCAATTCGGTGCCGCGTTTACCGGTCGCGAATACCAAAGAATAATAAAGCGGCTTATCGATTAAATCGGGCAATAACCCGCCGAGGACCAGCCAGCGCAGCGGCAGCCCGCGCTTGACCAGCCGCACCAGCCGTGGCCCGACGACGCTGTGCCCGAGAACGAACAGGTGTTATGGACCGAAGACGCGCTTGACCAGACCGCCGTTCACGTCGAGCTGCGTGACCTCGTGCAGCCCGCCCACCGCCTCGCCGGCGATGAACAGCAGCGGGAACTCGTCCTGCTTGGCGGCGGTGATCGCCCACGAGCGCGTCGCCTCGTCGTCGGTGACGTCGAGCAGCTTGAACGGGATGTTCTTGCCGTTCAAAAGCTCCTCGATCTTTTTCTTGGTGCGGTGATCCTTGCCGTCGAAGTAGAGCATCACCGGCGCGGCCTCGCGCTTCTCGTGCACGCGCGACGCCACTGCGCCGCCGCGGCGCTGCGCCAGCTCCTCCGCCGAGCAGAACGGGCGCCCGGCGAGATCGTTGGCGGTGCCGAGCGCCTCGCGCAGCATGCGCACCGGCTTCCACTGATTGCCCCGCTGCGACGCGAGCGCGTCGTTCACCAGCAGCCGCACCTTGTCCGTCACGCGATTCAACATGGCGATGCGGTTAACACCGGGCGCCGAAACTGTCAATGCGGCGGGCTTTGAGGTAGTGACCTAAGTTGGGCGAAAGTGCCCTAAGTTGCTTGTTTCCTCATTCTGTCAAGCGCTGGCCTTCGTGTTCGACGTCTTGGATGTCGTGTTCGCGGGCGAAGCGCGCATAGCGTTCTAGCTGCGCCCGAAGCAAATCGCTCGTTTCCTCGTCCGGTGCCAACGTTGTGGCTGCGCGCTCGAGTTCCAACGCGTCCCCGTACGCGCCGTCGGCAAGCGCGATTGCGGCGAGGATGTCGAGGCAGCGCCAGCAATCGGGAGCTTCTTCGACTGCGCGGATCCCGAGCGTGGATGCGGATGTTCGATCGCCCGAGAGGTGCCGCAGTCGCGCAAGCTCAGCGATAGCCCACGGAGAACGAGCCACCTTTTCGAGGCGGTTCGCCTCCGCGCGGAAACGCTCGTTCCAATCCTCGCGAGGCGCCCAGGTGTGTTGCTTGGCAAGAAAGAAGGCAAATGCCGCCTCGTAGCGCTCGTCGTCGGGATGCTCTTGTGCGAGCGATCTGAGGTCGCGCTCTGCGTCCGCGCCGCGGCGACGCGCGAGCGCGACCCATGCCCCGCGGTAACGCGGCTCGGCCGCGTGCGGGTCCATGCGCTGCGCTTCGGCGACGTCGCGTTCGATAGCGGCAAGGTAGCGACCGTCGAATGGGCGGGCATTTGCCCACGCCAAGTGGACTTCCGAGTCGTTCATCGGTCGCAAAGACACCGCGCTTCTCGGCATCGTCGGCAGGCGAGCGGTCCAATAGAACGTCGCCGTCCCGACCGCGGCCTGCGCCCGATAGTTCGAATCCAACTTGCCCGAAGGAATAGCCCCAAAAATTCGCCAAAACGCGGTCGGCGCACCTTCTCCCGCCGCGATGGCTGCGATGAACCGCAGGAACAGTGGACGATAGCTCTCCGAGGATTCGAGGAGGCTCACGAGCGCCCACGCGCCGGTGTAAAACAGTCGTCGTCGCCGTCCATGAGAGAATAGCGCTGAGTCGGCGCTGACGACTTCCTGGATCGAGGGCAGATCAGCAAGGATGTCCTGGCGCAGTCGACCACGGTTCGACGCGTAGGCGGTGAGCATGTGCTTGGCGGGCGAATGGCCGAAGATGACCTGATCGTCTGTGATCTCCACGGTCGACTGATAATCGGCGAGCCCTTCACTCAGCCAGACGGGTGCTCGTGGCAGATAGTGACGCGCGAAATGATGCGTGAGTTCGTGCTGCAAGATCTCCCGGCGCTGCTCGTCGAACGCGCCATCGAAGACAATCGTTGGCATGCTTTCAAAGTCCGGCGGACCAATGATGAATCCCGCAGGAGAGTCGATGAGGTGGGTCAACGACAAGAAATCCTCATGACGAGCAAACAAGAGGACTTCGATGTGCTCTCGCGGAGGCGGACGCCGAATGGGAAAGCTCAACCTTGCGAAGTGCTCAAACACGACGTACGTGCGTTCCAGATCGTAGAGGATTTCTCGAGCGGCGCGCACTGGCTGGTCCGTGCGAACGATGAAGTGATCCGACGTGAGCGCGATCCACGGTGCCCCGCCGTGCATCGGACAGGTGAGCGGCGGGACGTGCGCGCAGCCACCGCAAAGGAGCGCGGCGAGGATGGCGGCACGGAAGCGCGTCATGCCGCACTTGCGGTCCAAGGAGTCGTCGCCGAGCATCATTCAATCCTACGGTAGATCGTTGCCGTCACCGGGCTCGCTCGAAATGGCGCGCTCAGCCAGTACGCGGCAGCGTTCACCAAACAGGTCGAGAGCGTCGCGCGCCTCGGTCAGCTTCTCGATCGCGGTATCGATCTGCCGGACGAGCGCCGGCGCAGCAGCACCCAGTTCGCTGAGATCGACTCGCATGTCCTCGATGGCCTTCACTTCGCGGTCGGTGTAATCAGCCACAAGCTCCTCCTCTCTGTCGTGCACCGTTCGGTAGCGCTTGTGCGAGATAGGCAATCGCGCCGTCGAGTTCCGCGACGAGCGCCAGCACATCTAACGCGAAGGCTGCAGCCTCCGGCAACGCCGCCAACTCGCGCAACATGGTGGCGCGTCGTTCGACGTACCGCACGATTTGCTCCGCATATTCGACGGCGCGCGGATGTCGGATCGCCCGGCGCAAGTCCCCATTCCCCGTCCCAGCACCACCAATGGCACTCATTGTATAACCCTTGTCGATACAGGTTATCGCATGACGGCAACGAAAGTTGCTTCCAAAATGGAAAGTGCGACAAATTGTCGCAGGCGAGGAGTACGCGGCGCTCTTGCGAGCTATCGTTTCTTCGGTGACGGTGGAGCGGGCGGAGGCGGCCCCACTGCGACGGGAGCATTTTTCTCAAGGTGCTCTCGCAGCTCGCGCATCGCTCGAAGCTGCTCTTCGTCTTTCAGGCGCCGGCGATCGTCGGGCGTCAGGATCTCGCTCACGTCGGCGATGAGGGCTTTCTTCGGAGGCACGACCTGCTCCGGAGCGTATTCCTGGCGGCCCTTCTCCTGGCGCGTGGTTTGGTTCGGCTCCCGATTTCGCGACATCACACGTTTTACGCGGGGCGGTCGATCTTCGAGAGTGGGCTTCTTGTCGTCGTGCCTTGGCATTACACGGTTATGATCTCTCGTCGATTCAGCAGCGTCCAGTCCCAACGTGCACGTGAGTCGCTCCTGTGTCTTGATGCCCGAGTTCCCCGCTTGGACGACCCAATCAGTGAATCGGGACTCCA
>DASRGX010000028.1:0-9303 GCA_035650835.1 Rudaea sp. | reverse complement strand
CGTGACCGTGAGATTCGCGTTGGCGAGCATGGCTGCGAAACGTTCGCGATCGTCGATCGGGCGGCGTTCGCCGAGCGTCGACGCGCGATAGAGATCGATCGCATCGTCGAGCGCCGGCCGCACGTCGTCGCGGTAGGCGATCACGGCGCCGTCTCCGTGGTCAGCAGGCGGCGCACCGACGCCGGAACGGGCAGGGCGCAATCGGCCTCGGGCAGCGGCGTGCCGAAGCGCGTGGCGATCGGCACGACGCCGGCCCAGTGCGGCAGCGCGAGATCGGCCTTGTCGTCCTTGGCGCCGTGCGCGCGGATCTTCGCGGAAATGTCGACGATGTCGAAATGCAGCACGGCCGTTGCGGCGAGCTCGTTGCGGTCGGGCGCGCGCGATTCGGCGGCGCGGCCAGGCAGCATCGCGTCGACGAAATGCGCGAGCGCGGCGCTTTTTTGCGCCGGGTCCTCGAGCACGCGCGCGCGTCCGAACGCGACGACGGAACGATAATTGACCGAGTGATGGAAATGCGATCGGGCCAGCACGAGGCCATCGACGATCGTGGTCTCGACGCAGGCCTCGATGCCCTCGCCGAGCCGGTTCGCGAGCCGGCTCGCGATCGAGCCGTGCAGCAGCAGCGCATCGCCGCGGCGCGCGTAGAGCATGGGAATCACGAACGGCTGGCCGTCGACGCAGAAGCCGACGTGGGCGAGGAACGCGGCATCGAGGATCGCGTAGGCGGTTTCGCGATCGTAGCGCGCGCGGTCTTTGATGCGGTTCACGCGGTGGCGGGCGGCGGTTTTCATCGGCAGTTCCGGGATGGCTTGACGAGACGAGGCTAAGCCGTCAGATTGGCTCCTGCGAGAGCCGGTTTTTTCCAATCCGGCAGGGCCACCCATGTATCTCGAACTCGACGGTCAGGGGCCGCGCTATCTGCAGCTCGTGCGCGCGCTCAAACAGGCGATCCTCGACGGCCGCTGCGCGCCCTCCACGCGCCTGCCGGCGACGCGCGGCTTTGCGCGCGATCTCGAGCTGTCGCGCAACACAGTGCTCGCCGCTTACGAGCAGCTCGCCGCCGAAGGTTTCATCGAGGGCCGCGTCGGTTCCGGCTGCTACGTGGCCGCGTTCGCGCCGGGCCGCGTAGAAGCCGCGCCGCCGGCGGCGCGCGAGACGAAACCGCAGCGCGTGGCGCTCGCCCGGAGAGGCCGCCGTGCGCAGGCGCTCTACGACCAGTCGATTCCCGGCCGCCAGCACCGCGGCCTGCGCTACAACCTGCAGTACGGCCTGCCGATGACGAATCCGCAGCTCGCGAGCGCTTGGCGCCGCGAGCTCAGCCAGGCGGCGGCGCACGCGGAGACCGACTACCCCGATCCGCAGGGTCTTCTCGCGCTGCGGCGGCAGGTTTGCGATTACCTCGCGCGCCGGCGCGGCATCGTTGCCGCACCCGAAGACGTGCTGATAGTGAGCGGCACCCAGCAGGCGTTCGCGCTCGCCGCGGACGTGCTCCTCGACGAAGGCGACGCGGTCTTGCTCGAAGATCCGCATTACCGCGGCGCGCGACAGTTGTTCCAGGCGCAGGGCGCGCGTGTCCTCGGCTGCCGCGTGGACGCCGACGGCATCGTCACGGCCGCCCTGCCGCGCGGCAAAGCGGTGCGTCTGGCGGTGGTCACGCCGTCGCACCAGTTCCCGACCGGCGCGGTGCTGAGCCTCGCCCGGCGCATGCAGCTCCTGGCCTGGGCGGAGCGCAGCGGCTGCTTCGTCATCGAGGACGACTACGACGGCGAATTCCGCTACGACGCCCGCCCCCTGGCCGCGCTCAAGTCGCTCGACCGCGCCGGGCGCGTTTTATACATTGGAACATTTTCTAAAGTACTCTTCCCGTCGCTGCGCCTTGGCTACATGGTGCTGCCCGCCGCGCTGCGCCAAGCCTTCGTCGCGAGCAAGTGGCTGACCGACCGCGGCTGCCCGGCGATCGAGCAGGCCGCGCTCGCGCGGCTCATCGCGAGCGGTGCGTTCGAGCGTCACCTGCGCCAAGCGGCGAAGACGCTCAAGTCGCGGCGTGCCGCGCTGCTCGTCGCGCTCAGGCGCCATGCCGGCGACGCGGTCGAGGTCGCCGATTCGAGTGCGGGCATGCACATCCCCGCCTGGTTGCCGCGCATGAGCCATGCCGAAGCGGAGCGCCTCGTGCAGCGCGCGCGCGTGCGCGGCCTCGGCCTCTACCTCATGGCACCGTATTGCCTGAAACCGCTGCCGCGTCCGGGCGTGCTGCTCGGCTACGCGGACCTGCCCGCGGCCGATCTCGAAGCCGCGATGAAGATCTTGGGCGAGTGTTTGCGAAGCTGATAATCACCTCTCCCACCGTGAGAGGTCGGCGCGCGCAGCGCGCCGGGTGAGGGCCGGCACTTCGCCCGCCGAAATTTTTTTTTCGAGCCTGTCGATTCCAGCCCCGGTCGTTCGACGTATTCCATGAGAGGCGGGAATTCCGTCTCGAATTCGACCAGACAACAGGAGAAACGAACATGCGATTCTGCGTGATGGTGCGGGCGACGAAGGACAGCGAATCGGGCCAGATGCCCAGCGAGAAGCTGCTCGGCGACATGGTGCGCTTCAACGAAGAGCTGGTGAAGGCCGGCGTGATGCTCGCAGGCGAAGGACTCAAGCCGAGCTCGGCCGGGGCGCGCGTCAAATTCTCGGGCGATACGCGCACCGTCGTCGATGGTCCGTTCGCCGAAACCAAGGAGCTCATCGCGGGCTTCTGGCTCTGGCAGTGCAAGTCGCTCGAAGAGGCGATCGAGTGGGTCAGGCGCTGTCCGCGGCCGTTCGAACATGGCGATTGCGAGATCGAGATCCGCCAAGTCTTCGAAGCCGAGGATTTCGGCGCCGAGTTCACCCCGGAGCTGCGCGAGCAGGAAGAGCGCCAGCGCGCGTGCCTCGCCGACATCGGCAAACAGACCGCGCATTGAGCACGAGAGGAGCACGAACATGAAATATTTCAGCATCTACATTCCGGATCAGAGCACGAATCCCGGCCGCCCGTCGCCCGAGAAGGAGGAGCGCATGAACAAGTTCGTCGCCGAAGCGCTCGCGCGCGGCGAGTTCATCTCCGGCGGCGGTTTCCTGTCGATCAAGGAACACGGCGCCGTCGTCAGGCGCGTGAACGGCAACGCGATCGTCATCGACGGGCCGTACGCCGAATCGAAGGAGCTGCTCGGCGGTTTCGCGATGCTCGAATACGCGTCGCGCGAGGCCGCGATCGAAGGCGCCAAGCGATTCCTGGACGTCGCCGGCGACGGCGAGTGCGTGACGTATCGGATCATGGAGTAACTGCACGAACGCGGCGGCCGTGCCGCCGCGTTCCCGCCCGCTTGCGCCCGGCGCGCCGATGATGGTTTCATCGGCGCGTGACCACGGACGCCCACCGCACCATCGCCGCCGTCTGGCGCATCGAATCGGCCAAGCTCATCGCGAGCCTCGCGCGTCTCGTGCGCGACGTCGGCATCGCCGAGGAACTGGCGCAGGACGCGCTCGTCGCGGCCATCGAACAATGGCCGCGTTCCGGCGTGCCCGACAATCCCGGCGCGTGGCTCATGGCCGCGGCCAAGCATCGCGCGATCGACCGCTTGCGCCGCGACGAACTTGCCGAACGCAAGCATTCGGAGCTTGCCCGCGAGCTCGACGCCGGGCACGAAAGCGCGACGGAAGCGGCCGCCGAGGCGCTCGGCGATCCGATCGGCGACGATCTGCTCAGGCTCATGTTCACGGCCTGCCATCCCGTGCTTTCGCGCGAGGCGCGCATCGCCTTGACCTTGCGTCTGCTCGGCGGACTGACGACCGACGAAATCGCGCGCGCATTCCTCGTCCCGGAGCCGACTATCGCGCAGCGCATCGTGCGCGCGAAGCGCACGCTCGCCGACGCCGAAGTGCCGTTCGAAGTGCCGCGCGGCGCCGCGCTCGCCGAGCGGCTCGCCTCGGTGCTCGAGGCGATCTACTTGATCTTCAACGAAGGCTACACCGCGACGGCCGGCGAGGATTGGATGCGGCCGCAGCTCTGCGAAGAAGCGCTGAGGCTCGGCCGCATCCTCGCGGGGCTCATGCCGGCCGAGCCCGAAGTGCATGGCCTCGTCGCGCTCATGGAGCTGCAGGCCTCGCGCGCGAACGCGCGCCTCGGCCCGCTCGGCGAGCCGATCCTGCTGCTCGATCAGAACCGCGCGCGCTGGGACCGCCTTCTGATCCGCCGCGGTCTCGCCGCGCTCGAACGCGCGCGAGCGCTCGGCGGCGCGCATGGCCGCTACACGTTGCAGGCGGCGATCGCCGCTTGCCATGCGCGCGCAGCGACCGCCGACGACACCGATTGGGCCGAGATCGCCGCCCTCTATCGCGAGCTCGCTGGCATCGCACCCTCGCCGGTCGTCGAGCTCAATCGGGCCGTGGCGGTCGGCATGGCCTTCGGACCCGCGGCGGGACTCGCGCTTGCCGACGCACTCGTCGCGGAACCCGCGCTCAAGTCGTATCACTTGCTGTCGACGGTGCGCGCGGACCTGCTCGAGAAGCTCGGCCGCATCGACGAAGCGCGTGCCGAATACGAGCGCGCCGCCGCGCTGACGCGCAACGGCCGCGAGCGCGAGCTGCTGCTTGCGCGTGCGGCGCGGGCACAGACGCCCGCGCGTTGAGGAAGGAGCACGCATGTCTTACGTGTTGTTGGTCATCGAGCCGCGCGGGCAGCGCGCGGCGCGCAGCAAAACCGAGGGCAAAGCCGCGTATGCGCAGATGCTCGAGTTCGCCGAGTCGCTGAAGCGCCGTGGCGTGTTGCGCGCCGTCGAGTCGCTCGCCGGCGATGCGGCCGCCACGCGTGTTTCCGTGCGCGCGTCGCAGCCGGCGCTCGTCGACGGTCCGTTCAGCGAAGCGAAGGAGATGCTCGGCGGGTTCTTCCTCGTCGATTGCGCGACGCGCGAGGAAGCGCTTGCGCTCGCCGCCGAGTGTCCGGCCGCGCGCTGGGCGACGATCGAGGTGCGCGAAACGGCGCCGTGCTACGCCTGAACGGAGCGCAGTTCGAGATCGCGCCGCTACTCCGAACGCCCGCGCACGAGGCGCAAGCCGGGCCCGGACGGCGCCATGCTCGGACGCAGCCAGCGCAGCACGCCGGTGTCGACCAGGGCGTCGATGTTGAGCGCGATCTGCGTACCGAGCTCGGCTTTGCCGAGGCCCGGTCCCGCGATGAGCCCGGCCGAGCCGTTGCGGCCGCGCTCCTTGACGCGGTAGAGCGCGGCGTCCGCGAGCTCGAGCGTGAGCGTCCAATCGAAATCGTCGACGAGCTCCGGCGCCGGAGGATGCATAGCGAAGCCGACCGAGGCGGTCAGGTGCAGCACGCGACCGTCCGCGAGGTGGAAAGCATGCGCTGCGACTTTCGTGCGGATGCGCTCGGCGGTCTCGAGCGCCTGCTCCGGGCGGACGTGCTTGAGCACGATCAGGAACTCCTCGCCGCCCCAGCGCAGCAGCTGGTCGTCGACGCGCGCCACATTGCGCAGCAATTGGGAAAGTTCCACAAGTACACTATCGCCGGCCGCGTGCCCGAAATCGTCGTTGACGCGCTTGAAATTGTCGAGGTCGAGCATCAGGAACGCGAGCGCGGTGCCGTCGCCGCTCCCTTCGGCGAGCAGGGCGCGGATGTGCTCGGCAAGATAGCGCCGATTGTTGAGACCGGTCAGCGGATCGGTCCGGCTTTCCTGGGCCAGGGTCAGATTGGCTTCGCGCAGGCGCTCGTTGGCGTGGCTCAGGGCTTGGGTGCGCTCGGCGACGATGCGCTCGAGCCGTTCCTTCTGCGCGCGATACCAGCGCAGCCGCGCCACGACGAGCAGTACCACGAGGCTGAGCGCGCCTGCGCCGAGCGCAAAGCGGATCAGCGGGCGCTCGTACCAGCGCGGCGGCAGGCTGAAGGCGAGCACGCCGTCCGCGCCGCTGGCGATGCCGTTCGGCAGCATGGCTTGCACGTGGAACGTATAATCGCCGGGCGGCAGATTTGTATAAAATGCTGCACGCCGGACGCCGGCGTCCACCCAGCCGTCGTCGTAGCCTTCGAGACGGTAGCGGAAGCGCAGGCTGCGCGGATCGCGGAAGCTCAAGCCGGTGAACTCGATCTCCACGTCGCGGCCGCCGCCGACGAGGCGCGGCACGCCGCCGGCCGCATACCACTGCCTGCCGTAACGCAGCCCTTCGACGACTACGCTCGGCGGCTGCTGCACGCTGACGATCGCGCGCGTATCCAGACGCAGCGCGCCCGAAATCGTCGGCAGCCAGATGCTGTCCCCATCGACGGCGCTGCGCGCGGTCGCGCCGCCGTTGCAGCAGCGGATGCGCTGACTGCCGCGCTGGCGTCCGCTCGCGCTCAATACCATCTCCGGACTGAGCGGGTGCGCCGTTTCCGTGCCTGGCGCCGGCAGCGCATCGAGCGGCAGGCGCCACACGCCTTCGATGCCGGAAACGTACAAATAGCCGTCGACGACGCGAAAGCTCCAGCCGTTGTTGCTGGGCAGTCCGTTTGCGGTCGTGAGCAACGTGAGTTTGCCGTCGGCGAGCAGACCCAGGCCGGCGTCGAGCGTCGCGATGCCGAGAAGCCCCGGGCGGATCGGCGCGATGTAGCTCACGAACATGCCGTCGAGCGGCTGCGACCAGGCGGGCGTCTCGAGCCGGTCGCCGTGCACCTCGCGCACGCCGGCCTCGGTGCCGACGAGCGGGTTCTCCAACCCTTCCGTGAAGATCGCGCGAACGCGGGCGCCGGTGCCGCCCGGAGCGGGGCCGACGCGCGCGAGCGCGCCGTCGCGATAACGGTACAGCCCGCCCATCGTGCCGATCCAGTATGCGTCGCCGGATTCGGCGATCGCGTCGATCTGGTAGGCATCGAGCGGCGCGAGCGCCGGCGGCCTTTCCACTTTTCCATTCGTATACACGGCGAGCCCGGCGCGCGTGCCGATCCACAGCCGGCCGCCGCGGTCGTAGTAGAGGTCGTAGGCCGAAGGATTCGGCAGCGACTTGCCCGAGACGAGCTCGGTGCCGCCGTCGGGGCCCATCGCCACCACGTCCGAATTGGTACCGAGAACGATACGTCCGTCGGGCGCGCGCACGATGCTCCACACGAACGGATCGGCGAGACCGTCGCGTTGCGAGATGCGGCGTGCCCAGCCGTTCCAGAGCCTGAACAGGCTCTCGGTCTGGCTGCCGAGCCAGAGGTTGCGCTCGCGGTCTTCGTAGATCGCGAGCACCCAGGAATCGCGCACGAAATCCTCGGGCGCGATCCGCTCGAGGTGACGGTCCGGACGCAGCCGGAACAGCATCGGCGCCGTGCCGATCCACAGGTTGCCGTCGCCGTCGCGGTAGAGGCTTTCGACGCCGAGCCGGTCGAGATCGGGATCGAGGCCGGCGCGCTCGATCTGGCCTGCGCGGTAGCGGAACAGGCCCGCGCTCGTGCCGATCCAGAGGTCTTCGTCGGCCGCTACGATATGCGTCACGCGGGCTGCCGCGCTCGCGCCCGGCAGTCGATAATGCGTGATGTCGTGCGCATCGACGCGGATCAGTTCGCCGGTTCCGCCGACCCACAGCGATCCGCCGCGCCGCAACAGGCTGTAGCACGCCATTTCGCCGAGCAGCGCCGGCTCGAGCTTGCCGTCGCGATAACGCATGATGCCGAGGCTCGTGGCGAACAGGAGCGCCCCGTCCTGATCCTCGCCGATGCCTTGCACCGAAGCATTTTCGCTGCCCGCGCGCAGCGATTCGAAGCGTCCGTTCGCGTAGTGCAGGACGCCGTGCGGCGTGCCGAACCACGGCGTGCCGGCGCGGTCGGTGTAGGAGACCGTGGCCATCGTGGCGTCGATACCGGCGCTTTCGCGGTCGAACACGGTGAAGCGCACGCCGTCGAACCGGGCGATGCCGTTCTGCGTTCCGATCCAAAGATAGCCCGTGGCGTCCTGCGTGATGCTGAGCACCGAGATCTGCGGCAGACCGCTCTCGATGTTCCAGTTGTCGAGCACGTAGTCGTGGAAGCGCGCCGCAGGGTCGAGCGCGGCCGCCGTGCGGCAGGCGAGTGCGAATGCCGCGCAGACGAAGGCACGCAGGAAGCTCCCGCGTGCGGGTCCGTCTTGCAAGTCGCCTTTCACGGCCTTATTTCACTGGGCAGGCCAGATTGCAAACAAGCTGCAATAATAATGGCTTGCCCTCCCTAAAATGTGAATAAACCACGGATTCCCGATGGCCGGTTACACCCAGACGTCCGAGCCGATCGTCTTCGAGCGCGATTGCCCCGCCATCATGGTTCCCCAAGGTCAGGAAGTGACCTTGCCGGCTGGCCAGAACGGCTACATCACCCAGGCGCTCGGCGGCAGCTTCACGGTGTTCGTCGACGGCAACCTGTTCCGCATCCGCGGCGAGGACGCCGACGCGATCGGCAAGGAACGCCCCGCGCCGCTCGCCGTGGCCGCCGAAGCCGACGACGCCGAGATCGAGAAGCTCGTCTGGCAGCAGTTGCGCACCTGCTACGACCCCGAGATTCCCGTCAACATCGTCGATCTCGGTCTCGTCTACGCGTGCAGCGTCGAAAAAACCGGGGACGCCGGGCGCAAGGTCCGCGTCGAGATGACGCTCACGGCGCCGGGCTGCGGCATGGGCGACATCCTCGTCGACGACGTGCGCAGCAAGATCGAATCGATCCCGACCGTCGCCGAAGCCGACGTCGAGCTCACGTTCGACCCGCCGTGGAACCATTCGATGATGTCGGAAGTCGCGAAGCTCGAGACCGGTATGCTGTGAGGCGCGGTTCTTGCCGCACTCCCGCCTTTTACCGCGCCTTCACCACAACGGCCGATTGAAATCGAAATCGGGCTGCGGCTGCGCACGCGCGAACGCCGGCCCGATGCCGTAGTCGACGCCGAGCCTGAGCAAGAGGTGCGCGCGCTGCAAGCTGTCGACTTCGGGCGCGACGACCGCGCAACCCGCCGCGTGGGCCTTGCGCACGAGCGCGAGCAGCGTGTCGCTGATCGACTTGGCGTTGCCGAGCTCGGCGACGAGCTCGGTCGATAGGCGCACGAAATCCACGTCGAGGTTCTTGAGCGCGTGCACGGCGGCCCAGTCGCGGCCGTATTCGGCGAGGCAGAAGCGAACGCCGTGCTGGTGCAGCGATTTGATCTGCTCCATGCCGCGCGGGCCGGCGTCGATGAGCGCCGAGCAGTGCAGCTCGACGGTCAAGCCGGTGCCGGAAAGATGCCGTGCTTTGAGCTCGCGGCTCAACCACCACGAGAATTCAGGTTCGATCGCGCTCGTCACCGATTGCGG
>DASRGX010000027.1:0-9939 GCA_035650835.1 Rudaea sp. | reverse complement strand
GACCGATAGACCTCATTGGGCCGCGCCGTACAGCGCGTCACGTCCACCCTCCGGCGGCCAACCGGCGATCTTTGCGACGACCTTGCCGCGCTCGAGGACGTAAAACGTCGGCGTAGCCCACGAATCGATCATCGGCCATTCGCTGTTGCGGTAAGCCATCGCGAGCCTTGCCGAAGGATGTTGCCGATTCCACTGCTGGTACGCGTCGACCGCGAAGCGCGCGCCTTGCGGTGCGATCCACTTCGCGCGGGCCAATGCGCTGGCAAGTTGGGGATCGGCTTCGATGGCCCGCACGGCATCCTGGCTGAAATGGCACAGCGGGTCGGCGACGACGATGATCTGACGTTCGGCCTCGAGCCGCACCGGGCGGTGCACGAGTTCGTAGCGGTTCGGCACCACGAGCAATTCGCTCGGGCCGTGGATCGCCGCCGCCTCGCGGATGTACGGCATCGGCTCCACGTCGAGCGTCGGATACGCGGACACGAGCCGCCGCGCGTCGGCGAAATCCCGGGCCATGACGTCGGCCCGGTACAGCTCGGCATACTCGCGTGGCGTGACCGTGCGGCGCGCTTCGAGCTCGCGCAGGAGCCTGCGCATGTCGCGCACGTAGCGCGCATGGCCGGTGGCCAGGGCGCTCAGCGCCGCGGCACGGTAGAGCAGGGCGGCATCCCCGTCGGAGACCGCGTGCAAGGGACGCCGCCGAGCGCCTTGGAACAGCTCCGTGTAGTACTGGTCGATCGCCCGATCACGCAGACGATCCGGCAGCGCGGCGAACGTGCGAACGCCGGGTTCGAACAGGTCGAAAGCGTGCTCGATATCCGACGGTGCGGCGTTCTCGTCCGCGCGGAGGCAGTCCGTCGGAAGCAAGGAGAGCGCGGCCACCAGGACGGTAGCGGCTTTTGGGCGCCTGAGCATGGTTCGCTCACGCGAGGCCGCGCAAAACTGCGCGGCCTCGCTCGAAGGTCAGCAATTGCTCGTGCAGATGTCCGTCGGCGAGTGATAACACGTGTGCTGGCCGTTGCAGGCCGCATCCTTGTTGTCGGGGCTGCGCAGGATCAGCTTGCCGAACGCGCCATCCGATGCCTCGGACCGACGTGCCCCATCGAGCAGGTAGGTGCCGCTCTGCACGCCGAACAGGCTCAGAATCCGATAGATCTGCGCTGACGTGCACTCGGCCTCGAGGTCGTCGTATGCATACGAGGCGAGGCCGTGTTCGCCGAAACGCAGGCTGGCCAGGAAGCGTCGCTTCGCGCCGGGCGACAGTACATCGAGCGGCGATGCGCCGCGCGGGGTGCTGTGCAGGTGCTCCGCCAATTCGGCTTTGGACGTGATCGGCGCGACGGCGAGATCGATCTGCCGTTGCTCCTGGATCTGTTCTTCGTTGTAGCGTGCGACGAGATCGAGCGAAATCGCCTCGTTGAAATCGGTTTTATCGGCGTCCGTCGAGTGGACGTTTTGAACACACAAGCAGAGAAGTGTCGCTCCAATGACTGCTGCGGCTTTCATCGATCAGCTCCGGTAGAAAGCCCCCCTTCACCTCAAAGTTTAGATAGCGTGAACGCGAAGTGTCAATGTGCGGTGGCATCGACCGATGCTTACGATTCGGCATACGGGCGGCGCGAATCGCCTTCGGGCCGTATCGAGTAGCGCTTGTAGCTCCATTGGTACTGCGCTGGCGCGAGCCGTATGCAGGCTTCGACGCCCGCATTCAGCGCGGCGACCGCGCCGTGGAGATCGGAGCCGGCGATATCGGCCGGCGCCGGCAGGAAATGGATGCGATAACCCGCCCCGCGCGGCAGACGTTCGGCGAACGCGAAGAGCACCGCAGCGCCCGTGCGCTCCGCCAGGCGCGAAAGCAGAACCATGGTCAGCGCCGGTGTGCCGAAAAACGGGGCGAATTCGCCTTCGCCCTGCTTCGGTTGCTGGTCCGGCAGGATGCCGAGCACGCCGCCCGCGGCGAGGCGCTTGTACAACGTGCGCACACCGGCCGCGCCTTCGGCGGGCACTTGTTCGGGCGCGAGCGCGCCGCGCGCCGCGCGCAGCAGCGGTTCGAGCGCGCTCACGCGCGGCGGCCGATACGCGATCGCGATCGGGGTGCGGCTGCACAGCCAATGATTGAGGAGTTCCCAGCACCCGAGGTGCGGCGCGGCGACGATCAACCCCTTGCCCGCAGCGAGTGCACCCTCGAAGAGTTCGACCCCGCGCACCTCGCGCACGAGCGCGAGGGCGCCTTGGGCATCGCCGTTCCAGATCCTGGCCACCTCGAGCAGCGATTTCCCGGACTCCACGAGGGCGCTGCGCAGCAACTCGTGTCTGCTTTGTCCGCCGTTAAGCGTTACGGCAAGGGAGAGCGTGGCTCTTGCGCGCCGCGACGGCGAGGCATCGAAGCGCCACGCCAGCCAGCCGATCGCGGCGCCGAGCCCGTGCAGAGCGCGCAGCGGCAATCGCCCGATCAGGCGCAGCAACGAGTACAGAACCGCGATGTACCAACGCATCGGATCGGCCATCGGCAAAGCCTGCGATTGTAACCGCCTCGCCGCGGCGCCTGCGGTTGACGCCGGCCCGGGGCTTACGCAGTATCCAGGCTGGTGGGCGCCGACGATACCCGGGACCGATGATTGCGCTGATACAGCGCGTGAGCGAAGCGCGCGTCGATGTCGCAGGCGAGACGGTCGGCCGCATCGGCGCGGGGCTGCTCGCCCTCGTGGCGGTCGAGCCTGCGGACGGGGAGAAGCAGGCGGAGCGCCTGCTCGAGCGCCTGCTCGGCTACCGCGTTTTCGCCGATGCCGCGGGCAAGATGAACCTGTCGCTGGCCGACACGGGCGGCGGGCTCTTGCTGGTCTCGCAGTTCACGCTGGCGGCCGACACGGCCAAGGGCATGCGCCCGAGCTTCACCTCGGCCGCCGCTCCGGAAGCCGGCCGGCGCTGGTTCGAACGCCTCGTGGAATTGGCGAAATCCCGGCATTCCCCCGTGGAAATCGGCCGTTTCGGCACCCATATGCAGGTAGCGCTCGTCAACGACGGCCCGGTGACGTTCTGGCTCGAAGCCCGATGAAGGGCGCCGCCGCGAAGCCGAACTCCAAGTCCCGAATACGGGCTTCCTTGACACGCTGTTCTATAATTTGAAGTCTTTGTCTCCAGAAGCTTTCCCCAGGCGTCCATGGCTACCGAACCCGCTACCCAGCAGCAGCAATCCGAAATCAAGACCCTGATCATCAAGGGCAAGGAACAGGGCTATCTGACCTATGCCGAGGTCAACGATCACCTGCCCGACGACATCGTCGATCCGGAGCAGATCGAAGACATCATCGGCATGATCAACGACATGGGCATCGAGGTGCACGAAGTCGCGCCCGATACCGAGACCCTGCTGCCCGAAACGCCGGTCGCCACCGACGACGAGACCGCGACCGAAGAAGCCGTCGCGGTGCTGTCGGCCGTCGATGCGGAAGTCGGCCGCACGACCGATCCCGTGCGCATGTACATGCGCGAAATGGGCACCGTCGAGCTCCTGACGCGCGAGGGCGAGATCGCGATCGCCAAGCGCATCGAGGAAGGTCTGAACCAGGTGCAGAGCTCGCTGGCGAACTTTCCGTGGTCGATCCAGCTCCTCATCGAGGAATACGACCAGCATCTCGAAGGCAAGAAGCGCCTCTCCGAAGTGCTGACGGGCTTCGCCGACATCGAGGTTCCGGGCATGGACCTGCCCGACCCGATGCTCGAGGCCGACGACATGGGCGACAAGGACGACGAGGAAGAAAACGAGGAAGGCGAGGAAGCCGGTCCCGGCGAGACCGGACCCGATCCGGCCGAAGTCACGCGCCGCATGGACGAATTGCGCGGGCTCTACGCGAAGTTCCAGAAGTCCGCCGAGAAGAACGGCCTCGCCGACAAGAAAGCGCAGAAGCTGCGCGATCAGATGGCCGAGGCTTTCCTCAAGCTCAAACTGCCGTCGATCATGATCGACTCGTTCGTCAAGAAGCTGCGCGACGTGGTCAACACGATCCGCGCGCACGAGCGCGTGATCATGGACATCTGCGTCAAGCAGGCCAAGATGCCGCGCAAGGATTTCCTGAAGTCCTTCCCGACGCACGAAGTGCACCTCGGTTTCGCCGACGAGATCATCCGCAAGAAGCAGAAGTGGTCTTCCGCGATCCGCGCGCACAAGGACGAGATCCTCGCCGAGCAGGAAAAGCTGCTCGCGCTCGAAAAGACGCTCTTCCTGTCGCTCGCCGACATCAAGGAAATCAACCGCGCCATGTCGATCGGCGAGGCCAAGGCCCGCCGCGCCAAGAAGGAGATGGTCGAGGCGAACCTGCGTCTCGTGATCTCGATTGCGAAAAAGTATACCAACCGCGGCCTGCAGTTCCTGGACTTGATCCAGGAAGGCAACATCGGCCTGATGAAGGCGGTGGACAAGTTCGAATACCGCCGCGGCTACAAGTTCTCGACCTACGCCACGTGGTGGATCCGCCAGGCGATCACGCGCTCCATCGCCGACCAGGCGCGCACGATCCGCATCCCCGTGCACATGATCGAGACGATCAACAAGCTGAACCGCATCAGCCGCCAAATGCTCCAGGAAATGGGCCGCGAGCCCACGCCCGAGGAACTCGCGGTCAAGATGGAGATGCCCGAGGACAAGATCCGCAAGGTGCTGAAGATCGCCAAGGAGCCGATCTCGATGGAGACGCCGATCGGCGACGACGAGGACTCGCACCTCGGCGATTTCATCGAGGACACGAACGTCGAATCGCCCGTCGACGCCGCCACCGGTACCGGCCTCACCGAGACCGTGCGCGATGTGCTCGGCGGCCTGACGCCGCGCGAAGCGAAGGTCCTGCGCATGCGCTTCGGCATCGACATGAACACCGACCACACGCTCGAGGAAGTCGGCAAGCAATTCGACGTCACGCGCGAACGCATCCGCCAGATCGAAGCGAAGGCGCTGCGCAAACTGCGCCATCCGAGCCGGTCGGAGCAGCTGCGGAGCTTCCTCGATTTGGAGTAGCGCACTCCGCGGCGGCGTCGTGCGAAAGCCCCGCCATGAGCGGGGCTTTCTATCTGCGGGCGCATCGGCGTGCCAGCGGCCGCTATAATCGCAACCCAGCCACGGGCCTATAGCTCAACGGTTAGAGCAGAGGACTCATAATCCTTTGGTTCCAGGTTCGAATCCTGGTGGGCCCACCAAAAGCCACTACAAGGGAACTGCCTGATCCGGAATGTCTGGTCGCGTTGCTTCCCGTGTTCAGTCAGCCCTCATGGCAAAACGGGAGGCGACCGTTTTTCGGGCTGAAGCAAGATGCAAATCGTCTACAGGATAGTTGTAGATTCATCCTACTTCCGAGCCGCGGTTCGGCACTACTATGCCCAACGGCCATTCTTGCTCCGGCTGGAGACCCAGTTCGTGCTTCTCCTTCTGCCGATCGGGCTTTGGCTGCTGGCACTCTGGCGAGCGCACCCGACAGAACTGAACGTGGACGTTGTCGGAAATGCATACATCACGTGGTTGATCATGACGGCGATCGGATTGCCTTTGACAAAATGGGCGATCGTTCAGAAGCTTAAGCAAAATGGCGAATTCGGTACGGAAGTAACAGTCCGCCTTACCGATGCCGGGATTGAAGGGACAGGCCGGCACACGAGCGGAAAGTGGGCTTGGGCGGCCTATCCCCGGTCTGTGCGTTTTGCAGACGGCATTTTGTTGCAAAGGTCCAGAGTCATGCGTTGGCTGCCCGATTCAGCCATCGAAGTCGGCACTCCCGAAGAGGCAACGACCCTAGTTGCATCCAAGTCGAACCTCCGACGCATCAGCGATTAGCAACGGCCGGATGGGTCCCAGCATCGCAAAGCGAACGGCAGCCGCCTTCGGCTTCGTCGAAGAAGCTGCACGGCACGAGCTAGCGCGAGACGCGAACTAGCTATTTGTCGAAGCCGTTGCCGAAGATCGAGTCCGGCATGCAGCTTTCCACCTGGACGTTGACGGTCGGGTAGTTGATGACGAAGCCCGGGCTCGGACAGACCTCGATCGAGCCGTCGGGAAACGTGAGCAGGAACGTGTAGCCGGCGTCGGCGGCCGCCGAGAACATCAGGAGCGACATCGCAAGAACAAGCTTTCGCACTTCGGCACCTCTCTGCCTATAGCGCGGGCAGAAAGTCGGCGTCGGAAGCTCACACCCGCACTATCGCTTCCGCCGTAGCGCACGCACACAGCTCGCGCGCGCAGCATTGTTCAAAAAAGTCGGGCGAGTCTGCGGGCGGTGCTGTTAACAGCTTGTTGCATCGATCGGAAAATTCCGTTGACGGACGTCACGCTTCGACGTTCAGGAAGAGTGCGTCTGCATCTGTCCGGCGATCCACGTTGCGCGCACGCGCACCTCGTCGTCGATGAGCACGAGATCGGCGGTGTAATCCGCGACGATGCGTCCGCGGCTGCCGTCGAGGCGCAGGAAGGCGGCGGGATACGTCGAAGCCATGCGCAGCGCTTCCACAAGTGGAATTCGCAGCATCGACACCGCGTTGCGCACCGCCGTCGCCATATCGAGCGCCGAGCCGGCGAGCGTGCCGGCCGCGTTCGTGCAGAGGCCGTCGCGGCAGGTGATGAGCTCGCCGTTCAAGCGGAACGTGTCGTCGCCGGCGCCGACGGGCGGCATCGCATCGGTCACGAGGAACACCTTGCCGACCGGCTTGGCGGCGAGCGCGAGCCTCAGGGCCGCCGGATGCACGTGGTGGCCGTCGACGATGACCCCGCACCAGCTCGCCGAATCCTCGAGCGCCGCGCCGACGACGCCGGGCTCGCGGCTGCCGAGCGGCGTCATCGCATTGTATAAATGGGTAAAACCGCGCAAGCCGGCGGCGAGCGCGGCGTGGACCTCGGCATACGTCGCGGCGGTGTGGCCCGCGGCGACGATCACGCCGCGCGCGACGAGTTCGCTGAGCACCTGCTCGGAAACTCGCTCCGGTGCGAGCGTGACGAGCGTGACGCCGCGGCTCAGCGAGCCGACGAGATCGACGTCGCGCGCGTCGGGCGCGCGAAAGCGATCGGCGTCGTGGATTCCTTTGCGCCCGGGCGCGAGGAACGGGCCCTCGAGGTGGATGCCGAGCACGCCCGGTACGCCGGCATCGATCGCCGTAGCCGCCGCGGCGATGGCTTCGCGCATCGTCTCGGGACCGTCGCTGATCAGGGTGGGCAGCAATCCCGTCGTGCCGAAGCGGCGATGCGCCGCTGCGATGCGGCGGATGCCCTCGACGTTCGGCGCGTCGTTGAACAGCACGCCGCCGCCGCCGTTGACCTGCGCATCGATGAAGCCCGGCGCGAGGATGCCGCCGTGCAGGTCGACCGTTTCGGCGCTGCGCACGCGCGCATCCTCACGTGCGACCACGTCGACGATTTTCGCGCCCTCGATGAGCACGGCGCGATCGTCGGCGAGGCCGTGATCGAGCAGCACGCGGCCGTTGACGAGCGCGACGGGCATCAGACGGTTTCCGTGACTTTGCGCAGATGCGGCGGCACGTCGGGATTGCGGCCGCGCCGGATCGACAGCGCATTCGCGGCGCGGTAGAAGCTCTGGATCGCGAGCAGGGGCGCGCAGGCGGGATGCGCCGCCGCCGGAACCGGCAGCACGTTGCGACCCGCATCCGGCGCCGCGACGAACACGCGCGCGCCGCGCTCGCGAAATTCCTGTGCGAGCGCGAGCGTGCCGTCCCAGGTGTCGTCGCGCTGGGCGAAGAACAGCACGGGAAAGTCGCGCTCCACGATCGCCATCGGACCGTGCCGTACTTCCGCGGCGCTGAACGCTTCCGCGTGCAAACCGCAGGTTTCCTTGAATTTGAGCGCCGCTTCGAGCGCGGCTCCGAACCCGAAGCCGCGACCGATCACGAACATGTTGCGCGCATCGGCGAGGCCGTCGACGAGCGCCGTCCAGTCGAGCGGCCAGCCCGCGCGCAAGCCCTGCGGCACCGCGAACAAGGCGTGCAAGAGCGCCATGTCCTTGTGCCAGTGCGCCGCGAGATGGAGGATGGCGGAAAGTGCACAGATATAACTTTTCGTCGCGGCGACGCTGAGCTCCGGGCCGGCGTGCAGCGGGATCACGTCGTCGGCGAGCGCGGCGAGCGGCGAATCCTCGACGTTCACGAGCGCGACCACGTGCGCGCCGGCCGCCTTGGCGGACTGTGCGTGGCGCACCAGGTCGGGGCTCTTGCCCGATTGCGAGATCGCGAGATACAGCGCGCCCTCGAGGTTTTGCCGCGTGGCGTAAACCGAACTCACCGACGGCGACGCCGACGCCGTGAACAGGCCGACTTCGGTCTCGAACACGTATTTCGCGAACGTCGCTGCGTGATCGGAGCTGCCGCGCGCGCACGTGACGATGAAGCGCGGCGCGCAACGGCGCAGCTCCGCCGCCAAGCGCTGCACCGCCTCGTCGTTCGCGGCGAGCTGGCGCGCGACGGCGGCCTCGGCCTCCTGCGCCTCGGCGAACATGCGCGTCGTATCGGGATAGATCATGGCTTCAGTCCGCTTGCAGCTCGGCGACGAAATCGTAGGCGTCGCCGCGATAGAGGGAAGACGTGAACTCGACGACGCGGCCGTCGTCGAGGAACGCGCGGCGCTCGATCGAGAGGGCCGGGCTGCCGGGCGGCAGGTCCAGCAGTTGCGCTTGCTCTTCGTCGAGCGCGACGGCTCGCAAGCGCTGCAGTGCGCGCGTCGGCCGGCAGCCCAGCCGCTCGAGCGCGTCGTAGAGCGAGAGTTTCACCGCGCTCGCATCGCCGATCACGGCTTGCGGCACGACGGTGTGCTCGAGCGCGAGCGGCTTGTCGCCGGCGAACCGCAGCCGGCGCAAGCGCACGACGCGCGCGCCAGGCGAAAGGTGCAAAGCGAGCGCTTCTTCCGGGCTGACCTCGCCGCTGCCGCGCTCGAGAAACTTCACGCGGGGCTTGAGGCCGCGCGCGCGCAGGTCGTCCGTGAAGCCCGTGAGCTTCGAGAAGGATTTGACGATGCGCTCGGCGACGAACGTGCCGGCCCCGTGCCGCTGCGTGAGCAGGCCGTCGTCGGCGAGACCGGCGATGGCTTTGCGCACGGTGACGCGCGAGAGTTCGAGTTCCTTGGCGAGCTCGCGTTCGCTCGGCAGCGCCTGTCCCGGCTTGAGCGCGCCGCTTTCGATCATCTTGCGCAACGAATGGCGCAGCCGCACATAAGCAAGCATGCGCTGTCCGCCGCTCTGCCGGCCGGCGCTGCGGTATTCTTTGGCGAAATCGGCGACCATCGCCACAAACATACCAGTGAAATACCACTGTAGCAAGGAAAGCGCGTATGCAGCAAAGATCTTTTGCACAGTAGCCAATGTGGTATTAAAGTGGTATTGTTATGTGGCCAACCATGCAGCGAGGTAGATCGTGAGCGCGCAGGCCCAAGCGGTTGACGTATTCGACCTGGTCATCTTCGGCGGCACCGGCGACCTCGCGTTGCGCAAGCTCGTGCCCGCCTTGTTTCAGCGCTACGCCGACGGACAGGTGCCGGCCGGCAGCCGCATCGTCGCGATCGCGCGCGATGCGCTCGACGAGTCCGCGTACCGCGACCGCGTGCGCGCCGCGCTCGCCCGGGCGGGCGACAAGCTCGATGGCGACGTGCTCGCGCACTTCCTCGAGCTCGTGCATTACCGGGCGCTCGACGCCACGGCCGATCCGGGCTGGGACGAGCTCGCGGCGTTTCTCGCCGGCGCCGAAAAGCGCGTGCGCGTGTTCTATCTCGCTACGGGCGCCGACGTGTTCATGCCGATATGCGCCCGGCTCGGCGCGCTCGGGCTCACGGGCGGCGAGGTGCGCGTGGTCATCGAGAAGCCGATCGGCAGCGACCTCAAGAGCGCCGCGGCGATCAACGACGCGGTCGGGCGCTCGTTCGCCGAGCGCCAGATCTTCCGCATCGATCACTACCTCGGCAAG
>DASRGX010000026.1:0-12586 GCA_035650835.1 Rudaea sp. | reverse complement strand
GGCCGTCTCAACTACGGCAGCGAGCGCATCGCCGAGGCGTATTACAGCTTTCAGCCGATCGCGCACGTGTGGATCGGGCCGGATTTCCAGTTCGTCGAGAATCCGGGATACAACCGCGACCGCGGTCCGGCAAAGTTCGTGAGCGCGCGATTGCATCTGGAATATTGAGCGCGCCGGAGCTCCGCACCCGCAACGGTCGAGCTCGCCATCGACCCTTCTCAAGCGTGGTGGAGCGGAATACCATCTTTTGTTTCTACGAAATGCCGGCGGTTGGCCGATCAATTCCGGAATCAAGATGGCGCAAGCGTGATCCCGAATTTCTCCGACCACGCAGCGAACGAGCGCACCTACCTGGCGTGGGTGCGAACAGCGCTTTCGATCGTCGGTTTGGGATTCCTGCTCGAGCGTTTCGACTTGTTCCTCGCCGGGCTCATGCGCGACGCCACGCGCGTGCCGGAACACCTGCATCTGCGCACGACGGAGTGGGTGGGCCTCATCCTGATCGCGCTCGGCACGGTCATCATCTTCTTCTCGACGCTACGCTTCGTGAAGCAAAGACGCGACATTTCCAGTACGCAGACCGTCCACTACCGCGAGTCGTACGGCGAACTCGTTCTGGCCGGGCTGCTGCTCGTGCTCGGCGTGTTCCTGTTGTTCTTCGTCGGACACGAACTCGTGACGCTCGGTTGAGCGTGGCGACGAATTGCATGGCGAAGCCAACGAGACGGCGCGCGTGAGCCCCCCGACTCAGCGCGCCTAACCGGGAGCGACTGAGGAAAGGAAGCCCCGGCTGCGGGGAACCTTACAATGCCGCGAACGCCTTCGCGTGAACCGCGGCCAACTCGTCGGAGCAGTGAAAAGCGGACGCGACGGGTGGGGGGAGCGACCCGTGCGCGTCCGTGTTTTGCCTGCCGCATCCGTTTCGGCGTGGCGAGGCGATTATTCGGGTCGAGCACCCGCGCTCACATCCGGACAAACCCTCACGAATGGCGACGGCGGTCACGAAGCGCGCAATCCGCGTAGCCCGAAGCGAGTCGCGTTGGCGTTAGAATGGACCCGCCAACGGCATGGGCGGTGCCGCGGCGTGCACGGGGGTTAGGATGACGGGAATAACAATCCCGGATGATTTGCGACGTTTCATCGTGACACACGCACTGACGGTCCCTCACGTGGAAGCGATTCTGCAGCTGCGCGCAGGAGGTGCGGAATCCTGGGATGCCCCGCGCCTCGCCACGCGCTTGTACGTACGTGCAGGTTCCGCGGCAACGCTGCTCGCGGATCTTTGCGCCATGGGCATCGCGCGCCCGCTCGACGAGCCGCCGCTCAGCTACCGCTATGCGCCGGAAACCGCCGAACTCGCCGCGTTGCTCGACGCGCTCGAGCTCGCCTATTCGCGCCATCTCGTGGACGTGACGCGGCTCATCCACTCCGTCGAAGATCGCTCGGCGCACGATTTCGCCGCAGCGTTCCGCTTCCGCAAGGAGCCTTGAATGCTCGCCAGCCTCGTCTATGCCTTGTGTGCCGTCACCGCGCTGCTCTGTGCCGTGCTGCTGCTGCGGAGCTATGCGAGGAGCCGCTCCCGCGTGCTGTTCTGGAGCGGCCTCTGCTTCACCGGGCTCATGGTCAGCAACGTGGTGCTCGTGCTGGACAAGCTCGTCTATCTCGACGTCGACCTGCAGCCGCTCCGGCTGTGGATCACGCTCGTTTCCTTGCTCATGCTGCTATTCGGTCTCATCTACGCCAATGAATGATCAGGCCATGATCGATTTCCTGCTCGGCGCGATCGCCATGGCGGCCGCGGTGGCAGGGCTCGTGTTTCTGCGCTACTACGGGCGCACCCGTGATCGGTTCTTCCTGTACTTCACGGCGTCGCTCTGGCTCGAGACCGTGGGCCGCGTGCTGTCGGTTTCCATCGCGGGCTTCGACGACAGCAGCAACAACATCTTCATATTGCGATTCATCGAATACCTGCTGATCCTGCTCGCCATACTGGACAAGAATTTCGCCCAGCGCCGCGATCGCTGAAGCGCCCCTCGCTGCGATGTTGCAGAAAAATGCAGATCGCGCGAGGTCGTCCGGGAGCCCTTGTGCATGCCGGCGCGCCGCAGTACCTTGCGCGCGGGGAGAACGGGGAACAGGATGATCCGCATTACCCTGATCGACGATCACGCGCTCGTGCGGACCGGCTTGCGCATGATTCTGGAAAAGCTCCCCGACGTGGAGATCGTCGGTGAAGCCGACAATGGCGAGCAGGGGCTCGTCCTGATCAAGCGCATGCAGCCCGACATCGCGCTCGTCGACGTGCACATGCCGGGTTTCAGCGGCGTCGAGCTCACCGAACGCGTGCGCCGGGCCAAGCTCGCGACGCGCATCGTCATCCTCACAATGGCCGGCGAAGCGCCGTTCCCGCGGCGCCTCATCGATGCCGGCGCGAGCGGATATCTCACGAAAGGCTGCCCGGCCGATGAACTCGTCAAGGCCGTCCGTGCCGTTGCGGACGGCCGACGCTACTTGGGCAGCGACATCGCGCAGCAGCTAGCACTCGAGAGCGTCGACGGCGCCGTTTCGCCGTTCCGCGAGTTGTCCGCGCGTGAACTCGAAGTCGCGATGATGCTCGCGCAGGGCCATGGCGCTCAGGCGATCGGCCACCGGCTCAAGCTGAGCCCGAAAACGATCGCGACCTACAAGTACCGCCTGTTCGAGAAGCTCGGCATCGGCAACGTCGTTGCGCTCGCGCACCTCATGCACGTGCACGGCATCGACGAAGCAGGCGCGCGCGAAAAAACACACGCCTGAACTCAGCGCGCGCTCAGTGCGAGGGCGGCTCGACGGACTTCGTCGTGCTCTCGGCCGGCGTCGACTCGACTGGCGATACAGGTTCGCGCGGCCTCGTCTCGTGTTCCGGCACCGAAGGCTTCTGCACCGGTGGAGCAGCCGGAGCCGACGGCTGCGCCGGCGGCACGAACCCGGAGGCGGATTCGTGTTCCGGCGTAGGTGCAGGCATCGGGGGCCGCAGCATCGGATTCGGTGGAGTCGGATTCGGATCCGAAGGCATGCGCAGCGGCAGTTCGCCGCTCGTGCCTAGTGCCGACCGCTCTTCAGCGCGGCTAGTCGACGCGGCGCTCGCGGGCGCGTCGGGCAGTGCCGCGGGCTGTGCGGGCTTGGGCGCCGATTCCGCGGCAGCGGGCAATGCCGTCGTGAGCGGCGCCGCAGCGGCAGCCGTCGTCGGTGCGGTGACGGTCGGCGATGTCGCAGGCTCGGGTTTCGGCGCGGGGATGTCGGCAGCGTCTTTCGCTACGGCTTTGAACGGCAGCACCGGCGTGATCGGCTCCGAAGTCGCGGTTGCGCGTGCAGGCGCCGTTGCGATCGGCGGCGGTGTCGCAGTCGGGTGATCGGCAGGAGCAGCCGGCGTTGCTGCGGTTGCCTGGTCACCGGACGCGGATCGCGCGTCGTGACCGTCCTCGTCGTCGAAATCGAAGACGATGGCGCTATTGCTCTCGACGCCTGTCGGCGGCAGCGCGGTCTTCTCCTCGTTGCGGCGGCGGCGGCGACCGCCGCGACGGCCGCGACGACGCGACCGTGCGCTTTCGCCGTCCGCTGCGATAGCCGGCGCCGTGGCAGGCGCTTCAGCGGGAGTCGGCGCGGCCTGGACGGGCGTCGCCGCTGGCGTCGGAGTTGGTACCGGCGCCGGCGCTTCGCGTTTGGCGCGTTCGGCTGGCGCTGCCGCTGCGGCGGGTGCAGGCGTGGGGCGCGGTTGTGTCTGGTTCGGCTGCGGCTTTTTCTGCGATTGCTGCGACGCGTTCTGACGCTGCTCGTTGCCACGCGTCTCGTGGGCGCCACGTTGTTCGCGCCGCTGCTGTTGCTGCTGCGGCTTTTCGCCGCGTCCCCGGTCGCGTCCGCGCTCGCCCTTGCCGCCGGATGGCCGAGCGGTCTCGGCGCGTTGTTCCTGGCGCGGACGCGGAGCCGGCGCGGCGGGCTTCGGGGCCGGTGCCGCTGGAGCAGGCTTCAGCCAACCGAACATGCGCGCAAAAAAACCGGGAGCGGGCGCCGGACTTGCGGCGGCCACCGGCACCGGCACGGGCGCAGGTTCGCGTTCTTCGCGGATCGGCGCCGGCGTGGTCGGCACGATACCGCTGACCATGGGCTTCTCGGGCTCGGCGCCGGGCTTGGCGACCTGCGGCGGCGGCGTCACCACAGCGGGTGTCAGGCGTTCGTAACTCGGTTTGCTTTCCTCGTCGAGATCGACGGAACGAATGCGCTGGATCTCGAAATGCGGCGTGTGGAGCTTGTCGTCCGCCACGATGATGACGGGCACCTCGTGGCGCTGCTCGATCTCTACGACGCTCTTGCGCTTCTCGTTGAGCAGGAAGTTCGCGACGGTGGGCGGCGCCTGCACGAGCACCTGGCCCGTGCTTTCCTTCATGGCTTGCTCCTCGACGAGGCGCAGCACCGACAGCGAAAGCGATTCGACGCTGCGGATGCGGCCATGGCCGTCGCAGCGCGGGCACACGCTCTGCGTCGATTCGCCGAGGCTCGGGCGCAGACGCTGGCGCGACATCTCGAGCAGGCCGAACCGCGAAATACGGCCGATCTGTACGCGCGCGCGGTCGTGGCGCAGGGCGTCCTTGAGCTTGTCTTCGACTTCGCGCTGATGGCGCTGGCTTTCCATATCGATGAAGTCGATGACGATGAGGCCGCCGGCGTCGCGCAGGCGGAGCTGGCGCGCGATCTCGACCGCCGCTTCGCAATTCGTGTTGAACGCGGTCTCCTCGATATCGGCGCCCTTGGTGGCCTTCGAGGAGTTGATGTCGATCGCCGTTAGCGCTTCGGTCTGGTCGATGACGATCGAGCCGCCCGATGGCAGGCGCACGGAGCGTTCGAACGCGTTCTCGATCTGCGTTTCGATCTGGAACCGCGAGAAAAGTGGAACGTTATCTTTGTACAGCTTGAGCTTGCGCAGGTTCTGCGGCATCACCTGCTGGACGAAATCGCGCGCGTCGCTATAGAGCGTTTCGCTGTCGATGAGGATCTCGCCGATGTCGTTGCGCAGATAGTCGCGCAAGGCGCGGATGATGAGCTTGGATTCCTGATAGATGAGGAACGGCGCCGCGCGCGTCGTGGCGGCCTCGGAGATCGCTTTCCAGAGCTGCAGCAGATAATCGAGGTCCCATTGCAGTTCCTCGACGTCGCGACCCATCCCCGCGGTGCGGATGATGAGCCCCATTTCGTCGGGCAGTTTGAGCTGGTCCAGCACTTCCTTGAGATTCGCGCGATCATCGCCCTCGATGCGGCGCGAAACGCCGCCTGCGCGCGGGTTGTTCGGCATCAAAACGAGGTAGCGTCCGGCGAGTGAGATGAACGTCGTGAGCGCCGCGCCTTTGTTGCCGCGCTCCTCCTTCTCGACCTGGACCAGGATCTCCTGTCCTTCCTTGAGCAGTTCGCGGATTCCCGCACGATTGTGGTCGACGCCAGCCACGAAATAGTCGCGCGAGATCTCCTTGAGGGGCAGGAAGCCGTGGCGTTCGGCGCCGTAGTCGATGAAGCAAGCCTCGAGCGAGGGCTCCACGCGCGTGATGCGCCCCTTGTAGATGTTGGCTTTCTTCTGTTCCTTGGAGGGAATCTCGATGTCGAGATCGTAAAGGCTCTGGCCATCGACAATGGCCACGCGCAACTCTTCACGCTGAGTTGCGTTGATCAGCATACGCTTCATTTTTTATTGTCCTCGCGCGCTCTACCGCGTATCGCGCCGCGATCCTGCAGCAGCTTGAGCTGCGCGGGATCGCGAGAACCGTGGGCGCAGTGCGCGTCCGCGGGAGCGCTGTTACTGCCGGCGCGACCATTCGCGCCAGGCCATGAGACGGTGCCCGTGCATAACCGGAATTCCAGCCCCCTTGCCGGCGGCGGGCAATTCTCAATCCGAACCGCTACGATTACCGCACGCCGCGTCGGCGGCTCCTCCCGGAGGTTCTGCCGGTTGCGAGCGGGTGCAGAGGTCGAATGCGCGTCGTTCCGGCCAAAACCGGGCCGCAGCGCGTTGTGCGGCGCAAATTATAGCAATCTGCAGGTTTTCTTTCCACGGACCGCCCAAAAGCATGAATTCCGGACCTCCGAAACCGCCCGCGGCGGTACGCATCGTCAGCGTCCCCGAGGATCGCGACGGCCAGCGTATCGACAACTTCCTGGCGGGCCAGCTCAAGGGTGTGCCGAAAAGCCTGATCTACCGGCTGCTGCGGACGGGGCAGGTGCGCATCAACGGCAAGCGTGCCAAGCCCGATGCACGCCTCGCTCCCGGCGACGAGGTGCGCATCCCGCCCGTGCGTACGGCGGAGCCCGGCACTCCGGGTACGCCGCCGTCGGCACAACTCAAGAGGGTCGAGGACGCGGTGATCTTCGAGGACAAGAATTTTCTCGTCATCGACAAACCGCCGGGGGTCGCCAGCCACGGCGGCAGCGGCGTCGCGTTCGGCGCCATCGAGCTGCTGCGCGCGGCGCGCCCGGCCGAATCTCTCGAACTCGTGCATCGCCTCGATCGCGATACGAGCGGCGTGCTCGTGTTCGCCCGCCGGCGCGCGGCGCTCGGCGGCGTGCAGGCGTTGATCCGCGCAGGCGACACGACCAAGCAATATCTCGCATTGCTCTGCGGGCGGCCGCGCCAGGCGCGATTCGAGGTCAATGCGCCACTGCGCAAGTCGATCCTGCAGGGCGGCGAGCGCATGGTGCGCGTGACCGACGACGGCAAGCCCGCGCTGACCGCGTTCCGCGTGATCGACAGCTACGCGCGGGCGAGTCTCGTCGAGGCGACATTGTATACAGGTCGCACGCACCAGATCCGCGTGCACAGCCAGCATGCCGGCCATCCGATCTGCGGCGACGAAAAGTACGGCTCGCGGGAATGCAACGCCGAGATGCGTCCACTCGGGCTGCGCCGTCTCTTCTTACACGCCGCGCGCTTCGAATTCACGCTCGAGGCCAAGACGTACAGTTTCTCCGCGCCGCTCGCCGGCGATCTCGCCGCCGTGCTCGAACGTCTTCCTAAAGAAAGAAACGCGCGCTGACCTCGGCCGAGAGGAGTATGTCGCGCGGCAGCAGCGCGAGCAGCAGGAGCGCGCTCGCGGCGTGCGAACAGGCGATCGGCAGCAAGGCACGTTCGCGCAGGTAGAGGGCGCACCAGCAGAGTCCGCCGACGAACGTCGCGATCATGAGCGCCGCGTTCGGCGTGTGCAGAATCGCGAAGCCGAGCGCACCCAAGTACGCGGCCGCCGCCGCGCTGCCCGTCGCGATGCGCCAGCGCTCGGTGCAGACGACGCAAATCAGGTACTGCTGCAAGAGCGCCCAGACCACATAGCGCGCGAGATGTCCGGGGCTGATCGCATGCGTCTGCGCGCCGGGCCGATAAGCGATGGCTGCCAGCGCTCCGGCGAGCGCGACGACGCCGAGCGCGAGCAGCCACGCGCGCGCCGAACCGTTCCAATGCCACTGCCTCGGTTCCGAAAGGCTGATCGCGTAGGCGAGCGAGAGCACGATCAGGCCGACTTGCGCCGCATTCATGTTGCCGGCAAAACCGTCGCCGACGATCAGCCATAGCGGTCCGGCAAGCGTGAGCAAGATCTCGACGAGAGCGCGCAGCCGCGGTCGCTCGGGTGGGCGAAGGCGCGTCCAGATCAGCGCGCACGCATAAAGTCCGATCAGGCCCAGCAAGTAGCGCGGATGTTTCTGCGGCGGCGCGGCGACGAATTCGCGCGCGTCTTCGAAGCTCGCTTCTACGGCGCCTTCCGGAATCAGGATCGCGCCCGGCAGCGAATCGAAAACGGCATTGCGCAGCGCGATCTGTTGTTCGACACGGCCGCGCAGCGGCAGCGACACGAGCACCGGTGCCGCGCCGCTCCGGTGCTCGGCGAGCGTGGCGATGGCGGCGATACGTGCCTCGGGATTGAGCGGCATTCGGTATACATGTGTAAATCCGGCGCTGTCGTCGCCGGCATCGACGAGGCGCGGCGGCAACGAAAGATCCAGGCCCGAGGCGTCGGCGGCGCGTTCGAGACGCACCTCGCGCAAGTGCAACTCGGCGCCGGCGGGCAGGGCGACGCGCAGCCTCAGCATCGCCGCGCCGAGCGGCGCAGCGATCGGCTGCTCGCCGTCCTTCCATGAAATCTCGCTCAGCGCTACGGAGGCGGTGTTCGCGGCGTGCGCCAGAGTGCCGGCTGTGCCGACGATTTGGTGCGCGTACAAACGCTGCCGCACGACGATGCCGAGCTCTGCGTCGTGGGAACTCGAGTAGGCGAGATCGAGCCGCGTGTAGCGCCGCACGTCGAGCGGACGCGGAAGCGGCAGGCCGACCTCGAACGTCGCGCCCGACGAGCGCACCACGAGTTCGCCGTCGCGAAATTCGCTTTCGGCGGCGCCGAACACGCGTCCGGCCACGACGTCTTCCGCATCGCGAAAGCGCCAGCGGTAAGGCGAGCGCCCGCTTGCTTCGAACGCGAGTGCGCGCGCCGCATTGTCGCGCAAGTGTGCCGTGAACCGGGCTTGCGCGAAGCGATCGAGCAGCCAGGCAGTCGCGATCACCAGCACGGCGAAACCGGCTGCTTTGAGCAGCGTTCCCCCCGACGTCTGCATCAGGGACGTCAGCCGGCGCCGAGCGCCTCGGCTTGCGCGGCACTGACGAAGTCGTTCATCGACAGGCCGCCGACATCGTGCGTCGAGTATTTCACGAGGCAGCGGCCCCAGCCGAGCTCGATATCGGGATGATGGTTTTCGCGTTCGGCCACGAAGCCGAGTGCGTTGACGAACGCGAGCGCATGCAGGAAGTCGTCGAAACGGAACGCCTTGCGGATCTCCGCGCCGCCTGCGGCGAGTTCCCAGCCGGGTAGCAGCGCAAGCAGCTCGCGCGCGCGCGCTTCGCCGAGCGCGTGTTCCTTGCCTTTGAGCGGAGCGCAATGCGCCTTGCGCAGTTCCTCGAGAGTCATCGTCCTGTCTCCATGGCGTGGCGGCGAATATGCCGGCGAGTATACCAATCGACACGGACCGTGACGGCGTCACGATTTGGGACTAAAATAGTCCTGATTTAGCGCTACCGCTTCCGACAGGAGTTCGCGATGCTCGCCGTTTCCGACGCCGCCAAGGCGCATTTCCTCCGCCTCATCGAGCAGCAGGGCATCGACGGGCTCGGCATACGCATCCAGGTGACGGACGCCGGCACGCCGAATGCGGATTGCCGGCTCGAATTCTGCGAGGCGCAGGATCTTGCCGGCGACGAATGGGCGCTCGATTGCGGCGGCTTCGTCATCTACGTGGATGCAGGCTCGATAGCGTATCTCGACGACGCGAACATCGACTACGAGTCGAATCCGACGGGGGGCCAGCTGACCGTACGTGCGCCCAAGATCAAAGGCCTGGCGCCCGGCGCGGACGCGAGCCTCGCCGAACGGGTGCGCTATGTACTCGAGAGCGAGGTCAACCCGCAAATCGCGGCGCACGGCGGGCGCGTGGCCTTGGTCGGCGTCGAGGCCGGCAACATCGTCGTGCTGCGCTTCGGCGGCGGCTGCCACGGTTGCAGCATGGTGGACGTGACCCTCAAGCAGGGTATCGAGCGCACCTTGCGTGCGCGCCTCCCGGAGATCGCCGAAGTGCGCGATGCCACCGATCACGCCGATGGCCACAATCCGTACTATCGAGGTCAGCGCGGCGCCAGCGCCGTGCGCTGAACGCCGCCAGTTCCGTCAAGCGTGGCTCAATCGCCTTGTTCGTGGCGTGAGAGATCGTCGAGCTTGCCGGGCATGTCGCCGTAGTAGCGCGACAGGGCATCGATGTCCTTGTCGCTCAGCGTGCTCACGAAGCCTGCCATGATCGCGTTCTTGCGTTCGCCCGTCTTGTATTCGACGAGTGCACGGGCGAGATAGTCATGGTATTGGCCCGCAAGACGCGGGTATTGCGGATTCGTCGAATTGCCGTCGGTGCCATGGCACGCGGCGCAAGGCTTGGAGAGATCCTCGACCGTCTTGCCGGGGGCGCCACCGCCTTCGGCGGCGAACGCGCACGCCGCGCCGAGCATGCCGGAAATCAGGATCGCAGTGCGAATCGGGTGCATTGTGTGGTCCTTACGGGCTGATGCTGGAAAGGTACGCGGCGATGTCGCGGATATCCTGATCGGACATGCTTTCGCCCTGCGCACGCATCGTCGGGTGCGCGCGTTCGCCTTTCTTGTACTCGGTCAACGCATTGACGATGTAGTCGTAGTTCTGGCCGGCGATGCGCGGCACGTGATAGTTCGGATAGGCGTTCTTGTAGCCGGTGACACCGTGACATCCGCCGCAGGTGTAGACGAGGGCGCGTCCCGCCTGCAGATTGCCAGCTTGTGAATTGGCCTTCGTGTCCTCGGCGGCGGCACTCAGGGACCAGGCGAGTGCGGCGATGCAAATAGAACGGACGATGAAAGTTCTTGTCATAGGATCCTGATCCGGGCAATCGGGGTGTGTAAATCCGGAGAAGTATAACGTGCGCTAGCGTCAGTCCACTAGGGAGCGTCTGAGTCCGCATAGGCCCCAGCATTCTGATTTCATAAGCCGGGTTGATGTCCAGAAGGGCCGCATTCCGCGCCGCGCGGCTTGCTCAGGGCCGCCAGAAATCATGCGGCGTGTGCTCACTTGTTCAAAGGTTCCCTAGCACGCACGACGCCGGACGCGCACGTTCGCAACCAATTCCATGCAAGGCGCATCTCTGCTGTTCAAGCCACGCTTTGGGCCTGCATGACTATCGGCTCTGGTGCTCCGAGAGCTGATCGTCGAGACTGGTTCGCAGAGGGGCTTGAGTTTATCGGTGATGTAGTTTAGTATATCACTAAAGCAATCGCGCTGAGCAGAGGCCCTCCCATGACGTCCCGCCGTTCCAATGTGCTGAATTCCCTGCGTCTGTGCGGTCTTGCGCTGGCATTGACCGTCGTTGCCGCCTGCAATCGCGATGGTGCTGCCGCCCAAGTCAACGACGCAAAACCGGCCGTCAACGCCGTTCCGGTCGAAGTGGCCCTTGCCGCGCGCACGCCGATCAGTGCCAGTTACAGCGGTACGGCGGCACTCGTTGCCGATCATGAGGCAATGGTGGCCGCGAAGACGGGCGGCGTGCTCAAGAAGCTCTACGTAGAGGAGGGCATGACCGTCAAGGAAGGACAACTGTTGGCCGAGCTCGACGACGCGGATGCGCGCGCGAAAGCCGTGCAGGCCGAAGCGCAAATGCACAAATCCGAAGCGACGTTCGCGCATGCCGAAGCGGCGATTCCGAAGCAGCTCATCCCGCAATTCGAATACGAGCAGGACAAATACGATCTCGCCGCCCAGCGCGCGGCGTTCGAGAGCGCGAAGCTGCAGCTCTCGTATACGCGTATCGTGGCGCCCGTCGATGGCGTGATCGCGGAGCGCTCGGTCAAGGTCGGCAACCTGATCCAAGTGAACCAGAATCTGTTCCGCATCGTCGGCATGACGCCGCTGCAGGCGGTGCTCAACGTGCCCGAGCGCCAGCTCGGCATACTCAAGTCCGGCCAGGTGGTCGAGCTCGAGGCCGACGCGTTGCCCGGACGCAAATTCGCGGGCGACATCCTGCGCATCGCGCCTGTCGTCGATGCCGCGAGCGGCACCTTCCGCGTCACCTGCGAGTTCCACGACAAGACCGGACTGCTCAAGCCGGGCATGTTCGGCCGCATCGAGATCGTCTACGACCATCGCGACGACGCACTGACGGTGCCGCGCTCGGCGATCGTCGAAGAAGACGGCGAGACCGCCGTGTTCGTCGTCGACAAGACCGTCACGGCGACCGCGGTCGCGACCACGACGAAGGAGGCGAGCGGCGCCACGCAAACGAAGGTTTCCACCGCACCGCCGACCGAGAGCTTCACCGCGCATCGCAAGCTCGTGAAGCTCGGCTATAGCGACGGCGACAAGGTCGAGATCCGTTCGGGCATCGACGAAGGCTCGCGCGTGATCACGGTCGGACGCAACGCCGTGCGCGACGGCACGTCCGTGCAGGTGCTCAACAACAGCGCGAATCTGGAGAAGGAGAAGGCGGTCGCTGCGGCGAAGCTCGCAGGAGCCCAGGGGTGAATATCGTCGAAGCCGCCACGCGCCGACGCGTCACCGTCGGCATGATCACGCTGACGATGGTCTTGTTCGGCGGGATCGCGCTGTTCGGGCTCAAGGTCAATCTCCTGCCCGATCTCAGCTATCCGACGCTGACCGTGCGCACCGAATACGAAGGTGCGGCGCCGCTCGAAATCGAGAACCTCATCTCGCAGCCCGTCGAAGAAGCGATCGGCGTGGTCAAGAACCTGCGCAAGATTCATTCGGTCTCGCGCACCGGCCAGTCCGACGTGATCCTCGAATTCGCCTGGGGCACGAACATGGACCAGGCCGGCCTCGACGTGCGCGATAAGCTCGACATCCTGCAGCTGCCGCTCGAAGCCAAGAAGCCGGTGCTGTTGCGCTTCAATCCGTCGACGGATCCGATCATGCGCCTGTCGCTCGCCTTCTCCGGGCAGAGCAGCGAAGCGCAACTGAAACAACTGCGCCGTTTCGCCGACGACGAATTGAAGAAGCGCCTC
>DASRGX010000025.1:0-2305 GCA_035650835.1 Rudaea sp. | reverse complement strand
GCCTCGCGTTCCAGCGCATTGATCGCACGGCGCAGCGCCGCCTCGCTTTGCGGCGGCACGCCGACGCACCACCCTTCGAACACGATGAGATCGGGCACGCGCGTCATGCGTCTCCAGCGCGACGGCGGCACGCGCGTGTCGCGGCCCTTGTCGAAACGCGGTACGCAAGCGGGCCGTGCGGGCGAGGCCTGCGCGAGCGCATCGAGCGTCGCGAGTACGAGGGCGATCTCGTGCGTACCCGGCACACCGCGCGTCGCGAGCAGCGGGTGCACGCGTCCGGCGAGACGCCGCCGGTGCGCACGGCCGAAGTAAAAATCATCGATCGAAAGCGCGAGCGCCGTTTCGCCGCGCGCGGTCGCCGCTGCGACGATCTGCGCGGCGAGCGTGCTCTTGCCGCTGCCCTGCAAGCCGGAAAGCCCGAGCAGCCACGGACGGCGCGGATGGGCGGGCGTCAGGGCGAGCGCGGCCTCGACGACGGCATCGGCGTAGCCGCGGCGCGTGCTAGCATCGTCGGCCATTCGATCCTTCCAGCGACGTGACCGATGGAACTCTATCAGGAAGCGCTGACCACGTTTCGCACGCTGTTGGACGATGCGTCGCGAGCGGGCGATCCCGAGCCGACCGCGATGACGCTCGCCACCGCGAACGGCGCCGGACGCGTCTCGGCGCGCATCGTGCTGCTCAAAGCCGTCGACGAGCGCGGCTTCGTGTTCTACACGAACTACGCGAGCGCCAAGGCCGCCGAACTCGCGGCGCACGCCCAGGTGGCGCTGTGCGTTCATTGGAAGACGCTGCGCGACGGTATACAAGTGCGCGTGGAAGGTGCGGTCGAGCGCGCGAGTCCGGCCGAATCCGATGCGTATTTCGCTACGCGGCCGCGCGACAGCCAGATCGGCGCGTGGGCATCGCAGCAATCGCAGACGCTCGCCTCGCGCGACGAGCTGGAGGCGCGCATTGCCGAATTCGAGGCGAAGTTCGCCGGTGCACCGGTGCCGCGGCCGCCGCATTGGGGCGGCTACCGCGTCGTGCCGGATCTGCTCGAATTCTGGTACGGCCAGCGCTTCCGCCTGCATGAGCGCGTGCGGTACGAGCGCTCGGGCGGCGCCTGGAGCAAGCGCCTGTTGTATCCATGACCGACAAGCCGTGAACGCCGACGACTGGGCGCTGCGCCGCGCGCAGCCATGGGATCGCGCCGGTTGGGCCGCCTTGCGCGCGGCGCTCTGGCCGCGAGAGGACGCCGCAGGGCTCGAGGCGGAGATTCCGAACATGCTCGCCGCGCCTGAGCGTCTCGTCGCGTTCCTCGCGTTCGATGCGAACGGCCGCGCGATAGGCCTCGCCGAAGCGGCGTTGCGCCACGACTACGTGAACGGCACCGAGACCTCGCCCGTCGGCTTCCTCGAAGGCTGGTACGTCGCGCCCGAATGGCGTTTCCGCGGCATCGGGCGCGCGCTCGTCGAGGCCGTCGCGCAATGGGCGCAGGCGCAAGGCTGCGCTGAGCTCGCGTCCGACGCCCTGCTCGAGAACGACGAGAGCCACGCAGCGCACGCGGGCTGCGGCTTCGAAGAAACGGAACGCGTGGTCTATTTCCGGCGTCGACTGTGAACATGGGTCCGAAGCGCATCGTCTGCCTCACAGAGGAGCCGACCGAGGTCCTCTACGCCATCGGCGAGGAGCACCGCATCGTCGGCATTTCGGGTTTCACGGTGCGGCCGCCGCGTGCGCGCAAGGAGAAACCGAAAGTCTCCGCCTTCACGAGTGCGAAGATCGGCGAGATCCTCAAGCTCGCGCCCGACTTCGTCGTCGGCTTTTCCGACATCCAGGCCGACATCGCGCGCGAACTCGTCGCCGCGGGCGTCGAAGTCTGGATCAGCAATCATCGCTCGGTCGACGGCATTCTCGACTACATCCGGCGTCTGGGTGCGCTCGTCGGCGCGGCGGACAAGGCCGGCGCGCTCGCCGGGCGCGCCGAGGAACATCTGCGCAATGTGGAAAATGCGGCATCGCGCCTGCCGCGGCGGCCGCGCGTCTATTTCGAGGAATGGGACGAGCCGATGATCTCGGGCATCCGCTGGGTCGCCGAGCTCGTGCGCATCGCCGGCGGCGACGACGTATTCCCCGAACTCGCGGAGAAATCCCTCGCGCGCGACCGCATCATCGCCGATCCTGCGGACGTCGTGCGCCGCGCGCCCGACATCGTGCTCGGCTCGTGGTGCGGCAAGAAGTTCCGGCCCGACCGCGTCGTCGCGCGGCCGGGCTGGTCCGCGATTCCGGCCGTGCGCGACGGCGAGATCCACGAGATCAAGTC
>DASRGX010000024.1:0-13380 GCA_035650835.1 Rudaea sp. | reverse complement strand
CGCCTGGCCAAGCTCGACGACGAAGCGCTGCGCCTGCGCCGCGACGAAATCCAATCCGACGTGCGCCGTGCCGAGGCGCAGCGCGCGCTTTCCGCGACCCAGCTCGACCGCCTGCAGAAGCTCGTCGCCAGCAACAGCATCGCCAAGACGCAGATCGACGAGGCGCAGGCCACGCTCGAAACCAACGTGCAGACGGTCGCGCACGCCCGCGCGCAGCTGCGCCAGATCGAGCACGACATCGAGCAGGCCGACGTGCGCGCGCCGTTCGCAGGCGTGGTCACCGAGCGCTTCGCCCAGCGCGGCGAGTACCTGCAAATCGGCGCCACGATCGTGCACCTCGTCGACACCGATCACATCGAAGCGCGCGTGCAGGCGCCGCTCGCGCTCGCGGACAAGATCCGCGCCGGAATGGAGGTGAAGGTGAAGGCGGCCGGCCAGGAAAAAACCGCGAACGTGCGCACCGTCGTGCCGGTCGGCGACGAGCGTGCGCGGCAGTTCGAACTGCGCGTCGGTCTCGAGCCCGCACTCGCGCTCGTCGGCAGTGCGGTCGAAGTCTCGCTGCCCGAAGATCGAGGCGACGAGTCGCTGACGGTGCCGCGAGACGCGCTCGTGCAGCGCCAGGACCAGACCTACGTGATGCGCGTGTCCGCGACGAACACGGCCGAGCAGGTGCCCGTCTCGGCAAGTCTCGCGACCGGCGACAAGGTCGAAGTCCGCGGAGCGCTCGCTGCGGGCGACCGCCTCGTCGTGCGCGGAGCGGAGCGCCTCAATCCCGGCCAGGCGGTCAAGATCGCGGGTGGCGGCTGATATTCAACAGCAAGATTGAACGGCGAAGAACAGACGATGAATTCGTGTACTCCGTGATTCCGTCTTGTCGCGTTTCTCAGAAGTCTTTTTCCAACACCATCGAAACGATATTCCCGCCCACGCGATAGCCGTCCAGCGTGTAGATCGCCGGATCGGCCGTGGTCCACGAATAGGCGAGCGTCAGGCTGCAGCCTTGCGGGAAGAGGCGTGCGATCGACAGTTTGTAGTCGGTGTACGAGAAGCGCTTCGCGTTCGACGCGCCCGTGACGGGATCGCTGCCGCGCGATTGTTTGCGGCCGAGATGGGCGGCCGCGCTCCACTCTGTGCCGAGCGGCAATACGGCGTTCGTGTCGAGATACCATGCGCCGCCCGAATCGGGGGTGCCGAAGGAATCCGTGACGTCGAGATTGAGACGCGCGCTCAGGCCTTTCCAGCGCGCGTAGCCGAATACCTCGGTCGTGTCGGGGCGTTTCGCCGGCGGCGTCTGCAGCACGTACCGGCCAGGGAAATCGAGCTCGAGCACGCCGGCCTTGAATTCGACGTCGGAACCGACGAGCCAGCGATAGCCGAGCACGCCGTCGACTTCGTAATGCACGCTGTCGCCGGGGTACAGCTTGTCGACCCAGCCGATGTGCACGGCGCTCAGGTTTCCGTAGAGACCGCTGCCGGGATTCACGTCGATCTCGGCTTGCACGGAGGGCTTGCCCACGCTTTGCGACAGACCGCGTCCGATGTAGTTGCTCATGAGCTGCACGTAGCCGTAGACGAAGGGCGCGTCGCCCTCGGCGACTGACACAGCCGGCATGGCGGCCAAGGCGGCGCATAACGCCGCTCTCGCAATGAACGCTCGCACGATGTTCTCCCCACAGAATCGTCGCGCGCCCAGCATGCGCGAAGCCGCGCGTCGCGACGCTCCGGATTTTGCGGGCAATAGCGGACCCCGCGACAGGGCCACTGCGGCGGCGTCCGATGGGGCCGCTCCCGGACCGGCGCGCGGCAATGGACGAAAGCGTTCTGCGCCTTCACGTCCTTCGGGTTCTCTGTTTCCGCCTTCGCGTGTCCGCCACACTGTGCCGCTTGCATGGCAAGCACCGCGGGTTCGTGCAAGTTGCATTACGAGCTTGGTGCGCCGGCCGGTAACGGGTTGATTTTGAACGTGACGGACGCTTGGCATACGCGTTGTAAGACCTCGTGCGCGCGGACTGGACGTCCGCGTTTTTCAGCTTGGAGGATGGAACCATGACAGTTCGACAACATGAAGATGTGTTGCGCCACGTCGTGCGCGTCGCTCAGGCCGGCCGCGATTTCTTCGCCGAAGCCGGCCCGCGAATCGGCGATCCCGACGTGCGCTCCGCTTTCTCGTACATCTGCGATGTGAAAACACAGCTCGTCGCTGATCTCAAACCGTGGGCGCACCCGGGCACGGAGCCCGCGTCGAACGACGGCACGTCGCCGTCCGAGGTGCTCGACAAGCTCTATGCCGACGCGCTCGAGCATTTCCGGCCGCAAGCTCCGGGCGCTGTGGCCAATGCGCTGAGCTTCGGCGAGGACCAGCTCATCAAGCTCCTCGAGCGCGCCTTCGAAGAAGCGCGTTCGCCCGCGCTCCAGGAGGTTCTCAAATCCTACTACTCGCAACTCGTGATTTGCCGCCAAGCGATGTGGCGCTTGCATGCACGCGCGGCGGCGTGACGTTGAAGGAACCAAGCGGAGGAGACGCAACCACATGAGCAGGTACCACGGCGAACAATACTGGGTCGAATTGCGCCACCATGCGATGCACGGCTGGCGCGATCTCAACGACGACGACCTCGACACGCTCGATGCGATCCGTCACGACCACGAGGTGCGCAACCGCGACCTGCGTTCGCGCGTCAGGCGCGACAAACAGAGCGAATTGCGCGAACTGGACCATTGAACGAGCGGAGGCAAGGATCGCCATGAAAACGGAGAAGAGCGTCAAGGACACGGCCCGCGATGTCGCCGACAAGGTCCACAACGGCGTGGATGCGGCCGAAGAGAAGCTCGACGAAACGGTGGAAGCGTTCGGCGCGCGGCTGGCGCAGATCGAGACGTTGTTGCGCGAGAACGGCGAACGCCTGCTCGCGAGCGCCAAGGAGATCGGCGACGTCGCAAGCAAGCAGGTGCGCACGTACCCGCTCGCCGCTTTCGGCATCGCTTTCGTCGCCGGCATCGCCCTCGCGCGCATGCTGCGTCGTTGAGCGGCGCGGACCGGCGAACGTCATGAATCCCGCAGACCTCAACCGTACGGCCGACGGCGCCCCCCCGGCCGCGGATGCCTCGCTCGCCGGCATCGCGCAGAACACCACCGATTACGTGAAGGCTTGGAGCACGTTGTTTGCGGCCGAGACGCGCGTCGCGCGCACGAGCGCGGTACGGCTCATGTTCGCCGCAGCCGCGTTGCCGGCCGTGATTCTCGGCGTGCTGATCGCGGCCGACGCGCTCGTCGCCGCGCTCGCCGAACGCTTGCTGCACGACTGGGCGAGCGGCATCGCCCTCACGTTGTTCCTCGACGTCGCCGCATTCGGCGGCCTGCTCGTCGCGATGCGGCGCTGGTGGCGCAACTTGAGCCTGCCGCGCAGCCGCGCCGCGTTCGCACGTCTCGTGGGACGCATGACATGAAGCGCCCGACGACCGCCCGCGAACGTCTGCGCTTGGCCCAGCGCGAGCTCGCCGCGGCCGAGGACGAGCTTGCGCAAAGCGTCGGTCCCTGGCGCGCGCGCCTCTCGCGTCACCGCGGCACGGTGATCGTGGCCGCCGGTTTCGTCAGCGGCATGGCGTTGTCGCTGCTGCCGGTGCGCGTGTGGGCGCGCATCGGCGCGCTCGTGAGCATGACGGCCGCGCAAGTCGCGCGGACCGCGCTCACGCCGGCGATGATCGGCGCCGCCGTGTCGCGGCTGCATCGCGGCGCCGGCGATGGAGCGCAGGCGCCGCCCGCGAATCCGTAGGTAACGGCGTTGTCTCGCTCGGGCGGTGCGACGGCGACGACGCCGACGTCAAATCCCGAACTGTTTGCGTTTGCGATACAGCGTCGATACGTCGATACCGAGCAATCGCGCGACTTCGTCGAGCGAATCGATGCTCGACACGAGCGCCGTGATGTGGGCTTGTTCGAGCTCGCTCAAGCTCACGTGATCGCCGGCGCGTATGCGGGCGTGGTGCTCGCGCGGCGCATCGACGATGCCGAGATGGACCGGGTCGACTTCGGCCTTGTCGCAGACGATCGAGGCGCGCTCGACGACGTTCTGCAGTTCGCGCACGTTGCCGGGCCAGGAATGCCGGCGCAGCTGCTGCATCGCCTCGCGCGAGAACTTGCGCGCCGGCCGCCGGTAAGCCTTGACGAATTGCGCGAGGAAGGTCTCGGCGAGCACCGGGACGTCCTCGGGCCGGTCGCGCAGCGGCGGCACGAGCAAACTGATGACATTGAGCCGGTAGTAGAGGTCCTCGCGGAACGTCTTGTCCTTGACCATCTCCTCGAGGCTGCGGTTCGTGGCCGTGACGATGCGTACGTCGGCCTTGCGCGTGACGGGATCGCCGACGCGTTCGTATTCCTTGTCCTGGATGAAGCGCAGCAGCTTCGGCTGGAGGCTCAGCGGGAAATCGCCGATCTCGTCCAGGAACAGCGTGCCGCCGTTGGCCTGGCTGATGCGCCCGGGCGTGCTCTCGGTCGCGCCCGTGAACGCGCCTTTTTGATGGCCGAAAAGTTCGCTCTCGAGGAGCTCCGCCGACAGCGAGGGGCAAGCCACCGTGACGAAGCCCGCCTTCGCGCGTGCGCTCCAGTGATGGATCGCACGCGCGAGCATGCCCTTGCCGGTGCCCGATTCGCCGAGGATCAGGATGTTCGCGTCGGTTTCGGCCACGTGCCGTGCCATCTGCACGACGGCGCTCATCGCCGGATTCGCCGTCGTCAGGTCGAGATTCGGGCCCGACTTCTCGTCTTCGAGCTGCTTCAAACGGAGTTCCAGCTGACGCGCCTCGACCTGCTTGGCCGCGGACAGCCTCAGCTGCTCGGGCGAGCAGGGCTTGACGAGGTAGTCCGCAGCGCCCGCATGGATCGCCTTGACCGCCGTGGCGACGTCGCCCTGGGCCGTGGCCATGACCACGCGCATCCACGGCGCGATTTCGCGCAGCTGCGGCAGCAGATCGAGCCCCGACTCGTCGCCGAGGTTGAGGTCGAGGAAACACGCGTCGAACACCGCGGCGTACGCTTGCGTGCGCGCTTGCTCGCCGTTCTGCGCGGTGGCGACCATGTAGCCGGAATCCTCGAGGCAATATCGGAACGTGCGCAGTATCGATTTATCGTCGTCCACGAGAAGGATACGGCCCGCCACGTCCGCTGCGTTCTCCATCGAATCGGCTCTCCAGATCAGGCAAGACACATTACACGCGCGCTCGGCGGGGAGGGTGAACGTCGGTGAAACCGTCGCGCTGCGCCGGCGCGCGAGATCTTCCGCGCGAAACGCAGCACGCCACCGCTCGCGTCCGCCTCCGTGCATTGTGCACTACGGCGGCAGCGGACGACACGTCTGCCGCTTCGCGCGGGGCGCCGCCGTTGGTACGCCGTTTGATTGATGCACGCTGCCTGCGGGGCGAGGCGCGGTCTTCGCAGACCGTGGCGCCCAGCAGGGAAGCATTCTCGACAAGGAGACCCGTCATGACCAGATCCGCCGCCACCCTCAACGACCTCATCGAAATCGCCCGCGACGGGCTCGCGTTCTACACCGACGCGATCGCGAACGTGAAGAATCCGCACCTCAAGGACGTTTTTCGCAGCATCGTCGACGCCAAGCAGGAGCTCATCGCCGAGCTCGGCGACGAAGTGCGCGCGCGCGGCGCACTGCCGTCGAGCGACGGCACGTTCGTCGGCGGCTTCCGCAAGCTCTATGCCGACGTGCGCGCCAAGCTCGCGAGCGACAAGGATGCGACGTACATCGTCGAGCTCGAGCAATCGGAGGACCGCCTGCTGCGCGCGTTCGAGCAGGCGGCCAAGGAGGCCGCGAACGATGCGAGCCTGCATCGCATCGTGCTCAAGTGCCTGCCGCACGTGCGGCGCTGCCACGAGCGGATGCGCACGCTCAAGATCTCGCTCGCCGCCTGAGTGGACCACGCGAAGGCGCGAGCATGCGTGCGCTGCGGTTCACGAAGGCGCTGGATCGGAGTGCCGCCCGCACCGGAGCGGCGCCCGCACCGTCTTCGCGCCAGCTGCTGCGTCGGCGGGCATTCGCGTTCCTCGCGCTCGCGATCGCGGTGCTCGCGATCGCCGCCATCGTGTCGATCGTGAGCAGCGTTTCGTCGCAACGCCTGTTCGAGACGAGCGCCGAAGCCAACACGGCGATCCACGACGTCGACGCGATCGAGCGTATCGCATTGACGCGCGAGCTCGCCGCGCGCGACTTCCTGCTCGCCGACGGCGGCGCGGCGGCGCGCCCGACGAACGCCGGCGACGTTCGCGGCCTGCTCGACGAGCTCGCGGCCGCCGTGGGTCACGACCCGGCGCGCCAAGCCATGCTCGCGCAGGTGCGTGCGGCGCTCGACGCCGAGCAGCGCAGCCTGGCGGCCGTGTTCGACGCCTATCGCGAGCATTCACGCGCAGCCGCGATCGCGCTCGCTGCCGGCGAAAGCGCGCAACGCAGCGCCGAACTCCGCGCGGCGCTCGACGCGCTGCATCGCGCAAGCGACTTCGTGCGCGCCTCGGCGCGTCGCGAACTCATCGCCCAACTCGGGCGCGCCGACGCGATCGTCGCGGCTGCGGGACTCGTGGCACTGTTCACCACGGCGCTGGGCGCGGCGTTCGTGCGGCGCGGTCTGCAGTCGCAGCGACACGGCGAGTTCCTGCGCCGCGAGAAGGAACGCGCCGAGCGATCGGAACTCAAGAAGACGAACTTCCTCGCCCACATAAGCCACGAGATCCGCACGCCCATGAATGCGATCATCGGCTTCAGCCGCCTGCTCGCCGAACGTGTGACGGACCCGAAGCAGCGCAACTACGTCGATGCGATCGTCGTGAGCAGCAAGGGACTGCTCGCCCTGCTCGAGGACGTCATCGACCTGGCGAGGATGGAAGCGGGCAAGCTCGAAATCGCGGTCGAGCCCGTGAATATCGAAGAGCTCGTGCAATCGGTGATCGCCTCGTCGGCGGCGAGCGCGCAGGAAAAGAACGTGGCGCTGTCGTGCGAAATTGCCGACGGCGTGCCCGATTTCGCCATGCTGGACGGCAAACGTCTGCGACAAGTGCTGGCGAATCTGGTCGGCAACGCCGTCAAATTCACCGACCGCGGCAGCGTGCGCGTGCATATCGGCGCCGTGCCCGTGGCCGGCAGCGACGCGTTCACGTTGACCATCGCGATCGTCGACACCGGATGCGGGATCGCCGCCGAGGACCTCGCGCGCATCTTCGACCCGTTCGAGCGCGGTCCTGCGCAGCGCGACGTGCGCGAGGGCACCGGCCTCGGCCTCGCGGTGACGCAGCGCCTGCTCGAATTCATGCACGGCAAACTCGACGTGGAAAGCCGCGTCGGCGAAGGTTCGAGGTTCACGGTCGAGCTGCCGAACGTCGTGCCGGCGGCCGTCGCGCCGGCCGATCCGGCAGGGACCGCCGCCGATCTCTCGGCGCTCGCGCTCGGCACGGTGTTGATCGCCGACGACGTCAAACTCAACCGCGACCTGCTCGCCGGTCTTTTGAGCGCGCACGCGCAACGCCTGCTGCTCGCGGCCGATGGCGTCGAAGCGCTCGATTGCGCGCGGCGCGAGCGGCCTGACCTCATCCTCATGGACCTGCGCATGCCGCGCATGGACGGCCGCACGGCGGTCGACCGCATGCGGGCCGACGCAGCGCTGCGGGCAGTTCCCGTGATCGCCGTGACCGCATCGAACCTGCACGAACAGGAACCGGAGCTGCGCGCCCGCTTCGACGGTGTCGTGCGCAAGCCCGTGACGATCGAAGCGCTCGCGGCTGAAATACGCAGCGCGTTGCAGCGGCATCCGCAAGCCGTCGCTGGGCAGGCACCGTCCCAGGCGCCGGAGCGCGCCGCCATCGACCCGGCGACATTGCGCACCGAGCTCGAAACGCTGTTTGCGCGCGAATGGAGCGAGGCGCGCGCGGCGTTGGCTTATCACGACGTGCAGGCGCTCGTGACGGCGGCGCGCGAGGTCGCCGCCCGCTGCGGGCTGCGCGATCTGAGCGAGTTCGCCGAGCGGCTCGGTGCTGCGCTCGCGCGTTTCGACATCGTCGCCATGGAACGGGAACTCGACAACTTTCCGGCCCTTGTCGGACACTACCGTGCCGGGGCCGGAGCTTGAGAATGCGCGACGCGACTTGCGTTCGTACCCATTGGCACGCATGTCCACTTTGCGTCGGCTAGGATGATCGTCTTGAGGGAGGCACCGTCGAGCATGAAAAACCTCACCACCCCCGTGCCCTCGGGCCGCCAGCGCCGTGCGCCCTCGGTGATGGTCGTCGACGACGAGCCCGCCAACGTGCAATTCATGGGCACGCTGCTGGCCGAGCACTCCTACGACGTCGTGCCCGCCACGAGCGGTCCGCAAGCGCTCGAGCGCGCCGCCGCGCGCCGTCCCGATCTGGCCATCTTCGACCTCAAGATGCCGGGCATGGACGGCTTGACGCTGTGCCGCCAATTCCGCGAGACGCCCGAGCTCGCCGCGGTGCCCGTGATTTTCGTGACGGGCGCCACCGAGGACGAGGACCTCGTCGCCTGCTTCGAAGCGGGCGCGGTCGATTTCCTGACCAAACCGATTCGCGCGGCGGAGCTGCTGCAGCGCGTGCGCACGCATCTCGAGCTCAAATTCTCGCGCGATCGTCTCGTGCTCAAGGCGCGCGATTGCGACGCCGTGACCGCGATGGTGGCGCACGATCTCAAGAGTCCGCTCGCCTCGATCCGCTTCAGCGTGCAGATGCTGCTCGAGGAGCCCACGCTCGCGGACGAGCGCACGCACGAGCTCCTGACCTCGCTCGTCGAATCGACGGATCGCACGCTGAGCTTCATCGACGATTTCCTGAATCGCAACGCTTCCGCGGCGATGGTCGACCTCGACGCGTTCAAGCCGTTCGCGCTGCGCGAACTCATGAAATCGCTCGTCGACCGCTACGATCAGTACGGCGCCGAGAAGAACATCCGCGTCGAGCTCGAAGCCGGCGAGCCGATGGAAGCGTTCGGCGACCCGCTCGCAGCCGAGCACGTCGTCGAAAACCTGCTCAGCAACGCCATCAAGTTCGCTCCGCCGGGCAGCCGCGTGCGGGTCGCTCTCGAGCCCGGCACGCCCGGCAGCGTGCGCGTGCGCGTCATGGATCGCGGTCCCGGCATCGAGCCCGGCGACCGCAAGCGGCTGTTCCAACGCTACGTGCGCCTCAGCGCGAAACCCACGTCCGGCGAATCCTCGACGGGCCTCGGCCTTTCGATCGCCAAGCAACTCTCCGAGGCCATGCACGGCAATTTGTGGTTCGAGCCGCGCGAAGGCGGCGGCTCGACGTTCGTGTTCGAGCTGCCGACCCGGCCCGTGAGTTGAGCGTCCGCGCCGAGCGCGCAGGACGTCAGTCGGATCGGTTCTCGGCGTCGGCGCCTTTCGCTGCCGCTCCCTTGGCGCAGACGTCGCTGGACGATCCGTCGCCGATCAGCACGCAGACCGGCCGCAAACTCTCGACGTGCTGGCACACGATACGGAAACACGCGAGCATCGGCCCGGCGAGCAGCACGCCGATGACGCCCCACAGCCAGCCCCATACGAGCAGCCACACGAACACGACCGTGGGATCGAGCGCGAGGCGCCGGCCGAGGATCGTCGGCGTCACGAACTGTCCCTCGAGGACGGCGAGCGCCAGGAAGGCGCCCGGCGGCGCAAGCGCATGGCCGAGCGAATCGAACGCTGCGAAACCCGCGAGCGCCAGCGCGACACCCGTGGTGGTCGGGCCGATGTAAGGCGCGAAGTTGAGGATCGTCGCGACCGCCCCCCACAGCAGCGGGCTCGGCAGACCGATCAGCCACATCGCGCCGGCGGTGGCGAGGCCGAGGCAGAAATTGATCGTGCTGATCGTCGCGAGGTAGCGCGATATTTCGCCTTGCACGTCGCGCGCGATGGAAACGACGAGCTTCTTGTCGCTGAGCGTCGGCGCGATCTCGACGACCCGGCGCAGGAAGCCGTCGCCCGACGAAAGGAAAAAGTATAGAAGTATAATAACCGCTGCGACGTCGGCCAGCGCGCGCGGCGTGCTCGTGGCCATGCTCGCGAGCAGGCTCGGCTGCGCGTTGACCACGGGCTGCGCGGAACCGCTGCGGGCCAGATCCTCGATCTGCTTGGTCGCCTGCTCCGCCTCGCGCAACGGCTCGCGCAAGCCGCCGAAGCGGCGTTCGATCGTCTGGATCGTGTCCGGCGCGTGCGCGACCCAGTCGCGCGCCGGCTGCGCGAGCCCGGCGATCGCGGCGACGAACAAGCCGAGCACGAGGACGAGCATCGCCAGGCTGCCGAGCAGGCGCGGCACGCGAATGCGCTCGAGCAGGTTCACGACCGGCGACAGCAACAGCGACACGAGCAGCGCCAACACGATCGGGATCAGCACCTCCTGCGCCGCATAGCTCACCGCGAGCGCGACGAGCACGACGAGCGTGATCAACGAACGTGAGATCGTGCGCAGCTGCGCACGCGGCGCGTCGCGCGATGCGTGCGCGCGGCTCTCCTCGTCCGCGATTTTCGGTACGCTCATGAATGCCGCCTCGGCGCAGGCAAAAAAAGAGAAGCGGCGCCGCGAGCGCCGCTTCTCCTCGCTTCCATGCGATGCGCCTTACAATCCCTTCTCGATTTCCTTGATCTGCTTCCGTGCTTCGTCCCTGGCGATGCCGTAGTGCTCCTGTATGCGGCCAGCGAGATACTCGCTGTTTCCTTCCGCCTGCCGCAGTTCGTCGTCCGTGAGCTTGCCCCATTTTTCCTTGAGCTTGCCCGCGAGCTGCTTCCATTGACCTTTGATCTTGTCCTCGTTCATCGTCTCGCTCCTTGAGGAAATGTCGCGCTCAGTCGCGCGAGGTCAGCGCGGAAGAGTCGACCTGCCGGACGCCCTTGATGCCCTTGGCGACGGCTACGGCCTTCTGCATCTGCGCTTTGCTGTCGACGACGCCGGAAAGCGTGACGAGGCCGTTCTTCGTCGTGACGCTGATCTCGCCCGACTTGATGCCCTTCGTCGTCGCAAGCTCCGCCTTCACCTTGGTCGTGATCCAAGTGTCGGTCACCGGCTGCTGCGACGAGTTCGCGCTCGTGTCGGCGGTCTGGTTGCTGTTCGGGTGAGTGTCGTTCGTCGCGGCCACGGCGCTGCCGCAGACGAGTGCGAGTCCGAGCGCGATGGCGCTGAGTTGACGGTTCATGGCTTCCTCCTTCTGTTGAGCCTCCGTGGCCCTTCCGTACCAAGTTGCATGCCAGCCTGGAGCGCACCGGAAATCAGCGACTTGCCGTATCCGCCCCGGGCTATTTGCAGGCGCTGGCGAGTGCATCTGTGCATTTTGCACATGTGCACATCTGCGCATTTCAGTGCCGCAGCGCCTGCTCCGCCGATCGCCGTTCGGGCTCGCCTTTCTTGCCGAGCTCCTCGAGCAGCGATTTCAGATCCTCCGCGTGCTCCTCTTCCTTGGCGAGCACGGATTCCATCACGCGACGCGACGTCGGATCGGCCTCGCCGAGGAACTGCACGATTTCGCGGTACGTGTCGATCGCGATGCGCTCGGCGACGAGATCCTCCTCGAGCATGTCGACGATGTCCTCGCCTTCCACGTACTGCGAGTGGCTGCGCGCGGCGAGGCCCTCGGGCGCGAGGTCAGGCGCGCCGCCGAGCTGCACGATGCGCGCGGCGATCTGGTCGGCGTGCTCCTGCTCTTCTTCGGCATGTTCGAGGAACTCCGCGGCCACGCTCTTGGCGTGGATGCCGGCCGCCATGTAGTAGTGGCGCTTGTAGCGCAAGGTGCAGACGATCTCGGTGGCCAGCGCCGCATTGAGCAGGCCGAGCACGGCTTCGCGATCGGCCTTGTAGCCCTCCGTGACGGCGCCGCGTTCGATATGCGAGCGCGCGCGGCTGCGGATCGTCTCGATGTCGGTCAGGAACGGCTTTTGAGCTGGCATGCGCGGCACCTCGCAGATGACTTAAGGGGTTGGCAGCGGTTTGCCGCCACGCAGGCGCAACCGCAAGGTGTATGCCAGTACGGCGGACTCGGCAGAGGGCCGGGGGAAGCGGGAGAACGCTCGCGACGGCGAGCAAATTGCGCGACGCTGAGTCCGCTTCGATGCAAATTGCGCGAGCCTTCAGGCCGCGACGGACGAGTTCGCTTCGGGGTTCCTGAGGAGATGCGGTTCGATGCTGCCGATCAGCTTGGCCGGAACGTCTTCGTCGACGAGGCGATCGGCGTCCACGACGAGCAGCACGCGGCCGGCTTCGATCTCGTCGCGGAACATGTTGCGGATGTCCTCGGATTCGCTGGCGCCGGCGACCGTCGACGTCCAGGCGCCGAGTGCCGCGCCTCCGGCGAGGAAGGCGAGCAGCAGCGGTCCGCCGATGGCGAGCCCGAGCGGCGGCACGGCCATCGCGACGATGCCGGCGAAAAGCCCGGTCGCGCCGCCGATCGCCACGCCCTGGCGGAGCGGCACGCAATCGACGCGCGTATCGACGAGCGTGCTCGGCACCTGTTCCAGTTCGATGTCGGCGCGCGCCACGAGCGAAACGCCGTCCAGCGGAATGCCTGCAGCGCGCAGGCACATCACGGCGGTCCGCGCTGACTCGACCGAATCGAAAGCGTAGATGCGGCGACGTTGCATGATTCTCCTCACGGCAGCGATCCTGCACGAGGTGAATGGAAAGAACATGCCAAATTCACATTGTTGTCTTACGCCGGCAGCCGAGCATCTAGAGTGCTACGACAAGCGGGCTCTGCCATGCGATTTGCAACACGCGCGTCGCCGTGACTTGCAAAATGCAGCCGGAACCTGAGGGTTTTCCCCACGTGCGGACACGCGGTATTTAATGAAAATCTCCGCGCGCGCGTGCATACTGAGCGCCCTGGATCAGGGTGCGGCGCCGATGGGCAAGCGAATACTGCTGATCGAAGATGATCGTAGCCTGCAAGTGGCGATGCGCTACATGCTCGAGGACCTGGGTTACGACCTCGTCGTCGCCGACGATCATGCGCAAGCGCGCCATGCGATCGTCGACGGACCTTACGCTGCGGCGATCGTCGATTATTTTCTCGACAATATCCCGGCCTCGGGACTCATCGCGGACTTGCGCCGGCGCTATCCGCGCATGCCGCTCGTGTGCTCGACGGCCGCATTCGCCGAGCAGATCGAGCTCGAAAAAGAAAGCCCGCGGCCCCACGCGTTCCTCTACAAGCCCTTCGACGCGCGCGAGCTGCGCGACGTATTGAGCTCTCTCGTCGCGGCCTGAGCCGCCTCGCGTCAGGCGGTCGCTTCGGCTTCGCCGCACACGGCGTGGTACAGCGCGCATAGCCGCGCATACGCGCCGAGCGCCACAGAGAAGCGCCATTGGCCGCTCGACGTGGCCTCGCATTC
>DASRGX010000023.1:0-3945 GCA_035650835.1 Rudaea sp. | reverse complement strand
CGGCGTCGGCGAATCGTTCGTCACGCGCGAAGGCGATCTCGTGACGGCGCAGGCGATCAGCTTTTTCGCGCCGGACAACGAGCTGCATGGCGTGCTTGCGCGTCAGCGCGAGCTTGCGGAGCTCTCCGAGGCGCTCGTCGCGGTGCGTGAGCGTGCGAGCGCGGCACGCAACGGCCAAGCGGAAATCGAGCGCGATCTCGAGGCCGCGCAGAAGTCGTATCACGCCGAGAGCATGGCCTTCGCCTCGCAACAGCGCCGCTGTCACGATCTCGAGCTCGAGCTCGTGCAATTGCGACAGGCGGCAGCGGCGGCCGAGCGCCGGCGAGCCCAGCTCGCGCAGGAGATCGCGGATCTTTCGGCGCAGGAAGTCTCCGAATCGGAGCAGGCGAGCGCGCTGCAGGCGGAGCTTGCCGACGCGCAATCGCACCGGCACGACGAGCTCGCGCGCCAGGAAAGCGCACGCCACGCGCGCAGCGAAGCCGAGGTGAGCCTGGCGCGGGGCCGGGAGCGGTTGCGGCTCGCCGAACGGGCGGCCCAGGAAGCCGCGTTCGCGGAGCGTCGCGGCCGCGATCGCATCGCGGAGCTCGATCGCCGGCGGGAAGCGCTCGCGGCGCAGCTCGCGCAACAGCAGCAATTGCTCGCGCAACTTTCATCCGAGCGCGAGGCCATCGACTGGACGCCGGTCGAAGAGGCGTTGCAGCGCCAGCTGGTGGTGCGTGGCGAGGCCGAGCAGGCGCTGGCCGCGGCACGCGACAAGCTGGAAGCGCTCGGTGCGGAGTTGCGTGCGACGGACGAGGCGCGCCTTGGCGCCGAGCAACGCCTGGAGCCGGCGCGCGCGAAGATCGAGGAGATGCGCCTCAAGGAGCAGGCTGCCGTCATGCTGGAGCAGCAGTTCGCGGAGCAGCTCGCCGACGCGCATGCCGACATCGCCAGCCTGCCGGACGCATTGAAGGCCTTCGGCGCGAAGTCGGGTCTTGCGCCGGAGATCGAGCGCCTGCAAAAGGCGATCGAGGATCTCGGTGCGGTGAATCTCGCCGCGCTGGACGAGCTCGGCATCGCGCAGGAGCGCAAGACCTACCTCGATGCGCAGGCGGCGGACCTCACGGACGCGATGGCTACGCTCGAAAACGCGATTCGCCAGATCGACAAGGAATCGCGCCAGCTGCTGCAGCAGACGTTCGAGACGGTCAACGACAACTTCTCGAAGCTGTTCCCGGCGCTTTTCGGCGGCGGCCAGGCGCGCCTGCTCCTCACCGGCGAGGAGATCCTCGATTCCGGCGTGCAGGTGATCGCGCAGCCTCCGGGCAAGCGCAACACGTCGATTCACCTCCTGTCGGGCGGCGAGAAGGCGCTCACCGCCATCTCGCTCGTGTTCGCGCTGTTCCAGATCAATCCCGCGCCGTTCTGCCTGCTCGACGAGGTCGATGCGCCGCTCGACGATCCCAACACCGAGCGCTTCTGCAAGATGGTGCGGGAGATGGCGGGACAGACGCAGTTCCTGTTCATCTCGCACAACAAGATCACCATGGAGATGGCGAACCAGCTCGTCGGCATCACGATGCCGGAGCCCGGCGTGTCACGCGTCGTACAGGTCGACATCAGCGAGGCGCTGGAGCTTGCCGATACCGCGGCCGCCGCGTGATGCGGCGCGGTGCCGCATCGGATGCGGGCGCTATAATCGGCGGGTTCGCGTCATGACAAACGAGCTCTAATCCGGAGCGTCCAGACTGCGCATGACCTCGCTGCAACTCGGCCTCATCATCGCGGCCGTCGCCCTCGTCATCGGGGTGATCATCTACAACTGGTGGCAGGAGCGGCGCCTGCGCGCGCGTCTCGACGCGACCTTCAGCAGTCTCGGCAAGGGCAAGCCGGATGCACGCGCGCCGGCGAGCGAGCGCGTCGAGCCGACCCTCAATCGGCTGGGCGACAGCGATCGCGAGCCGATGCTCACGCGCGCGGCGTCAGGCGGTGCGACGAGCTCCGCGCGCATGCCGGTGGAGTCGATCGACGATGCCGAGGCCTTCGAGCTCCCGGTCAAGGTCCAGGCGCGCATGGACGCGCGCGATCGCTCGAACGAGGGCGAGGGCGTGCCGATCGCCACCGAAGACATCGCCGATGCCCCGGTCATCATCACGCCGCCGCCGACCGAGCGCGTGGTGCACGACGATGCCCACGGTCCGCAGCCGGATCCCGACATCGAATGCATCGTGGCGCTGCAGCCGAGCCGGCCGGTTGCCGCGGGTGCGCTCGGCGCGGGATTGAATGCGCGCGTTGGCAAGCGCCTGCGCTGGTTTGGTCGCCGCAGCCCGGGCATGCCGTGGCAAGCGCTGCGCGCGGAAACAGCCGGCGAGTTCAGCGATCTCATCGCATGCCTTCTTCTGGCCGATCGCGCCGGTGCCGCGAGCGTGCCGATGCTGCAGGCGTTCGCGGGACTCCTGGCCGAGCTCGCGCCCACGCTGCCTGCGACCTTCATCTCGCCGGATGTGCAGGCCGAGGCTGCGCGCGCCGAAACCCTCGACCGCATCTGCGTGGACCTGGACGTGCAGATCGGCCTCACCATCCTCAAGAGTCCGCCGGCCACGATTCCCGGAACGCGCCTGCGCGGGGTGGCCGAAGCCGCGGGGTTCCGCCTCGCCGGCGGGCGCTTCGAATGGGTGCAGGAAGAAACCGGCGCGGTGCTCTATTCGCTGCAGAACTTCCGCGCCGAGCCCTTTACGGCGGAGAACCTGCGCTCGAGCGCGACGCCAGGCGCGGTATTCCTGCTCGACGTGCCGCGCGTGACCGATCCGGCGCGCGTCTTCGACCAGATGAAGCTTGCCGCGAAACGCATGGCGCAAACGCTGGATGCCGCGCTGGTCGACGACAATCGCCGGCCGCTCGACGATGCCGCGCTCGCGGCCATTCGCGTGCAGATCCAGAAGACCGCCGAGGGCCTGAAGTCGATGCACATCGAGCCGGGAAGCCCGCGCGCGCTGGCGCTTTTCGGCGGATGATCCCGCGCACCGGCGCTTACCGGGCATGAGCGCCGCGCCGTCTTCCGCGCCCCGCATTCCCGCCGACGCGCGAGCGCGGGCGCAGGCATTGCGCGAGCAGATCCAGGAGCACGATTACCGCTATTACGTGCTCGACGCCCCCGTCGTCCCCGATGCCGAATACGACGCGCTCTTTCGCGAGCTGCAGGCGCTCGAAGCGCGCTATCCATCGCTGGTCACGCCCTCGTCACCCACGCAGCGCGTGGGCGGCAAGCGGCTCGAGGAATTCGCACCGGTGCGTCACGCCGTGCCGATGCTCTCGATCCGCACCGAAACCGATACCACACCGGAGGCGGCGGAAAAATTCGACGCCCGCATTCGCCGTGAGCTGGGTCTCGGCATCGACGTGCCCCCGGTCGAATACATGGCCGAGCTCAAGTTCGACGGCCTCGCGATCAGCCTGCGCTACGAGCACGGCGCGCTCGCCGTCGGCGCCACGCGCGGCGACGGCCAGGTGGGCGAGGACGTCACCCAGAACGTGCGCACCATTCGCTCCATCCCGCAGCGTCTCAAGGGCAAGGCGCCCCCGGTGCTCGAAGTGCGCGGCGAGGTGTACATGAACCTGCGCGATTTCGAGGCGCTCAACGCGCGTCAGCAGCAGGCCGGGCAGAAGCTCTATGTGAATCCGCGCAATACCGCCGCAGGCGCGGTGCGCCAGCTCGATCCGTCCATCACCGCACAACGGCCGTTGCGTTTTTTTGCCTACGGCATCGGCGAAACGCAAGGCTGGGAGATGCCGGCGACGCATTCGGGCGTACTGGATGCGCTCGAGGCGTTCGGCCTGCCCGTGAACGATGAGCGGCGCCTCGCGCAAGGTGCCGCCGAGCTCAAGGCCTTCTACGAGCGCGTGCAGAAGCGGCGAGCATCGCTGCCCTTCGAAATCGACGGGGTCGTGTATAAGGTCAACGGTCTT
>DASRGX010000022.1:0-3781 GCA_035650835.1 Rudaea sp. | reverse complement strand
CGGCCAGATCGCGGAGAAATACGAGAAGACGCGCGTGATCCGCTTCGTGAAACTCTTCGAGATCGCCGCGATGTCGATCGCTGCCGTGGGGTTCATGATGCACAGCGCCGCACTGCTGCTGAGCGTGCTGTTCCTCATGGGCCTGCATTCGACGCTGTTCGGACCGATCAAGTACGCGATCCTGCCGCAGGCGCTGCGCAACGAAGAGCTCGTCGGCGGCAACGGCCTCGTCGAGATGGGCACTTCGCTTTCGATCCTGCTCGGGCTCATCGTCGGCGGCATGCTCATCGCGGCCGCCGGGCCCGGCGGTCCGCTCTACGCGTCGATCGCCGTGCTGGCGATCGCGGTCTTCGGCTATCTCGTATCTCGCGCCATACCGCCCGCTCCGGCGGCGGCTCCGGACCTGCGCTTCAACTGGAACCTGTTCGGCGAAACCTGGCGCGCGATCGCGTTCGTCGCGCGCGATCGCACCGTGTTCAACGCGGTGCTCGGGATCTCCTGGTTCTGGTTCTTCGGCCTCGTATTCACCGCTCAGCTGCCGAACTACACGACGATCTTCCTCGGCGGCACGGGCGGCGTCCAGGTGCTCGTGCTCGCCCTGTTCTCGATCGGCACCGGAGTGGGCTCGTTGCTCTGCGAGCGGCTGTCCGGGCACAAGGTCGAGATCGGCCTCGTGCCGTTCGGCTCGATCGGGCTCACGGCGTTCGGTATAGACTTATACTTTGCGCGACCCGCGCAGGCGGCGGTGGCCGGCCTGGGTCCGCTGGCGTTCCTCGAGGCGCCCGGCAACTGGCGCATCGCGCTGGATCTCGCCGTGCTCGGCGTGTTCGCCGGCTTCTATATCGTGCCGCTGTTCGCGCTCGTGCAGAGCCGCGCCGAACGCAGCCAGCTCTCGCGCATCATCGCCGGCAACAACATTCTGAACGCCCTGTTCATGGTCGCCGCTTCGGTGCTCTCGGGCGTGCTGCTCAATGCCGCGCACCTCACGATCCCCGAGCTTTTCCTCGCTGCGGCGCTCATGAACGCGGCGGTCGCCGTATACATTTACACGCTCGTGCCGGAATTCCTGCTGCGCTTCGTCGACTGGATCCTCGTCAACACGCTCTACCGGATCCGCACGTCGGGGCTCGAGCGCATCCCCGAGGAAGGACCCGTGCTGCTCGTCTGCAACCATGTGAGCTTCATGGACCCGCTCATCATCCTGGGCAGCGTCCGCCGCCCAGTGCGCTTCGTGATGTACTACAAGATCTTCGAGATCCCGCTGCTCAAACAGCTTTTCCGCGCGGCCAAGGCCATTCCGATCGCCGGCGCGAAGGAGGACGCGGCGATCATGGAACGCGCGTTCGCCGAAGTGGACCGCGAGCTCGCCGCCGGTCACATCGTCTGCATCTTCCCGGAGGGCGGCATCACGCGCGACGGCACGATCCAGCGCTTCCGCCCGGGCGTCGAGCGCATCCTCGCCGCGCGCCCGGTGCCTGTCGTGCCGATGGCCTTGCGCGGACTCTGGGGCAGCATTTTCAGTCGGCGCGATACTGCGCTCGGCCGCTTGCGCGTGCCGCGGCGTTTCTGGTCGCGCATCGAACTCGTCGCTGCGCCCGCCGTGCCGGCCGCGCAAGCGACCGCCGAGGCGCTCGAAGCGAAGGTACGCGAATTGCGCGGCGACGCCGCCTAGTTCAGAGTCGTACCGCTAAAACCAGGCGGCGAGCACGATGAGGGCGACGATGGTCAACCAGACGACGAGCACGCGGCGGACGAGCACCATCGCGTCATCGAGCGCGACGATGGGGCTCGCGGCATCGCCTTCCTCCGCGGCGACGTCGGCGTCGACGCTCGCTCGCGCGATCGCGTCGAGGAAGCCGGGCTCGAAGCTCGCGTAGCCCTGCGGATGAGCGTGGTGGTAGTCGCGCCAGCTCTTGAGCACGGCGTCGAAATCCGACGCGAGCGCAAGCGCGAGCGCGACCAGGTGCGCGGGCAGCCAATCGAGCGCCGCGGCCGCGCGCACCGCTTGCGCGCGCACATCGCCCGCGCGCACGTCGGACGAATAGGCGAGCAGGCGCACGAGGCGGTACAGCAAGGCGCCCGCCGGACCGATCACGGCGAACCAGAACAACACGCCGAACCAGCGCTGCAGCGCGCTCTCGAACGTCGCCGCGACGAGGCACTCGGGCGAAAACGCGAGCGGGCCGCTGCGGCCTTCGGGCAGGAGCGATTGGGCAGCGGCAACGCGGCGCTCGCTGTCCGGCGCTTTCTCCACGGCCTCGACGTCGAGCTCGAGATCGCGCGGCCCCCAGCAGTAGAACAACATGAACGCTGCGAATAGGAACGCACCGAGACCGAACAGCGAGCCGCGCAGCGCCAGCTGGACGATGAGGCATAGCAGCACCGGACCGAAGACGCCGGCTACGACGATCGACGAAGGCGCGCTGCCGACGTGCTCGAGCCAGCGGTGCCACCAGGAGAAATTCCGGAGCCGGGCGAGATCCGGCAGGGCTCGGCAAACGAGCAGGACGAGGAGTGCTGCGAGGAAAACGGTGGCCATGCGTCGAGTCCTGTGGATGAGTCCGATTCTAGCAGCCGCGCTTCAACGCGGACGGCGGAAAACAGGGTCGCCCTGGGTCAGTTCGCCGAGCTCGAGTCCGGCCGTGCGGCGCAGCCAGTGCTCGACCAAGCGATATGAAATGGACACCGGCATCGGCATCAGGAGCTCCCCGCTATCGATGCCGGCGACGATCTCGGCAGGCGTGAACCATCGTGCGTCCTCGAGCTCGGGGCCCAAGCGGATCGTTGCGTCCGCCGTGTCGGCGATGAAGCCGAGCATGATCGAGGCAGGAAACGGCCACGGCTGCGACGAGTGGTAATCGCATTCGCCGACGCGCACGCCGGCCTCCTCGAACACCTCGCGGCGCACGGCGTCCTCGAGCGTCTCGCCCGGCTCGACGAAGCCGGCGAGCGTCGAATAGCGCTTGGGCGGCCACGCTTTCTGCCGGCCGAGCAGGCAGGCGCCGTCGCGCTCGACAAGCACGATGATCGCCGGATCGGTGCGTGGGAAGTGTTCGCTGCCGCATTGTGGATTCGTACACTTTGCGCGATGTCCGGCGGACACGAGCTCCACCGGCGCACCGCACAGGTGACAATACCGCAGGCGTTCCTGCCAGTTCGCGAGAGCGCGGGCATAGGCGAACAGGCCCGCATCGAACGGCGGCAGGGACAGTCCTGCGCTGCGCAGGTCCATGAACCTACCGCCGGTTTCGTTCGCAATGCGCTCGGCCGGCTCCGCGTCCGCCCGCAACAGGAACCAATGGTGCTCGTTCTCGCCGAGGTAGACGGGCGAAAGACTCGCGGGCAGCGCCGCGCAGTCGGTGTGGACCAGCGCGCGCAGGCAGCTGCCCGCCTCGTCGACGAGGGCGCGCCCGTCGGCGTGCAGCAGCAGGAAGCGCGCCTTGGAGCCGAGCCTCGCGGCCGCGAGCGCCGCGTCGTCGCGGCTCTCGCCATGGCGTTCGAGCACGAGCGAGGAATAGGTGTTGACGCGGCTGCGGATGCTGGAGCTCATGGTGCGATTCTCGCAGAGCAGCCGGCGCCGAGAAATGTCCGAATCGGGGCAAAACGCGTGCACATGAGGCACAAACGCGGACGGCGGTCCGCCGCGGCTCAGACGCTGAACGAGGAACCGCAGCCGCAGGTCGTCTTCGCGTTCGGGTTGCGGATCACGAATTGCGCGCCGTGGAGGCTCTCGGTGTAGTCGACCTCGGCGCCCATAAGGTACTGCAGGCTCAACGGGTCC
>DASRGX010000021.1:0-2673 GCA_035650835.1 Rudaea sp. | reverse complement strand
CGCTGGCTGCGTTCGCCAGTCGGCTGCGACGGGCGAACGGCGACGAGCGTACCACGCCGAAGGCGCCGGCGAATCGTGCTAGAAAGAGACTTTCCGGCATCGTGTGGGCAGGAAATGGCATCGCGAGGCAGAAGGATGACGGAACGATATCGAACGCAGGCGTTCGCGCCGGAGCTTTGCCGTCTGGAGAACATGCCGCCGGCGGGTCCGGAGTGGGTGCACGAGACGAAGTGGGACGGCTACCGCATCGTCGCGACGGTCGCGTACGGCACGGTGCGTCTGTGGTCGCGGAATGGCATCGAGTGGACGCACAAAGTGCCGGAACTCGCCGCCGCGGTCGCGTCGCTCGGTACACGCAGCGCGAAGTTCGATGGCGAGATGATCGTGCTGCACGGGAAGCGCGACGATTTCGGCGCGCTGCAAAGGCGACTCTCCGCCGAGAATGCGCAGCCGGCGACGTACATGCTGTTCGACATGCCGTATCTCGACGGCAAATCGCTGACCGAGCTGCCGCTCGTCGACCGCAAGCAGGCGCTCGAGGATCTGCTCGCGCGCCATCCGCATCCGTTGCTGCGGTACTCCGTGCACGAGATCGGCAACGGCGCTCGCGCGCTCGCGCGCGCGACGCGAGCAGGCTTCGAAGGCATCGTCAGCAAGCGTGCGCAGAGTCCGTACCGCTACGGCGCGCGCAACGGCGATTGGGTGAAAGTGAAGGATCGGCCGTCCGACGAGTTCGTCGTGATCGGCTACACGCCGCCGAAGGGCAGCCGAGCGGGCTTCGGTGCGCTGCTGCTCGCCAAGCCGCAGGACGGACGGCTCGTCTACATCGGTCGCGTCGGCACCGGTTTCACGAACGCGCAACTCGTCGCGCTGCGCAAGCGGCTCGGCGCCGCCAAGGTGAGCGATCCACCCGCGGACATCCACTTGGTCGGCGCGAAGGATCGTGCCGTTTCGACATGGACGAAGCCAGAATTCGTCGTCGAGGTTTACCATCAAGGGATCGGAACGCTGGGCCTCTTGCGTCAGCCTGCTTTCAAGGCGATGCGCTTGGACAAGAAACCCAGGGATCTCGGCAAGTGATGCGGTGGTCACTGCGTATCGCCGTGTATCATGTCCTGCGCCGAACATGTCCGGAAAGGCGTCTGCGGTTCGTTTGGTTTCCGAAGTACCGGCGTTACGCGGGGTCATCGCAACCAGAGGGAGGCAAGCGCATGGGTGGTATTTGGCGCGTGTCGATGCGAATCGCCGTGGGCGCATTGTTGGTCGCCGTTTCCGCGACCGCCGCCGCCAGCGATATCACCGAGTTCTCGCTACCGGAATTCAGTCAAGCCGGACGCATCGTGGCCGGCCCCGACGGCAATCTGTGGTTCGTCGAAGCCGGGCCGAACACTGGTGGCGGCATCGCTCGGATCACGCCCGCCGGTGCCATCACGCAGTTTCCGCTGACCACGGGCCGCTTTGCGGGACCCGGCATCGTCGTCGGGCCCGACCACAATCTGTGGTTTGCCGAAACCGGCGGCGGCGGAGCCGGCGGCGCGATCGCCCGCATGACGACGAGCGGCACGCTGACGGAATTTCCGTTGCCGGCCATCGAAGGCAATGTTGTCCAACCGGGCGACCTCGCGAACGGCTCCGACGGGGCAGTGTGGTTTACCGCAGCGGTTCAAAGCTACGACTTCAACACGTTCCAGTACGACTGCCGCCAAACGATCGGTCGAATCACGCTCGCAGGGGCGATCACGCTGACGTCGTATTTCGGCCCGACGTTGAACGGCGGCGTCTGCGCTTCGTCGCTCGCAAAAGGCGCCGATGGCAACCTGTGGTTTGCGGTAGACGAAAACTCCAGCATCGCGAACGACATCGCTCGCATCACGACAGCCGGCACAGCCACATCGTTTCCATTGCCGAACGACAGCACGGCAGGCGAGATCGTCTCCGGAGCGGACGGCAATCTCTGGTTCACGCAAAACGTGCCCGCGATCGGGCGCATCAGCCTTGCAGGCGACGTGGCGAATTTTTCGTTGCCGAGCGACGCGCAGCGCCGGCCCGAGCACATCGCGCCAGGGCCCGACGGCAACTTGTGGTTCAGCGAAAAGGGGAACTACACGCCAGCGCTCGGCAAGATCGCGCCCGATGGCACGATCACCGAATTCCCGCTGGCGGGTGCCTATCCCTCCGCATTGGAACTCGGCGGCATAACGGCAGGTCCTGACGGAAAGCTCTGGTTCACCGACACGACGAACGACAAGATCGGCACGTTTGCGACGACCTTGTCGGTGCCGATCGAACCGAGTTTCACGGGCGCCTGGTTCGATCCGACGCAAAGCGGCCATGGGCTGTTCGTCGAGGTATTGCCCGACAATCGATTCCTTGCATGGTGGTTTACCTTTGCACCCGACGGCGGGCAGGCGTGGTTCGGCGGCGTCGGAACCTATTCCGGCAACACCGCGACGATCACCGAAGTGGCGCTCACGACGGGTGGACGCTTCATCCCGAACTTCGATCCGTCGACGATCACGAAGACGCTCTGGGGCTCGCTGACGTTCACGTTCGATGATTGCAACCACGGCCGTGTCGATTTCGCGTCCGTGCTCGGCTACGGCAGCGGTTCGATGCCGCTCACGCGCCTGACGCAGATCGACGGTACGACCTGCCCGCGCTCGGGCATACCGC
>DASRGX010000020.1:0-9263 GCA_035650835.1 Rudaea sp. | reverse complement strand
GTTGGGCAGCGACGGCACCGTTCACACCGACTGCATCGAGGGTACCGCCGCGTTGCCCGATGCTGCACGCGCAACAGCGGAGAGCCGTCATGAGTAGCCGCTGGGCGCTCGCCGGCGCCATGCTCGCGCTCAGCTCGATCGCGGCGGAGGCCGCGACGATCACGATCCAGATCGATCCGAGCGAGCCCGCCGGCACCGGCTTCACCGATCCGACGCCCGTCGCACCCGTCGGCAGCAATCCTGGCACGACGCGAGGGGCGCAGCGCCTGTTCGTGTTCCAGACCGCCGCCACGCAGTGGGGGCAGCTGCTCAATTCCAACGTATCGATCGTCGTGATGGCGAAGATGACCTCGATTGCGGGAGGCTGCAACGGTACGAGCGCGATCCTCGGGCAGGCCGGGCCGGACAACGCCTTCGAGAATTTCGCGAACGCGCCGAAGGCGAACACGTTCTACGCCGTGGCGCTCGCCGACAGCCTGAGCGGCACGTCGAACGACCCCGGCAACCCGCAGATCGATGCCACATTCAACGTCGACATCGACACGGGCACGTGCCTCACGGGCGTCACTTGGTGGTACGACACCAACCCGGCCGACGCGATCCCCTCGGGCCGGGTCGCGTTGATGCCGGTGGTGTTCCACGAACTCGGGCACGGGCTCGGCTTCATCACCTTCACGAACCTTTCCAACGGCAGCTTCGTCTTCGACGGCACTGCTTTCCGTCCCGACGTTTGGGACGACTACCTGTTCGATCAGGTGCAGAACAAGACGTGGACGCAGATCAACCCGACCGGCGGCAACAACAGCACCATCGTGAATTCATCGATCGACGATCCGAATCTCGTCTGGGCCGGCAGCCGCGTCAACAAGCAGGCCAAGGATTTTCTGGGAGCTGCACTCGTCGGCACGCACTCGGGCTGCATGCGGCTGCACGCGCCGAATCCGCAACAGCCGGGTTCATCGGTGAGCCACTGGACGAGTGCCGCTAATCCGCACTTGCTGATGCAGCCGGTGCTCAATCAAACGTTGTTCAACAAAGTGGACCTCACGCTGCCGCTCTTCGCCGACATCGGCTGGAGCGTCAATCCGCAGGAGGTTCTGTTCACCGACGGCTTCGACCCGAATCCGTGCCCGAGCGTGCAGCCGTGACCAGGATCATCCGCGCATCAGCGTCGATTTGCCGAACAGGCTTTCGACGAGGTCGACGGCGAGCTTCGCGGTCTGGTTGCGCTTGTCGAACGCGGGATTGAGCTCGACGATATCGAGCGAGCCCAAGCGACCGGTGTCGGCGATCATCTCCATGACGAGCTGCGCTTCGCGGTAGTTCGGACCGCCGGGAACCGTCGTGCCGACGCCGGGCGCGATGTCGGGATCGAGGAAATCGACGTCGAAGCTCACGTGCAGATGCGTGTTGTCGTCCACGCCCGCGAGCGCTTCCTCCATGGCGCGCTTCATGCCGATTTCGTCGATGTAGCGCATGTCGAAGATGCCGAGGCCGACGTCGTGCACGAGCTTCTTCTCGCCGGCATCCACCGAGCGGATGCCGATCTGCCGCACGCTGCCGGGGTCGATGGCCGGCGCGCTGCCGCCAAGCTCGGTGAGCTCGCGCGGACCATGCCCGCACAGGCACGCCACGGGCATACCATGGATGTTGCCCGAAGGCGTGATCTGCGACGTGTTGAAATCGGCATGGGCGTCGAGCCACAAGATGCGCAGCTTGCGCCCTCGCTGCCGGCAGTGCTGCGCGACCGCCGTGATCGAGCCGATCGCGAGGCAATGGTCGCCGCCGAGCAGGATCGGCAAGCGCTGCGCTTCGAGCTCGGCGGCGACCGCGCGCATGACCTCGCGGTTCCACTCGATGACCTCGCTCAAGTGCCGGTAGCCTGCGCTCGGCGGCAGCCATGGATTGAGCGGACCGAACAGGTTGCCGCGATCCATGACCTCGAGGCCGCGCGCCTGCAGCGCCTCGCCGATGCCGGCCACGCGTAGCGCTTCCGGCCCCATCGAGGCGCCGCGGTCGCCGGCGCCGATGTCGGTCGGCGCGCCGATCAGGGAAACAGGCGGGAAGTGTCGCATCGGTCTCGCATCGCAAAGGGGTTCGGCCGCGCAGCATAGCCGCTGGGCGCGGCGTGGCGCCAGTCCGTGCCCGCGGCGTCCAGCGTGCGGAACGTGGCGCCGGTCACAGGCGGCGGCTATGCAGCAAAGTGTACAATGCGACCGGCGGCCGGTCCGCCGCGATCCCCGGAGTCGCTCGATGCACCGATGGCTGACATTGTGCTTGCTGCTCGCGCTTGCGCCCGCCGCACGCGCAACGAGCTATTTCGTCAACGTCGGCGGCAACCAGCTGGCGTTTTCGCCGCAGACGGTCGTCATCGACGTCGGCGACACGGTGACGTTCGTCAACAAAGGCGGGTTCCACAACGTGCGCGCGGACAACGGTTCGTTCCGCTGCGCGCGCGGCTGCGATGGCGTCGGCAACGGCAGCGGCAACCCGAGCAACTCGAACTGGCTCGCGACCGTGACGTTCAGCCACCCCGGCACGATCGGCTATTTCTGCGAAACGCACGGCAAGCCGGGCGACGGCATGTACGGCACGGTCGTCGTGCAAGGCGCGCCGCGGGCCGACACGCCCGGCGCAGTGCCTGCCGCGTCTCCGGGCTTGCTTGCGCTGCTCGCCGGCGCCTTGGCGCTTTCCGCACTCGTCGCCCGGGCCCTGCGCCGCGGTCGTTCCTGACCGCGGCGCAGTCCGCGTCTCAGACGAAGCCGAGGTACTTCGTGCTGAAGTTGGAGAGGTTCGGGAAGATCGTCGCGATATCGGCGTCGCTCAACCCGAACCACCTCGCGAGCGTGGCGGCGTACTGATCCACCGAGGTCGTCGGGATGATGCGTCCGTAGCCGTCGCCCGGATCGTTCTTGTTCGGAGAGGGCGTGTTCCAGTCGGTCGTGGGGTTCGTCAGGCTCGGCATCACGACGCCGAAATTCGTATCCGCGGTGAAACCGCAACCGTTGCCGTAGAACTGCCGGCCGGCGACCGCACCGCCGACCACGAAATGATGTGCGCCCCAGCCGTGATCGCTGCCGCCGTTGTTGCTCGTCATCGTGCGGCCGAAATCCGAGCACGTGAACGCCGTGGCGACGTTGGCGAGGCCCACGCTCGCGAGCGAGTTGTAGAAGCCCGCGAGCGAACGCGACAGCAGCGAGAGGACGCCGGGATTGGCCTGCGTGCCGTGCTGTGCGATTTCGTCGCTGTGCGTGTCGTAGCCGCCCGTGCTGACGAAGAACACCTGACGGCGCAAGCCCGTGTATCCAGCCACATTGTTGTTCGCAGCCCAGATGAGCTGGGCCACCGTTTGCAGCTGCGCATCGAGGTCGTAGCCGGTCGAAATCGCCGCGGGGAACTGATCGTGTGCATTGAACGCGGGCGCGTGCGCCAGTGCGGCGTTGATCACACCGGCCGTCGAGATCGAATGCCCGAGCGTGTTCGCGTACGCGCGCTCGAGCGCGTTCGCCTGCGTGTTCGACGCTTGCAGATTGCAGAAGGCGCCGACCGCGCCGGGGTCGTAGGCGCCGGTCGGATCGCACAGTCCCGAGCCGTTGCCCGCATTGTTGTTCTGCAGGAAACCGACCGTCGTCGCGCTGCCCGCGTCCATGATGTAGCCGTTGATGTCCTGTCCGCGCGTGAACGCATCGCCGCCGCCGACGCCCGTGAGGATCGGCGTGCCGGCCGGATTCGCGCTCGCGACGAGATCGGCGATGCGCCCGCCCCAGCCCGAGGCCGGCGTGTTGCTCGGCGGCGAGGATTGCCAATAGGCCGATTGGTCGGAGTGCGAGAACAACTGCGGCGGCACGGCCTTGATGCCGGCGATGTAGTCGGCCTGCGTGAGCGGGCCCACGAGCGTGCCGGTGTTGGCGACGATCGCCGCCTTGCCGGCGTTGAACACGGTGGCGAGGTCGGCCGTCAGATTTGCGCTGCCCGTACCGCCCGTCGGGCTGATGAGCTGCGGCGCCATGCACGGATTGAGCGCGTACTGGATGCTGTCGCCCGGACTGCCGGGCCCGCTCGCCGGCGCATTGAGCACGGTGTTCGTCATCTTCGTGCGGTCGAGCGCGAGCTGCGGACGCACGCCGTTCGACCCGTAGAACGCGTTGAACGCGCTTTGCGTGTACGGCACGACGGTGTTGAAGCTGTCGTTGCCGCCGTACAGGAAGACGCAGACGAGCGCCTTGTAGTCGTTGAACACGTAGTTGCCCGTGCGCGTGGCGGCCTGCAGCAATTGGAGCTGGCCGAGCGCGGAATACACGCTCGCGCCGCCAAGCGCGGCGCAGATCGTGTTCTTGATGAATTTGCGACGATCGGGACGCATGGCCGGCTCCTATTTCTGGATCATGTATTCGGGCGAAGTGAGGATCAGGAACAGCGCGCGGCGGACGCGCTGCAGGCGCCAGTCGGAGCCTTGCGGATACGCCCAGGAGCTGTCGATCGTGTTGAGATAGCTCACGAGCTGGTTGCGCATGTACGGCGACATCTGCCCGGACATGAAGCGCTTGTTGTATTCGTCGACGAGCCGGTCCGACGGATCGCCCGCGCCGCCCTGCCCGCTGCCGGCGAGCGCGACGTCCTGCGCGTGATCGATCTTGATGTCGCCGAACTGTTGGTCGTCGTCGCCCGTACCGTCGCAGGCGTTGTTGACGTCGTAGGCGTTGTACAAGGTCCAATACAGGAGCGTATTGTTCGAATTGGCGGCGATGCTGTCCGTCTGCAGCTGAAATTCCGGACCGTAGAGCCCGCGCGTGGTCATCTCGCCAGCGGGTTTGAAGCTCGGCTTGAAGAAATTGAACACGGTGAACGCATCGAGCGAAGCCTGCGCGACGCCGCCGTATTGCGTGCCGTTCGTATACCAGGCCGTGCCGTTGCCGCCGTAGCGGTAGGGCTGGTTCGCGTAGCGGTAGTGCGTGACGGTGCCGTCGCTGTTGTTCTGATCGACGTTCTGCCCGCATGCGTGCACGGCGTGCATCGCGCGCCAGTAGTGCGTGACCGTCAGCAAGGGCTCTCGCAATTTGCCGAACGTGTCGGGACTCTGCCACTGGCCGTAACGCGCTTCGGGATCGAGCAGGATCGCCTGCACGACCTGCCTGAGTTGCGTCGCGCTCGAACGGTTTGCGTTGAACACGGTCGCGACGCGCTGCACGTACGCGGGGCTCGGGTTGCTCGTGACCAAGCGTTGGATCAACTGCTTGCTGATGAACGGCGCGACGTTCGGATGGTTGTAGATGTTGTCGAGCGCGAACTTGAGATCGCTCGCCGCGGTGCCGTTGTTCGGCACGACGCCATTGCTGGCCACGCCAGGATAGATGAGCAGCTGCTTGTTCGGCACGTCGTTGACGGGATCAGTGCCGTTGTCGTGATAGCTCGGGTCGCCCGTGCGCGGGAAGTCCGCCTTGTCGTAGGCGACCATCGGCGTCAGGAAGTTCGCGCTCGCCTGGTAATCGGGTCCGCAGTAGATGAAATTGTCGTAGCCGTTGCTGTCGCAATCCGCCCAATTCCAACCCGTGAACACGTGGGCGAAGTTCGTGATCGTGCTTTGCGTGTAGGTCGGGATCGTGTTGCCGCCGGAAAGCTGCGGCGTGCCGTCGATGTTGAGCATCACGAGACCGATGCTGAAGAGCTGGTTGATCTCGCGCGCGTAGTTCTCGTCGGGATGCAGGTTCTGCGAAAGATCGGCGCGCCGGTTGCCCATCATGTTGAGATACACGCCCATCGCCGGGCTCAGCGTGACGTCTTCGAGCAGCTGGCGATAATTTCCGAACGCGTCCTTGACGAGGATGTCGTAGTAGTAGGCGAGGCCCTTGGGGAATCCGCTCAGCGTGGTGTTCTGATCGGACGTGACCAAAATCTCGCTCAGCGCGAAGGCGACGCGCTGGCGCAACTGATCGTTGTGGACGACGAGATTGTTTTGCGGATCGGGCCCGCCGAGCGCGCCTTGGAACCAGGCCTCCTGCCGATTGTTCTGGCCGACGTCTTCCTGCAGCGTGTTCTGGATCCAGTTGAGATAGGCCACCTGGCCAGGCTGATCCGTGATCTCGTACGTCGGCGTTGCGGCGAACTGTTCGTTGAGCCAGCCGACGTAGCCGACGGACTTGAGGTGCGCCATGTCGGTATCGGAGGGACCGAACGTCGCTTGCGCGAGAAAACGCGACGCATCGGAGTCGCTGAAAGGCCCGGCGGTCACGCCTTCGAGACCGTCGTGGAACAGCGGATCCGGGGCGTGACTCAGCGTCTGCGCCGCCGAAGCGGAAGCAGCGACCGTCAAGCCGCACACGAGCGAAATGCAGCGCAACGCGAAGACGCGATGCAGAAGCGGGACGATCTTCGGCATGGTTTTCCCCTAAAGCAGTGCGGGGGAATCTACCAAGCTCTACCGAAGGATTTCATGATGACGAGCGCATTCGGAACGTGCGCGCCGTCTCAACTCGGACGACGCGCAGCACAGAAACGGGATCTCTCACGGCTTGGCGGGCTCGGCGAGCGGCTTGCCTTTGTCGACGATCCAGGTCGAGACGACCGCGCCGCCCTCGCTGCCCGGCGCTGCGACGAGACTGTGCACCGTGCCGCGAGGATTCAAGAAATGATCACCGGCCTTGAGCGCGAGATCGGGCTGCCCTTGGCGCTTGAGCACGAGATTGCCGCGCAGCACGTAGGCGGTCTCGTCGCCAGGATGCGTGTGCCAGCCGATCACGCCACCCGCGGGCAGCTCGGCCGTGCCGATCACGATCTCCTTGCCCTCGACACCGCTCTGATCGTGGCGGTCGAGAATATTGCGCTTGACCTCGACGGCGGCGTCGGCCGCCCATGCATGCGCCGCGGCGCCGCAGATTGCAGCCGCCAACACGATGCGCATCGTCTGCTTCGCTGACATGCTCCACCTCCTCGTTGCAAACCTGCGGCGGAAGATACTCCTGCCCGCGATCGGGCGCGATCTCAATCCGCGCGCGAGACCTGAGAGGATGTACCATCGGCATTCGCCGCCGCCTCCCAGCCGCCGCCCAGCGCGCGGACCAGGGCGACGCTCGCGCGCAACCGGCGCGTGTCGAGGTCGAGCGCATCGCGCTGCGTCTGCAACGCGGCCGTCTGCGAGGTCACGACGTCGAGATAGTTGACCGCGCCCTCGCGATAGCGCGCCATCGAGAAATCGAGCGAGCGCTGCGCCGCTTCCACGGCGGATTTCTGCGCGGCCGAGGCATCGCGGTAATGCACGAGCAGCGCGAGCTCGTCCTCGACCTGCTGGAACGCACCGAGCACGGTGCCTCGGTACTTCGCACTCGCCTCGTCGAACGCCGCGTGCGTGCGATCGACTTCCGCCTGGCGCTTGCCGGCGTCGAAAATCGTCACGAGCGCCGACGTGCCGAGCGCCCAGAATGCGCTCGGCGCGCTGAGCCACTGGGCGAAGCCCGCACTCTGATAGCCGCCCGTCGCATTGAGCGTCAGCGACGGGAACAGCGCCGCGCGCGCAACGCCGATGTCCGCATTCGCCGCTTGCATGCGACGCTCCGCCGCCGCGATGTCGGGCCGGCGCTGGAGCAGCTCCGAGGGCAGACCGGTCGGAATCGCAGGCAGCGGCGGTGCCTCGGTGCGCGGGGGCAGCGCGAACGTCGAGGCGGATTCGCCGATCAGCGCCGCAATCGCATGTTCCATGACCGCGCGCTGTGCGAGCGTCTGCGCGGCCTGCGAACGCGCGACGTCGAGCTGCGTTTCGGCGCGCGCCACGTCGAGCCCCGGCGCAATGCCGGCATCGTGCCGCTGCTTGGTGAGCTCGAGCGCTTTGCGGTAAGCCGTCACGGTGGCGTCGAGGATGGCGCTGTCGCGATCGAGACCGCGCAGCACGAAGTAATCGTCGGCGAGCTGAGCGGCGAGGCTCAGCCGCGCGTTTTCGAGATCGGCCGCGGCTGCTGCGGCTTGCGCCTTGCCCGCCGCGACTTCGTTGCGGATGCGTCCCCAGAGATCGAGCTCGTAGCTCAGCTGTGCGTCGAGCGTGTTCGCGCCGTAATACGCCGGCGACGTACCCAGCGGGCCGCGCAACGGCTTGTGGTCCGATTGCCGGTCGCGCTCGACGTCGAGCCCGCCCGTGATCGTCGGGAACAGCCCCGAGCGAGCTTCGCGATAGAGCGCTTCGGCCTGCGCATAGTTCGCGAGCGCGGCGGCGAGATCGGGACTGCCGGCGACGAGCCGCCGCTCCAGGTCGTCGAGCTCGGGCTCGCCGAACAAGGTCCACCACGCCTCGCGAGGCAGGCGGTCGGCCGGCTGCGCGGGCGACCACGGCGCGTCGCCGTCGCGCGACGCCTCCTTGTAGACGTCCGCGGTAGGCACCGCCGGCACGTTCAGCGGCGGTGCGAGCGAGCAGCCGGCGAGCGCCGCCGACGCCGCGAGCGCCGTCAGTATACCTTTAGCCTTTTGCATTTTTGTCCTTCGCGGCGGCCGCGGCCGCGACGCGCACTTCGGCGCCCGTAGCGACACCGTCCGGCGGATTCTCGATGACGCGGTCGTCCGCGCCGAGGCCGCTGCCGATCACGATTTTCTTGCCGAGGTCGCGCGCGATGGTCACCGGCTTGACCAGCACGCGGTTGTCGGCGCCCACCGTCGCGATCGACAAGCCTTTCGCATCGAAGATCAGCGCGCTCGCGGGCACGCTCAGCGCGTCGCCGCGCCCGGCGATGTCGAGGCGCACGCTCGCATAGCCCCCAGGCAGCAGGTCGCCCGAGCGGTTGTCGACGATGAGCTGCATGAGCGTCGTGCCCGACGCCGAGTTCACCGACTGCGCCGAGGCTTCGACCGTCGCCGAATATTTCGCGTCGGGATGTTCCGGCACCGTGATCGTCGCCTTCGTGCCGGGCGGAACGCTCGGCACGAAGGTCTGCGGCACGTTGACGTAGACGCGCAAGCGGCGCGTGTCGGACACGACGAACAGCTCCGGCCCGCTGCCGCCGCCCGCGTTGATGAGCGCGCCGACATCGGTCTCGCGCGCCGTCACCGTGCCGTCGAACGGCGCGACGATGCGCGTGAACCCTTTCATCGCGTTGATGCGCTCGACGTTCGCCTGCGCGGCCTTCACGAGCGCTTCCTTCGCCGTGTAGTCGCCGACCTTCTCGTCGATCTCCTGCCTCGAGACCGAGTCGGAACCGAGCAAGGACTGCCAGCGCTTGGCCGTGGTCTGCGCCAGCGCGGCGTTCGCTTGCGCGCTCGCGAGATCGGCGCGCGCCTGCAAGAGC
>DASRGX010000019.1:0-4628 GCA_035650835.1 Rudaea sp. | reverse complement strand
GATCGGCGAGCGCCGCGAGCCGCGCGTCGTTGGCCTTGAGATCGGCGAGCAGCGCTTCATCGGCGATCGCCACGGCGATCATGTCGCGCCCTTCTTCGCTCTTGCCGATTTTGTATACTTTTACGCGCGGGCTCGCCTGGGCGAGCGCATCGAAATAGCGGTAGACGTCCTTCGAGTACGGCAGCATGTTCGGCGCGCCGGCCACGTCGCCGAGCACCTTGGCCGGCGTCGGCACGTTCGTCGAGGCCGGCAAGTAGCTCGTCAGCGGCGAATTGAACGCGGGGTCGGTCGTGCATTCGGCGATCTTGCGTCCGTACGCCTCGTCGACGGGCTGCGCGGGATCGCGAGCATAGACCTCTACGGCATGGGCGTCGTGGAAGTGTGCCGCCGCAGCGGCGGCGAGCAGGGCGGCGAAGATCGGTCGCATGAGGCGTACTCGGGGCATGAAAATCCCGAGCATAGCGGCGCGGGCGCAGCGCGTCACTGGCTGGAAGTCACTGCAGGGAACGTCGTGCATGATTCCGCGCGTCTCGAACCCGTTTGCGCAGCCGCGCCCCACCACGTGAAGAACGTCGGGTCCTTCGCGTTCCTCGTGGTTCGATCTTTTTTCGAGCGGTGCGGCTAAGGAATCAGAACCGCACCGCCGCCTCCGCGCCCCACATGCGCGGCGCCGTGATGTTCGTGAACGGCGTGCCGAGCGTGGTGGCCGTGATGTTGTCGATGCCGGTCACGTAGCGCTTGTCGAACACGTTGTTGACGAACACGGCGAAGCTCCAGGGCACGTTCGGTGCGCTCCAGCCGACGCGCAGATCCGTGCGGTTCCGCGCGGCGCCGAGCTTGAACGCGGCGACCGCGACACACGTGCCCTGCACGGCCGAATCGCTGTTGCAGCGGGTCTTGCCGCGATAGGCGTGCTGTAGCGTGAGATCGACGTCGCCGCCCGCCACGCCGCGCCAGACGTAGTCCACGCCGACCGCGCCCGAGAACAACGGCTCGCCGGTCGGCTGGCCCGAGAGGTTGCTGCCGTCGGCCGCGACGAAGTGCCGGTACGTGGCATCGATATACGCGATCGCCGCGTTGAGCCGCAGCGCGTCCGTGGCCTGCCAATGCGCTTCGGCGTCGAGACCCTTGGCTTCCTGGTCGCTGATCGTCACGAGATAGAGCGGCAGGTTGCCGTTGCCGTTCGAGACGAGCGAGAGCGACTGCAGATTGGAAAAACGGTAATAGTATACCGAAGCGTCGACGAGCAGTTTGTAATCGGGCAGGTACGTCTTGATGCCGGTTTCGTAATTCCAGACCGTTTCCGGTTCGTAGTGCGACGCGGGCAGCGCGAAGTTGTAGCCGCCGGCCTGATAGCCTTTGGTCGCCGAGACATACGCCATCGTATCCGGTGCGAGCTTGTAGTCGAGCAGCACGCGCGGGCTCGTGTCGGTCCAGTGGTTGTCGACGACGAGCGGCGCGGCCGTGGACGCGAGCGTGTTGAATTCGATGTTGCCGTTCGTGCCCGGCACCCCGAGCGGATACTGCAGCGCCTCGATCGGCGGCACGCCCGGGAAGTCGAAGAATCCCGCGCCTTGAAGCGCCGCGAGCGTTCCGTCGAGCTGATCGGCCGTGCGTACCGGGTTGTACCAGCTGAACTCGCGATCGTCGCGCGTGAACCGCACTCCGGTCGTCAAATTCAGTCGATCGGTCAAATGCCAGATCACGTCGCCGTAGGCGGCATAGGCCTTGGCGATGCCGTGATTGATCATGTTCTCCTGCCAGGGGTCGCCGGTGAGGCCGGGCAGGCCGTTCGGTAGCAGCACGTTGTTCGTCAGGAAACCGTAGAGCGTACCGTCGGGCGAAACCGGCGTCGGCGACAGATTGCGGATCAGCGCGTCGATCGTGTCCGTCGTCAGGTTGAGCTGGCTGATCTGATGCGCGTTGTCGTAGTAGTAGCTCACGCCGCCGACCCAATCGGCGCGGTCGGTCTTGCCGGCCAGCTTGAATTCCTGCGACCAGCTCGTGTTTTGTTCGATATTCGCGTCGTCGAAGTACACGGACGCTTGGTTCGTGCCGTCGTTGTCTTCGCGGTTGAGCGTCGAGAAATGCCGGTACGCGGTGATCGAGCTCAGCGTGCCGAATGCGAACGGATGCTCCGCGGTCAGCGTGACGCCGTCGAAATTGCGCTTCTCCTTGTCGCCGATCACGTCGTTGAGCACGGGCGTGTGGAACGGATCGACGTACGTCGCCGGATCGGGCGGAAACGGCGGCGTCGCCTGCAATCCAGGCGGCAGCAGGCTGATCGCAGGCCGCGCCGGCTGGTTGAGTTCTTCGTGTTCCCAGGCGATGCGCACCCCCGTTTCGCCCGGCGCGTTCCAGCGCAGCTGCGTGCGCACGCCCCAGTCGTCGTTCTTGTCGTAGTGCTGTCCGGTCGCCGCGTCGTGCAGCCAGCCGTCGCTCTGGTTGTCGACGAAACTCACGCGCAGCGCCACGTCTTGTACGAGCGGCGCGTTGAGCACGCCGTCGACGTAGCGCAGGCCGTATTCGCCCGCACGCACGCGCGCTTGCTCTTCCCAGCCGTCGACGGGTTCGTTCGTGACGACCGAAATCGCGCCGCCCGCGCTGTTGCGTCCGAACAGCGTGCCTTGCGGACCTTTGAGCACTTCGATGCGCTGGACGTCGTCGAACAGGAGCAGGGCGCCGCCCGTCTTGCCCGTGTAGACGCCGTCCTCGTAGACACCGATCGGCGAATCCGTGCCGATGCCGAAATCGCTGACGCTGATGCCGCGCAGCGAATAACCGGGCTGCGTCGGCTGCTCGCCGCTCACGACGAGCCCCGGAATGTAGCCGTCCATCTTCGAGAGATCGGTCGCGGCGAGCGATTCGATCTGCTTCTCGGTCACGATCTGGATCGGGATCGGCACATCCTGCACTTCCTGCGCGCGGCTTTGCGCCGTGACGGTGATGTTGCCGAGCTCGGCGGCATCGTTCGCCGGCGCATCGGCCTCCGCGGCGAGCGCGCCGCCGGCGGCAACGAGCGCGCAGTGAGCGAGTGCGAGACGCAGACAGGCGGCGAGCGGACGTGGACGGATGGTCATCGGTGCGGTCTCCCCATTGTGTATTTTTATACTTCTTCGCAAAGTCGGTCTTCAGCCCCGGCAGTCGCCGGGCCACGCGGCGATCCAGTCGCGGATCAGCGCGAGCCCCTCGACGTGCGTGGTGTTGCGGCCCTGCTCGGGCATCATGACGCCGGGTTCGTGCGAGGCCATGCGATAAGGCAGGATCGATTCGTCGGGCTTGCCCGGCACGATGTCGAACAAGTGATCGCCCGTGCCGCGGCCCGCCGCGACGGGCGGCTTGCAGAGGCCCAGGTGACGATCCGCGGGCACGCTCGCATCGAGGAACAGCGCCGTCGTGTTCGCCGGCCCCGCCGGGTTGTGGCAATGGCCGCAGTTCACGTCGAGATAGGCCCGCGCGCGCGCCGCGAGCGGTTCGGCCGCGTCGTTCCAGACCGCATTGCGCGGCGCGGCGGCGGGTTCGGGTGCGCCCGCGAGGATGCCGAGCCGGCTCCAGCGGGCGAGCTGATTCTCGCGACCATCGACATAGGCGAAATCGCGGTTGAGATGCCGCGCCTTGGGGCCGATCGGCGCGATGGCTTTCGTCTTGAGATCGGCGACATGGCATCCTGCGCACTGGTTCTCGTTCGGCACTACGTAAGTGAACGGCTCGCGCGCGCCGTCGTCGGCGACGAGTTCGAGCGCGAACTCGTCGCCCGTGCGCGCGAGCTCGGCTTCGGTCTGCGCCGCGTTCCAGACATAAGGCAGCGCATCCCAGCCGTGTTCGCGGCGGACGAGCACGCGCGTCTCGACGAGCCGCACATGCTGCTTGTCGAGCGCGCCACGGGTGAAATCGTGCGCAGTGTCGTAGCTGCGTGCGACCGACTTGCCGTCGCGCACGCCGCCCGCCAATGGGTAATAGAACGTCTTCGTGATGATCGTGCCGACCGGAAAATCGAAGCTGCCGGCGTCGGTATACTTTGCGGCAGCGCCGGCGGGCAGCCAGACCGTGCGCAGCTTGTGCGCGTAATCGCTGAACAGCGGCGTGTTGAGATCGTACGGCACGACGCCCGCGTTGAGCCGCAGCATGCCGCCGTCGTCGACGAGCACGTTCCAGTCCGACAGCCGCTCGGGGCGCCCGTCGGCGAAGTAGTGCACGGGCGCAGGCTGGCGCGCACAGGCGGCGAGCGCGGCAAGGACGAGGATCGCGAATTTGCGCATCACGCCTTGCCCGGAATCTCGACCGGCGGCAGACGCGGCAGGTCGCAGCCGACTTCGGCTTTGTCGAGCAGCCGCGGGTTGTCGTACTTGTGCGGCCCGTCGGCGTCGAGCACCTGCGCATCGCCGTTACGCACGCACAAGCGTTCGTCCGCCGGCGGTTTGCCGTCGACGAGGTTTTTCTCGTCGCGATAGCCGTCCCAGACGATGTCGGGGAAACGGCCGTTGAGTCCGAACATCGCGACCTTGAGCGTCTTGAGATCGAGCCCGTCGGGCGAGTCGCCGCCGCCTGCGAAGCGGTTGTCGTAGATGTTGATGGCGCGCGGATACGGATCGTAGTTCGGATCGATGCCCGGCTTGTTGTAGTAGTTC
>DASRGX010000018.1:0-3693 GCA_035650835.1 Rudaea sp. | reverse complement strand
TGGAAATCTATACCTATCCGGCCGGACACGCGTTCAACCGCGACATCGACCCGAGCCATTACGACGCCGCGAGCGCCGCGCTGGCGTGGCAGCGCACGTTTGCGTTCTTCGAGCGCCATCTGGGCGGGAAATGAACGCATTCACGCTCGATGCGCAGCTCGCCGCCGACACGCACGCGATCGGCGATTTCGCGCTGTCGCGCGTGCTGCTCATGGACGATGCGCGATACGCGTGGCTGATCCTCGTCCCCCGGCGCGAAGGCATGCGCGAGCTCACCGATCTCAGCGCCGCCGACCGGCATCTGCTCACGGACGAGATCGACCGCGCGGCGCGCGCGCTGGCCGCGCTCGAGCGGCCCGACAAGCTCAATGTCGCCGCGCTCGGCAACGTCGTCGCGCAATTGCACGTGCACGTCGTGGCGCGCCGCCGCGGCGACGCCGCGTGGCCGCGGCCGGTCTGGGGCGTCGGCGAGCGCGAACCTTACGCCGCGGACGCGCGCGCGGTGCGGCTCGCTGCACTACGCGAAGCGCTCGCGTTCGGCCACACCGCGTGACGATACGCATCGAACCGCTCGGCGACTGCGCGCTGCTGATCCGGTTCGGCGAGCGCATCGATGTCGAGCTCAACGGTGCCGCGCTGCGTGCGGCCGCAGCGATTTCGGCTGCGGACCTGCCGGGCGTGCACGACGTGGCGCCGGCCTACGCCAGCGTCTGCCTGCGCTACGACCCGGCAGCGTGGCCGCGTCCGGCTCGTCCGCACGCCGAACTCGTCCGGCGGATTTGCGACATTGTGGAAAATGCTGCAGACGTCGCGCATCGCGAACCGGAACCGATCGAGATTCCGGTGTGCTACGGCGGCGAATTCGGACCCGATCTCGCCGCGGTGGCTGACCGCGCACGGCTGACGATGGACGCCGTCGTCGCAGCCCACACGGCAGCGCCGTACCGCGTCGCGATGCTCGGCTTCGCTCCGGGATTTCCGTACATGCTCGGGCTCGATCCGGCGCTCGCCGCACCGCGGCTCGCCGAGCCGCGCATCCGCGTGCCGGCGGGATCGGTCGCGATCGGCGGCAGCCAGACCGGCATCTACCCGCGCGAGTCGCCCGGGGGGTGGCGCATCCTCGGCCGCACGCCGATCGTGCTGTTCGACGCGGCACGAGATCCGCCGGCGCTGCTCGCGCCGGGACAGACCGTGCGCTTCCGCGCGATTGCGCCCGAGGAGTTCGCCCGGTTGTCGCCATGAGCGTCCACGTGCTCGCACCGGGTCTTGCGACGACCGTGCAGGACGGCGGACGTCGCGGCCTCGCCGCATCGGGAGTCGGCGCCGCGGGCGCGATGGACACCGTCGCGCTGCGCCTTGCGAATCGGCTCGTCGGCAACGGCGAAGACGCCGCGGCGCTCGAAATCACGCTGCGTGGACCGCGCCTTCGCGTCGAGATCGATTGCCTCGTCGCGATCGCGGGCGGCGACGCCGACGTGCGCTGTGCGGGACAGCGAGTGCCGACGTGGCGTCCCGTGGCGTTACGCGCCGGCGCGGAGATCTCGTTCGACCTCGCACGCGGCGCACGCGGCTATCTGGCGATCGCCGGCGGCTTCCGCGTCGACGCCGTGCTCGGCAGCCGCAGCGTCGATCTCAACGCCGCCATCGGTCCCATGGGCGGCCGAGCGCTTCGTCCCGGCGACGTGCTGCCGGCGCAGTCCGTTCCGCATTCGCTGTGCCGCGAGCTCTGGCGCGAAGCGGCGCCGCGCGGATTCGCCGCGACGCGCTGGTCGCTCGATCCTGCGCCGTGGTTCGACGCGACATCGCGGCCGCTGTCGCTCGTGCCGGGCAGCCACTTCGCCGCGCTCGACGCGGCCTCGCAACACGCGCTGTTCGCCGCGGATTTCCGCGTCGGCGCCGATTCCAATCGCGTCGGTTTTCGGCTCGAAGGCCCGCGGCTCGCGCTGGCGACGCCGCTCGAACCCGTCTCCGAAGCGACGGTGCCGGGCACGCTGCAGCTGCCGCCGGGCGGAGCCCCGATCGCGCTCATGGCCGAGGCGCCGACCTGCGGCGGCTATCCACGCATCGGCCATATCGCGACGGTCGACCTGCCGCGACTGGCCCAGCTTCGTCCGCACGATACGCTGCGTTTCGCAGGCATCTCACCCGAGACGGCGCAGACGCGCTATCTTGAACGCGAACGCATCCTCACCGCACTCGCGCAGACCATCGACGAACGCTTGCACGCCTGATCATGCCGAACTCCGCCGCACGCCACACGATCCGCCGCATCGATCTGAACTGCGACATGGGCGAATCCTACGGCGCCTGGACCATGGGCCAGGACGCCGCGGTGTTGCCGTGGATCACGTCCGCGAACATCGCCTGCGGTTTCCACGCGGGAGATTTTTCCACAATGCGTCAAACTGTACTCGCGGCGCAGGCCAGCGGCGTGGCGATCGGCGCGCACGTCTCGCTGCCGGACCTGCAAGGCTTCGGCCGCCGCGAGATGCGCATCACGCCCGACGAGACGTACGGCCTTACGCTGTATCAGCTCGGTGCGCTCGCCGCGTTCACCCGGGCTGCCGGCGCCAGGCTCGTTCACGTCAAGCCTCACGGCGCGCTGTACAACATGGCCGCGAAAGACATCGCACTTGCCGACGCCGTCGCCCGCGCGGTGCGCGATTTCGACGCCGGCCTGATCCTCGTCGGCCTGGCCGGCAGCGCCCTGCCGCAAGCCGGGACCGCCCTCGGCCTCGCCGTCGCCCACGAAGCGTTCGCGGACCGCAGCTACGAAAACGACGGCACCCTCACCCCGCGCCGCGAGCGCGGCGCCGTGATCCACGATGTCGCCGCCGCCGTCTCCCAGGCGGTACAAATTGCCACAAAGGGAAATGTGGAAAGTCGCGGCGGCACCCGCATCGAGATCGCCGCCGACACGATCTGCGTGCACGGCGACCGGCCGGATGCCGCCCGGTTCGCGCAGGAGCTCAGGCAGGCACTGAGTTCCGCTGGTGTGGACGTCGCGGCATTGTCATAAGCGCGGCGAGGTCGAACAGACGCTCTCAGTCCACCACGAACAGCGTGGCGCCGACCTCGGTGTGCGAGCGGTGAGCCTCCGCGTCGTCGGAAACTTGATAGCTCATGCCAGGCCGAAGCACGAACGTCCGCCCGTCTTGCAACTCGGTGTGAAGCTCGCCTTCCATGCAGAGGAGAATATGTCCCTTGCTGCACCAGTGATCGGCGAGATAACCGGCCGTGTACTCGACCATCCGGACGCGGATGGCGCCGAACGTGCGCGTGCGCCAAAGCGCGAATCCGCGCTGCCCCGCGTGGCGGGTTTGTTCTACGCTCGACCAGTCGGTCGTTCCGAATGGGATATCCGATATCTGCATGCGACGTCCGCTCCAGCAGTCTGAATCAGAGATGCTCGTCCAAGAGTTTTTGCCTCCGCGGCGGTTCACCCACGCGCGTCGTCAGACCCCCCGGCCCTAATTGAGCAAAATATTGCGCAAAGTTTGACGCAACGCCGAGGGGAAGCCAAACGAAAAGGTGACGCTTCGTCCTTGCGAAATGGTGATGAAGCCCGTCTCGATGCGCGATTCGCGGACGACATCCGCGACATGCTCTTTCGCACGGGCGTTGAGATCGCCTTTTTCGATCCGAACCTTTCCGTCTCGGATTCGAACCAGAACGCGGCAAAATGGAGACGGA
>DASRGX010000017.1:0-4543 GCA_035650835.1 Rudaea sp. | reverse complement strand
CGCCTCATCAAGCTCGATCACCAGATTGCGGTTCTGATAGTGATAGAAGCGCCCGCCCTCTTCTGATTGGGTCGACTCATGCCGGATGCATGCACGCGGCGCGTTCGCCACGAGGTCGTAGAAAAACGGCGGTTTGTCAGCCGCGGCTGGCGCTGCGCTACCGGGCAGGTATTGCACCGTCGGCGCGAGCTCGAACATATCGAACATGCCCGGCTCCATGCGCGCCTGGATCAGGAAATGCAACACACCGTCGATTCTCTTTGTGATAAACGCGGTGGTGCCGCGACTGCAGGGCTGCACGATAGGCTGCGACCAGCCGGCCACTTCTCGGTTGTCGGCTTCCACCGCGACGGCGATGACCGAAAAGAAGCAGCGGTCTTCGCGATGAATCGACACGTCGTCCTTGCTCCATGCCGGCAGCGCGCGCAACGGGACCTGCCGCGCCTGGATGTCGCTCGTCGCCTTGAGCTCGGTGAACCAGCTGATGATTTCGTCGTTGTCCATGACGACGCCCTCGCGCGAGAGCGCCGATCTGAGCAGGTCCTGTTCGAAGCCGCCTTGGCCGCTCTCGCGCCTGAAGCCCAAGGCGCTCGCCTCTTCCTCGCTCGAGGCGAGCGGAATGCCGGAAATCACCGTGCGCGTGTCCATGTTGACGAGATCGTTGCGCTGAAGCATCGCTTTGATCTGGCTGAGCGTGAGCCAGCAGAAGTCCTCGTGCACCGGCACGTCGTCGAGCGTCTCGACGATCATGTTGCGGTTGCGCTTGCGCAGGAAGAAGGCGCCTTGTTCGGACTGCAGCTGGTCGACCAGCACCCGCCCGCGGCTGCGCTCGAGGAAGTACTCGAGGTAGCGCGGCCGTCGCCCGCCATGGACCTGCGTGTAGTTGCTCTTGGTCGCCTGGACGGTGGGCGAGAGCTGCACGAGGTTGATGTTGCCCGGCTCCATCTTCGCCTGGATCAGGAAGTGCAGCACACCATCGAAGCGCTTGCCGAGAATGCCGAGGATGCCGATCTCCGGCTGATTGATGATCGGCTGATAGGAAACGGCCGGCGCCGGGTAGTCGGTTCTGACCTCGAGGCCTTCGACGGTGAAAAAGCGGCCAGACGCGTGGCCGAGATTGCCGGTGTGCGGGTCGAAGCGCCATTCAGTGAGCTCGGCAAACGCTATCTGACGTATGGAAAAGCGATGCAGTTTGCGCCGCGATTCGAGCCAGGCAGGAATGTCCGCGGTACGAATGAAGAGTCCCTCGCTCGCTGCCGCCGAGGCGAGAAAACCGTGCGGCGGGCCGCGGTGGGCGGAGCCGAAGGCTTGGCGTGGCTTGCTCAAGTGCCCTCAGCTACCGCGCGCACGAACTCATCCCACGTGCGAAGCGAACGGCCGCGGTCGTAATGAGTGTCGGCCAGCACGAGCGCGACCGCCGCGTCGGAAAACTCATAGAGCCGCACCCAAGTCATCGGCGGCATATAGAGACCCTTGTTCGGATCGGAGAGCTCGAACGCGCGCGTTTCTCTACCGTCCGAAAGATCCATCCGGAAGCGCCCGCTCGCGGCGATTACGACCTGGCGCGTGTCGCGATGGGCATGGCCACCGCGCTCGATGCCGGCCGGTGTGCCGTGCATGTAGAAGATGCGTTTAATCTCGAACGGGATGTCACTGCCGGCTTCAACGGCAGTGAGCACGCCGCGCTCGTCGAGCGAGTGCGGCAGCTTGATCCATCTCACATCCGCGAGGCCCACCGGAATAGCACGCTCCAAGGCGATGATGGGAAACCACTTTCATGACGACGCGCGATTTTACCCGCTAGAACCCAATAGAATCGGGCCCATGTCGAGAGACGCGAAGGTCGCGTTGATCACCGGCGTCACCGGTCAGGACGGCGCGTACCTCGCCGAATTCCTGCTCGACAAGGGCTACATCGTCCACGGCATCAAGCGCCGCGCGTCGCTTTTCAACACGGATCGTATCGATCACCTGTATCAGGATCCGCATGTCCGCAATCGCCGTTTCATCCTGCATTACGGCGACCTGACCGACGGCTCGAGTCTCGTGCGGGTTCTGCAGCATTCGCAGCCTGACGAGGTCTATAACCTCGGCGCCCAGAGCCACGTCGCCGTTTCGTTCGAGGAGCCAGAGTACACCGCCAATTCGGACGCGCTCGGCACCCTGCGGCTCCTCGAAGCGCTGCGTATCCTCGGCATGGAAAAGAAGACGCGCTTCTATCAGGCGTCGACTTCCGAACTCTTCGGAAAGGTCTCCGAATCGCCGCAGAAAGAGACGACGCCGTTCTATCCGCGCTCGCCGTACGGCGTAGCGAAGCTCTACGCCTACTGGATTACCGTGAACTATCGCGAAGCGTATGGCATGTTTGCGTGCAATGGCATCCTCTTCAACCACGAGTCGCCGATCCGCGGCGAGACCTTCGTGACGCGCAAGGTGACGCGCGCGCTCGCGCGTGTCGTGCTCGGCGCGCAGGATTGTCTCTACATCGGCAATCTCGGTGCGCGCCGCGACTGGGGTCATGCCAAGGACTTCGTCGAAGCGCAATGGCTCATGCTGCAGCAGCCGCAGCCTCGTGACTACGTCATCGCCACCGGTGAGCAACGCAGCGTGCGTGAGTTCATCGAAGCAGCCGCCGCCGAGCTCGACCTACACATCGCGTGGAAGGGCACTGGGGCCGAGGAAGTGGGCAACGTCGCGCGGGCCTCGCGCCGCTGGCCGGCCCTCAAGGAAGGCAAGACCGTGGTGCGGATCGACCCGCGCTATTTCCGGCCTTCCGAGGTCGACGCGCTGCTTGGCGATGCAAGCAAGGCAAAGGCGGATCTCGGCTGGCAGCCCAAGATCAGCTTCGCCGCGCTCGTTTCCGAGATGGTGCGTGAAGATCTAGCCCTTGCCGAGCGCGACGAGCTCGCGCGGCGCCACGGCCACAAGGTGCACGACCGGCACGAGTAGCCGTGGACAGGAACACGCGCATCTACGTCGCCGGGCATCGGGGCCTTGCCGGGTCGGCGCTTTTGCGGCGACTGCGAGCGGCAGGCTACGACAACATCCTCACCCGCACGCACGGCGAGCTGGACCTTGTGGATGCCGCGACCGTCGCGCGCTTTTTCGCGGAACAACGTCCGCAGGTCGTGCTTCTGGCCGCCGCCAAAGTCGGCGGCATCCTCGCGAACAACACCTATCCCGCGGATTTCATTCGCGACAACCTCGCCATCCAAACAAACGTGATCCACGAGGCGTGGCGCGCGGGCGTAACCAAGCTTCTCTTCCTCGGCTCGTCGTGCATCTATCCACGCGATTGCCCGCAGCCCATGAAGGAGGATTACCTTCTCACGGGCCCGCTCGAGCCCACCAACCGCCCCTATGCCATCGCGAAGATCGCGGGCATCGAGATGTGCTGGAGCTACAACCGCCAATACGGCACTCGCTACCTCTGTGCCATGCCGACGAATCTGTATGGTCCGGGCGACAACTATGACCTCAACACGAGCCACGTGCTCGCAGCGCTGATCCGCAAATTCCATGAAGCGAAGAGCCGCGGCGAGCGCACGGTGACCGTCTGGGGAAGCGGCAAACCGCGGCGCGAATTCCTGCATAGCGACGACATGGCGGACGCGTGCATCCGCCTGCTCGAGACCAGCGACGCCGACCTGGACCGCCACCTCCCGTCGGCACGACCGCCGCTTGTCAACATTGGCTGCGGCGAAGACTTGACGATCACGGCGCTCGCCGAGCGCGTGCGCGAGACCGTGGGCAGCGATGCCGCCATCGTTTACGACCCTAGCAAGCCGGACGGGACTCCGCGCAAGCTGCTCGATATAACGCTCATTCGCTCTTTCGGCTGGCAGCCGAAGATTTCGCTGCCCGCCGGCTTGCGCTCGAGCTACGCCAGCTTTGTGGATCAGACGCGCGCGGCGGCGTAAAAACAGTCGCTAGCGTCGCCTAGACCTCGCCCGATTCTCTCACTGCGGCCAGCAGCGCCCGCCAGTCAGGCATCGGCGTGCCAAGGACAGCCGTCGCGTTTCGGTTGTCCAACACCGAGTTGGCCGGCCTGCGCGCCGCGGCGGGAAATTCGCCGGTCTTGATCGGCTGCACTTCGCTTCGCGAGCCCACGAGCCGCACGATCTCTCGCGCGAACTCATACCACGTCGTCTCGGCGCCGGGGACGAGATGCAGCAGCCCGCTCGCATCCTTGGCGAGCAGCGCCACGGTTTTTTCGGCGAGGAAAGCGCTGGTGGTCGGCACACCGCGCTGGTCGGCGACCACCCGCAGGCGCTCCCCGGCGGCCGCCTTTCTCGCGATCGTCAAGAAGAAATTCTTGCCGCGCGGGCCGTAGACCCAGCTCGTCCGGAGGATGAGATGCCGGCAGCCGCTGTCGCGTATCGCGCGCTCGCCTTCGAGCTTGGTGCGGCCGTAGACGCTCAGTGGATTGGGCGCGTCGTCTTCGACGTACGCCGTGGGCTTCGTACCGTCGAAGACATAGTCGGTCGAGTAGTGCACCAGCAACGCGCCCAGGCGCTTCGCTTCCTCGGCGAGCACGCCGGGC
>DASRGX010000016.1:0-11982 GCA_035650835.1 Rudaea sp. | reverse complement strand
ATTCCGCTCAGGTTTCCGCCGGCCCACCCGTTCAACCCGCTCGCGGCGCTGCGCCTTTGCGTGGCCGCCGGCAGCACGTGGCAAGCCGTCGAAGCGATCTTCGCCGCAATCTGGCGCGATGGCCGCGACGTCTCCACGGCGGCGGCGCTCGCCGACGTCGCGCGAAATTTCGGCATCGACCGTGTGGAAGACGCCACGAATGCGCAGGCCGTGAAGGATGGCCTGCGCGCGAACACCGATGCCGCGCTCGCGGCCGGCGTGTTCGGCGTGCCGACGCTGCGCGTCGGGGCCGAGCTGTTCTGGGGCAACGATGCGTCGCCTATGATCGACGACTGGCTCGCGCATCCGCACCGCTTCGCGACGCCCGAATACGCGCGGCTGGCGAACCTGCCGGTCGGCGTGCGGCGCACACGTTGAACGCGCGCGGGCGCAAAAGGAACTCGTACGGATCTTTCCGCTTATTCCTATCGAGCCGAGCCAGGTAAACTGAGCTCCCGGCACGGCCAAGGAATCGACATGCGGCTTTGTATACTCGCACTCGCGGCGCTCGTCGCACCGGCGTTCGCGCAGGAAGCCCCCAAGGCTCCGCTCACGCCGGAATTGACGCCGGAGCAAAAGCTTGCGCAATACCGGCACGACCAGATCAACCTGCTTGCGCTGAAACCCGACGCGGAATCCGTGCTCGCCGCCGCGATCATCGCCGACAGCGATCCCGACGAGAAGAACCGCCCCGCCGCGCTGCACTCCAGGGCGTTGCTCAAGCGCGCGCAGACGATCGGCGCCGAGGATGTACTGGTCTGGTGGGTGACGGCGTCGGCCGAATGCCACGCGGAGCCGAAGACCTGCCCGCAGACCGAAACGCTCGCCAAACTCGAGCATCTCGACGCCGAAAACGCCGCCATGTGGTCGCTCGCACTCTGGCACGCGCAACAGGCCGGCGACGCTCCCGGCGCACGTGCGGCGCTCGCGAGCGCCGCGCAAGCCAAGCATTACGACGATCATTTCGGCGCGATCGTCGCCGCGCTGTACGACGCGCAAGGCGTATTGCCGATGAGCGACGATCTGCTCAACGCGACCGGCCAGAACGCGAGCGTCGACGGCTATCGGCTCATCTCCGCGGCAGGTCTCGCAGCCGTGCTGTCGCTGCCCGGCTATCGCGCGATCGCGGATGCCTGCAAAGCCGGCGAGCCCGCCGACCAGCTCGCCGATTGCGCGGCCGTGGCCAAGAAAATGGCGGCGAGTGGCAGCCTCAATTCCGAGCGCGCCGGCATAAAACTGCGCGAAGCGCTGCTGCCGCCCGGGCCCGAGCTCGACGCCGCACGGGCGCGCGAACGCAGCCTCGCTTGGCAGACGCTGCGCATCAGCGAGCTCGCCGGCAGGCTCGCGACCGAGGGGCGTCTGACACGGGCGTACACGCAAGCCTTGGCCGAAACGCACGACGAGTCGCAGGCCGTCTACGCGGTCCTGCGCAGCCAAGGCATCGCCCTCGAACCGCCCGCCGATTGGGAAATGCCCGATTCCGCGCTCAAGAACGGCCCCTGAACGGGCTCCAACGCGGCTTTCGCACGGCCGCGGTTGCGTTGTACCCTTGGCCGGTCGCGCCCGCCAATGCGGTTTCGGCGGCGGACGCGGCATACGGCTAGCGGAGAGGCACGCATGCGGAAGATCCTCGTGGCCAGTTCCAAGGGCGGTTGCGGCAAGACCACGCTGGCGACGAATCTCGCCGCGTACTACGCGCAGAACGGCAAGAACACCGTGCTCGTCGACGCCGACCGTCAGGGTTCGAGCCAACGCTGGGCCGAAAAACGCGCCGGCCTGCCTGCACCGGTGCTGGGGCTATCCGCGCTCAGGCGCGATTGGCGCGAGCGCATTCCCGGCGACGCGCAGCGTGTGATCGTCGACGGACCGGCCGGCATTCGGCCGAGCGAGCTCACCGAACTCGTCGAGGACATGGACGCGCTGCTGATCCCGGTCCTGCCGTCGCGCATCGATCTAGAGGCGAGCGAGGCGTTCTTGCGCGACGTCGGCGAGATCCCGCGCATCAAGCGCGGCAAGGTCGCCGTGGGTCTCGTCGCGAATCGCCTCAAACCCTGGACCACCGCCTCGCAGCAGGCGCTCGAGGACATGAAACGGTTGCCGTTCCCGCTCGTCGCACAATTGCGCGATACGCAGGGCTACGTGTTGCTTGCCGGCCTCGGCAAGGGCATTTTCGATTACGCTTCCGAGACGATCCGCACGCACCAGGAAGACTGGGAAAAGCTCGTGCGCTGGCTCAAAAAACTCGGCTGAACCCCACCGCAGCAGGACGAGTCGAAACGAGGGACCCTATGAAACGCGAGATCATTCTGCTGCGCCACGCCCATGCCGATGGCGCGGGTACGTCGATGGGCGATGCGGAACGGCCCTTGAGCGCGCGCGGCCTCGCCGAAGCGCGCGATGCCGGCCGCTGGCTGCGCGAGCACGGCGCCTTGCCCGCGCATATCCTGTGCTCGCCGGCCCGGCGGGCGAAGGAGACGCTCGACACGGCGCTCGGCGAGGTCGAGCGCCGCGTCGAGCCGCGCATCTACGAGGCGACCGCGGGCGAGCTCGCGAGCCTCATCGACGAGCAGGGCGACGGTGCGCGGCTTCTGCTCGTCGGCCACAACCCCGGTTTCGAGACCCTCGTCGCGCTCTTGGTCACGGGCCAGTCCGGCGACTTTCGCGGCGTGCCGCCCGGCGGGGTGGCCTGGCTCGAGATCGACGGTCCGGCGGAACCCGGCGCGGGTATGCTGAAGGCATTCTGGTCGCCGTGAAGATCGTGTCGTGGCTCGCCGCTTAAGCCCGCTGAAACGGCTGGCGGCGTGCCTCGCGGCACTCGCGCCCTGCGCCGCTTTCGCGGCACCGGCGGGGCGCGCGATCAGCGAAGAGGTGCTGCAATTCGACGCGGCGCATTCGTCGGCCGAGTTCGCGGTGCGCGTGATGTGGCTGTTCCCCGTGCACGGCCGCTTCGGCACGTTGCGTGGGACGATCACGATCGATCGCTTCCGCGGCACGGCGCGCGTCGACGCCGACATCGACACCAACGATATCCACATGCGCAGCCGCGGCGACGAGGCGTGGGCGAAATCGCCGGAATTCTTCGATTCGCAGCATTATCCGCAGGTGCATTTCGAGTCGGACGCGTTCTCGCTCGACCGGCTGAGCAAGGGCGGCGCCGTGGAAGGCATGCTCACGATCCGTGGCTTCAACCGCCACGAAACCTTCGAGCTCGCGCCGTCGGCGTGCCCTGACGCCGTCGCGCTCGATTGCGCCGCCGAAGCCGAGGGCTCGATCCGGCGCAGCGATTTCGGCATGCGCTCGCATCGCGGCGCCTTGTCGGACAAGGTGGACCTGCACTTCTCGATCCACGTGCAGCCGCGCGCCGCGCCATGAGTTCATCGCTGGTGCGCCTGGCCTGGCTGTGTCTGGCCTTGGCGCTCGTCGGCGGCTGCGCCGTCGATCCGCTGCATGCACGGCGCGCCGCCGCCACCGCTGCCGCCGCGCAAGACCGCACGCTCTCGTGCACGGCGCCGGACGCCTGCGCGATCGACTCGCCGTACCGTGCGCTCGCCGCGCGCGCCTTCGCCGAATCCACGCCCGGTGCGCCGGTGCACTACGTGAACCTGCTCGACCGCGGCGAAGACGCGCTCGCCGTGCGCGTGCACCTGATCCGCGCGGCGCGGCGCAGCATCGATGTGCAGACGTACATTTTCGCCGAGGACGACGCCGGCTTTCTCGTCCTCGACGAGCTCGTCGCCGCGGCACGGCGGGGCGTCAAAGTGCGCGTGCTCGTCGACCAGCTCTTCTCGCTCGACGACACCGAACTCCTGGCCGCGCTGGCGCGCGCGCACGTCGACTTCGAGCTGCGCGTCTACAACCCGACGTTCCACAAGGCGAGCACGCCGCCGCTCGAGTTCGCGGCGGGTATACTTTGCTGCTTCTTCGATTTCAACCAGCGCATGCACAACAAGCTGCTGCTGGTCGACGACGAGATCGGCATCGCAGGCGGGCGCAATTACGAGAACCGCTACTACGACTGGGACCCGGAGTTCGATTTCCGCGACCGCGACGTGCTCGTCGCCGGGCCGGCGGCGATCGCGATGCGCGATTCGTTCGAACAGTTCTGGCGTCATCCACGCAGCGAACCCTTGAGCCGGCTGCGCGACGTCTCCGCACGCATCCTTACCGACGGCGTGAGTGCGCCGCCCTACACTGCGCACCGCTATCGCGATGCGGCACGCGTCGCCGCGCTCGTCGGCCACGCCGACGACGCGCAATGGATCGCCAGGCAATTCATCGAGACCGCATTGCGCGTCGGCGACGTGGAATATTTCTCCGACGCGCCGAACAAGCCGCAGGCGCCAGACGAACCCGCGGACCACGCGCTGAGCGGACACATCGTCGGCCTTTTCCGCGGCGCCAAGGAGCGCATCCTGCTGCAGACGCCGTATCTCGTCCTGAGCCGCGAGGCGCGCCGCGTGTTCACCGACCTGCACAAGATGCGGCCCGGTTTGCAGATGCTCGTGTCGACGAATTCGTTGGCGGCGACCGACGCGTTCATGGTCTACGCGATCTCGTACAAGTACAAAAAACGCAACTTGAAGCTAGGCTTCGAGATCCACGAGTTCAAGCCGTTCCCCGCGGAGGCAACCGATCTCGTCGCGAACTACGCCGCGCTCGGCGCGGGTGGCGTGGACCGCGGCTATCAGCGCTACGGCCGCGCGCCGCTCATAGAGCGCGGCGTGCGCCTGGGGCTGCACGCGAAATCGCTCGTCATCGACGACCGCATCGCCCTGATCGGCTCGCACAATTTCGATCCGCGCTCGGATCGCTACAACACCGAATCGGGCGTGATCGTGCACGACACCGGGTTCGCGGCGGCACTCAGCGCCTCGATCCTGCGCGATATCGAGCCCGGCAACTCCTGGACGATCGCGCGGCGGCCGCGCTCGGGCTTCTTCGCCCGGATCAGCAACTCGATCGGCAACGTTTCGACCGCCTTGCCGATCTTCGACCTGTGGCCGTTCCGCTATGCGACGAGCTACGAGCTCGAGCCCGGCTGCAACGCCCTGCCGCCCGGCGATCCGCAATTCTACGCGTGCTACCGCGACGTCGGCGACTTTCCTGGCGTCGACCTGCCGCTCAAGACCATCTATACGCGCATCGTCACTGCATTCGGCGCAGGGCTGCACTCGATCCTTTGAGCCGGCAACCGCTCGCGCGTCGGTCGACAAACCGGCAATTTCTGGCTAGTCTGCGTGCCTTGGAATCCGGCACGGCGAACGCAGCATGGCACTCGAATTCACGATCGAAATCTCCGACCAGGACCTGCCGTTCTTCATGCAGGCGCTCGAACGCGCCGAGCAGCGCGCGTCCGGCAAGAGCGCCCAGCAGATCCTGGACGCCGCGCGCAAGACGCTCAGCGATTCGCATGGCCAGAGCATGCCCGAGTTCGTGCGCTCGCGCGTGGCCTCCGTCGACAATCTCATGGCGATGGTGAGCGACGAAGGCTGGGCGCTGGCCGACGAGGATCGCAGCCGCATCATCTCCGCGCTGACCTATTTCGCCGACCCCGAGGACCTGATCCCCGACAACGTGCCGGTGCTCGGTTTCCTCGACGACGCCATCATGATCGAGGTCGTCGGGCGCGTGCTGGCGCCCGAGATCGAAGCCTATGCCGATTTCTGCGCCTATCGCAGCCAGGAAGCCGCGCGGCGCGGCGAAGGCGACGACGAGCGCAAGCTCGGCCGCGCGGAGTGGCTCGAAGGCCGCCGTGCCGAGCTGCAAGCGCGCATGCGCGTGCGGCGCAGCTCCTACGCGCCCACGCAGAACTGGACCCCGCGTTTCTCGTTCCGCTGAGCCGCCTCGTAAAGCGCGATGCGTAGCGCCTTTTATTCACGCTGTGTATCCAACTGAACGCTTCCCCCGCTCGCGGGGGAAGCTGGCGGCAGCCTGAAGGGGGAAATCTAGGACCGCTCGGCGTGCGATGTCGTCGCAGCGTCGCCCCCATCCGCCTTCGGCACCTTCCCCCGCCAGCGGGGAAGGGATTTCGTCATGGGCGCTCGACGATCGCGGTAACGCCCATGCCGCCCGCGGTGCAGATCGAGATGAGCCCGCGGCCGCTGCCTTTTTCCTCGAGCAGCTTGGCCAATGTGGCCACGATGCGCGTGCCGGTCGCCGCGAACGGATGACCGAGCGCGAGGCTCGATCCGTTGACGTTGAGCTTGGCCAGATCGATGCTGCCCAGGGGTTTGTCGAGGCCCAGCCGGTTCTTGCAATAGTCGGCGCTTTCCCACGCGCGCAGCGTGCATAGCACCTGCGCGGCGAACGCTTCGTGGACTTCGTAGAAGTCGAAATCCTGGAGCGTGAGCCCGGCATCCTTGAGCATGCGCGGCACGGCGATCGTCGGCGCCATGAGCAGGCCTTCGCCGCGCACGAAGTCGACGGCGGCGACCTTCGCATGCGTCAGGTACGCCTGCGCCTTGAGACCGCGCGATGCGGCCCAGTCGTCGCTCGCGAGCAGCACGGCCGAAGCGCCGTCCGAGAGACCCGTCGAATTGCCCGCGGTCAGCGTGCCTTGCCCGGAGGTCTTGTCGAATGCGGGCTTGAGCGCGGCGAGCTTCTCGAGCGTCGAATCGCTGCGCAGGAACCCGTCGCGTTCGAGGCCGCGGAACGGCACGACCAAGTCCTTGAAGAAGCCGCGCTCGTAGGCGGCGGCGGCTTTCTGATGACTCGCGAGCGCGAGCTTGTCCTGTTCCTCGCGCGAGATCTTCCATTCCTTGGCCATGAGCTCGCAATGGTCGCCCATCGACATGCCGGTGCGAGGCTCGGCGACGCCCGGGAAGCTCGGCTTGAGCTCGCCGAACGAGAATCCGCGCACTGCCGCCTTGATCTTGTCGAGCGGCGTCTTCGCGCGGTTCACCGCGAGCAAGCGCTGCTGCAGCGCGCGGCTGTAGACGATCGGCACGTCGCTTGTCGTGTCGGTGCCGCCGGCGATGCCCGCGTCGATCTGCCCCGCAGCGATCTTGTTCGCGATGATGATCGTGTTGTCGAGCGAGGTGCCGCAGGCGCGCGCCGTCGTGATGCCGGGCGTCAGCGGCGACAAGCCCGAAGACAGCGTCGCTTCGCGCGCGATGTTCCAGTCCGAGGAATGCTTGATGACCGCGCCGAACGCCACCTCGCCGAGTTCCACGCCGTTGAGACCGAAGCGCTCGACGAGTGCGCCGAGCGTCTTGACCGCCATGCCGAAATTGCCGACGTCGGCATACGCCGTGTTGTTGCGGCAGAACGGGATGCGCACTCCGCCTAAGATGGCAACGCGTTTTGTCGTGGTCACGATGGCGTCCTTCGCGAACGGGAAATGGGAGCGGTGCTGGTATCATGCGCCGCCCGTCGTTGCCGCCCATTGTATGCCCTACGTTTTCGATCTGGACAGACTCGACCGCCTCGCCGCTGCACGGCGCGCCGAGTTCGCCGACGCGAGCCCGTATCCGCACGCGGTCATCGACGATTTTTTGGACGCTACGAGCGCCGCCGACATCGCGCGTGCGTTCCCGCAGCCGGACGACGCCGTGGGCTGGGACCGGTTCGGCATCAAGACGGTCGAGATGAAGCTCGCGAGCGCGCGCGAGGAGCTTTTCCCGGAACCCTTGCGGCGTGCGATCCGCGATCTCAACACGGGCCCGTTCGTCGGCTTCCTCGAGCGCCTCACCGGCATCGAGCATCTGCTGCCGGACCCGCACCTGGTCGGCGGCGGCATCCATCTGAGCCGGCCCGGCGATCACCTCGGCATCCACGCCGATTTCAACTGGCACCCGCGCATCGAGGCGCACCGTCGACTGAACCTGCTCGTGTATCTGACGCCCGATTGGCGCGCCGGCTACGGCGGCGAGCTCGAACTTTGGGACACGACCGGAACACGCCTCGTGCGGCGCGTGGAGCCGCTGTTCAACCGCGCCGTGATCTTCGCGACGCGCTCGGACACGTTCCACGGCCACCCGAACCCGTGGACCGCGCCGTCCGGCGTGTACCGTCAGTCGATCGCGTTATACTATTATACTTCGCAGCGTCCGGAAGCCGAGCTGCGGGCTCCGCACAGCACGCTCTACAAGGGGCACAACGCCTGACTCAGGCGGGCATCACGAACATCGCGGGCGCCTCGCGCCACAGCTGCCAAAATTCCGGCGTTTCGGCCACACGCGCCTCGAGCAGCGCGGCGTAGCGCCGCATGACCTCCTCGATGCCGGCGCCCTGGTCGAGGTTCTCGATCCAGAGCCGGCGCCGGCCGGTGGCGACGTCGAGACCGGCCGCGAACAGCGTGACCGGAAAGCGGCCAGCCACGGCGATCTCGGTGAGACCGATCGGAAAGCGCACGCGGCGGCCGGCGAACGGCAGCTCGATCGCACGCTGCTGTGCCGCCGCCGGCAAGTCGAGCATGCCGACGATGCTCGTTCCCGCGCGCAAGGCCTCGGCGATCGCATCGCGGCTGCCGCCGACGAACAGCGGCCCGCGGCTGCCGATGCGTGGCAGCGCCCAGGCGCGGAACGCCCCGTACCAGTGCGAGAGCCGCGTGACGCCGAGTGCTCGCCCTTCCGGGCGGCGAGCGAGGAACGAGGCATGGAAACCGGCCGCCTGCAATTCGCGCCAGATCCAGTGACCGGCGCCCCAATGATAGGTCAGGAACACGCGCGGACCGTCCGCAACGGGCCATTCGCCCTGCCGGTCGATGCGGTGCCGCCACCAGCGCGCGCCGTGCAGCAGCGTCGAATAGCTGTCGACGTGATCGACGAGACGCAGCAGCCGGTATCGATATTTCCATGCGGAAACATCGGCATCCGTGCAATACCGCTGCGCGACGGCCCACGCGGCGTCGACTGCATCCCGGTAAAGGCGCTCGCTGCGCGCACAACGGCGCGCGAGCGCATATCCCGCTCGCCCCGGCAGCACCGCGGCGGCGAGCGGTGCGAGCCAGAGTCCGAACGCATCGGCGGCGAGCCGGTGCCAGCGGGAGGGAAGGTCTTGCTGCATCGTATGCGACGTCGCGCCGCTCAGCGGCCCGCGGCGAACGTCTTCTCGTAGAGGCGATAATGCGTCTCGGCGAGACCGAGACTCGCATAGGTGTGCTGCGCGCGCGCGTTTTCGCGCTCGACATAGAGCCGTACGCCGATCACGCCCGGCGCCGCCATGGCGCGACGTTCCACCTCGGCATAGAGCGCGCGGAACACGCCGCCGCGGCGCCACTCGGGCCGGACGTAGACACTCTGCAACCACCACCACTCGCCGTTGCGCCAGTCGCTCCATTCGTACGTGATCATGAGACACCCGGCCGCAGCGCCGTCGGCGTCGGCGACGAGATAGAAGCCGTGGCGCGGCTCCGCGAGCACGGCCGCGACACCGGCGCGCAGGGTCTCAGCCGCGAGCACCTTGTCTTCAGTCTCCTTCGCCATCGCGGCGTTGAACTCGGCGATCGCGTCGAGATCGGCGGGCGCGGCGTGGCGCACCGCGATCGTGGGTTCAGTCATGGTCGTCATTCCTTGCGTCTGCGTAGGCGCGAGCTGCCGAGCTTGCGCGTCACGGTGTTGCGGCCCATGCCGAGCCGTTCGGCGGCGCGGCTGCGGCGGTTGCCCGTTTCGGCGAGCGCTGCATCGAGCAGTGCGCGATCGAAGGCCTCGCGCAGTTCAGCATACATGCCGCTTTCGCCTTGCGCGAGGCGCTCCCGCACCTTGCGCTCGAGCGCGTGGCGCCAGTCGCCCGCATCGCCTTCGGCGCGATCGGCCTGGGGCAGATCCTGCACGCGGATCTCGCGGCCCGGCGCCATGACCGCGAGACGCCGGCACAGGTTCTCGAGCTGACGCACGTTGCCGGGCCAGGCCATCTGCGCGAGCGCGCCGAGCGCCGCGGGCGAGAAGCGTTTGGGCTCCAGCCGCATCGCCGCCGCGGCGCGCGCGAGGAAACGTGCGGCGAGCAGCGGGATGTCCGCACGCCGTTCGGCGAGCGGCGGCAGGTGCAGGCGCACGACGTCGAGGCGGTGCAGGAGATCCGCGCGGAATTCGCCGCGCGCGACCTTGGCGTTCAGGTCCTGATGCGTGGCCGCGATCACGCGCACGTCGGCGCGGATCAGCTCGCGGCCACCCACGCGATAGAACTCGCTTTCGGCCAGCACGCGCAAAAGGCGCGTTTGCAGGTTGAGCGGCATGTCGCCGATCTCGTCCAGGAACAACGTGCCGCCTTCGGCCTGTTCGAAACGGCCGGGATGACGCTTGAGCGCCCCCGTGAACGCGCCGGCTTCGTGGCCGAACAGTTCCGATTCGAGCAGTTCCGACGGGATCGCCGCGGTGTTCATCGCGACGAACGGCCGTGTCGCACGCGCGCTGTGGCGATGCAGCGCGCGCGCGACGAGTTCCTTGCCGGTGCCGGTTTCGCCCGTGACGAGCACGTTGAGGTCCGTGGCCGCGACGCGGCCGATGCTGCGGAAGAGCTCGCGCATCGTCGGCGATTGGCCGACGAGTTCCTGTTCGGGTCCGAGCGGCGCCACGGGTGCGGGCGGCGGCTGCGTTTCGGCCACGGCGCGCTCCACCGCCGCGACCATCTGATCGAGGTCGAACGGTTTCGGCAAATAGTCGAACGCGCCGTTGCGGTAGGCGGCGGCCGTCGACGTCACGTCGGTGAACGCGCTCATCACGATCACGGGCGCTGTCACGCCGCGCGCTTTGAGTTGCTCGAGCAGCTTGAGACCGCTCGCACCGGGCATGCGCACGTCGCTGACGACGACGTCGGGCGTGCCTGTCTCGAGCGCTGCGACCAGCGCCTCGGCGTCGGCGAATTCGCGCACGTCGCGGCCGGCTTCGCGCAAGGCCTCGCCGAGCACGAAGCGGATGGCCTGATCGTCGTCGGCGATCCACACGGCGCTCATGCGGGTTCCACCGGCAGGAGCAGGCTGAACACGGTCTGGCCGGCGTGGTCGTGATGCGACAGCCGTCCGCCGTGCTCGTGCGCGATTTCTTGCGCGAGCGCGAGACCGAGTCCGCTGCCGCTCGCGTTGCCCGAAACGAGCGGCAGGAACATCGTGTCGCGCAGCGCGTCGGGTACGCCCACGCCGTCGTCGACGACGTCGAGCCTGAGCGCGAGCTTGAGCGTCTCGCCGCCGAGCACGACGCGATGCTCGGCGCGCGTGCGCACGGTGATCGTGTGCGCCTGCGCTTCGACGGCGTTGCGCAGCAGATTGAGCACGAGCTGGAGCAGGCGATCGGCATGGCCGTGCAGCGCAGGCAGGCTCGGGTCGTAATCGCGACGAAGCTCGAGCTCAGGACGCGCCTGCGCCGCGATCAACGCGCGCGCACGCTCGGCGACCTCGTGCAGGTTGACCTCGTCGGGCGCAACCTTGCCGCCGGGGTGCAGCAGGCGATCGGCGAGCGCCGCAAGGCGATCCGCTTCGGCGATGATGAGATCGGCCAAGTGCTGAACGTCCGCGCCGTGGACGCGGCGTTTGAGCAATTGCGCTGCGCCGCGCACGCCGGCCAGCGGGTTCTTCACCTCGTGCGCGAGACCGCGCAGCGTCTCGGACAACCGCACCGGCACGGCTTCGTCGGGAGCGAGCGCATGCACCTCGACGAGCGTCCGGCCGTCCGCCAGCGCACTGACGATGATGTCAGCCCGGAGGCGGTTGCCGCCGCCGAGCACGAGTTCCAGCGCCCGGGCTGCGACGGGACCGTGCGCCGAGCGCGCCCGCTCCGCGAGCGGCGCGAGCACCGCGCCGGGAGGGCCAAGGGCCTCGAAACCTTGCCCACGCAAGCGCGAGAAACCCGCGCCGATCGCCTCGCAGAAGGCGGCGTTCGCATAAGCGCAGCGGAGCTCCGGATCGTAAACGGCGATGCCCGTCGCGAGCTGGTCGGGAAGCACGTCCATCGTGCGAGTGTCGGACATTGCACCAGTTTAGGGCAATGCATCGTCGAAGGAAGCCAGGCA
>DASRGX010000015.1:0-11310 GCA_035650835.1 Rudaea sp. | reverse complement strand
GCGTTGCGTGCGCCGACGACGGCGATCTGCGACGTCCACAAGAGCGTCGGGTCGCCGACCACGAACAGCGCTGCGGGCGCAGCCGGTATGCCGCGCAAAAGCAGCGGGAAGTCCTCCGAAAGCGCCGTGACGAGGTGATGATCCGGCGCTTCGAGCCAGGCGAGGTCGCGCTCGATGGCGGCCCCATCGGGAGCGGCCAGCCATGTGCGTGCCGCATCGGGGATGCGGGCGTCGGCCGCCGCAATCGCTGACGCCGCGCCGCCGTGCTTGGCGACGAGCTCGCGAACGCCGACGGCGCCTAGGCCGGGGGCGCGCAACAGGGCGAGCCATGCAGTGGTTTCATCGTGGGGCAGCGTGATCGGCATCCTTGCGGCTCACTCGAAGCGACGTCCTAAAGACAAACGGCGCGGGAAGCTCTCCCGCGCCGCCTGCGTGTTCCCCGACCCCGGGGTAGCTACCTGTGGTCCGGCTCGTAGAGCCGATCGCCGAGATGCACGGGCCGTATGCCGTCCATGATGAGGCCGTAGCTCACGTGATCGAAGGTGCGGAATACCATGACGTGGCCGACGTACTCTTCGGGCAATTGGACTTCCGAATCGTTCGGATGCACGAACGAGCGCACGCTGAGCTCGGGGTAATCCGTTTCGTCGTGCACGACGTCGCCCGGGCTGAAGATCGAATAGACCTGACCGTTCTCGACGCCCTGTAGGGCGCCGCTCGAGAGCGCGATGACTTGCAGCCGACCCGCTGCGGCGAGCGCATCGGTGAAGGCGATGACGTGCAGGTCCGGCGAAACCTGTTTCGGCGCGTGCGGCACGTATTGGAAATCGAAAGGCGTCGTGTCGAGCGGGATCACGTAGTCGCCCTTGCGCACTTCGATGTCGGCCGCCATGACCACGGTCGAGGCCGGGTTGCCGGACTTCGTGACCTGCACGCTGCCGAACTGGAGCACCTCGTAGCCGACGAAGTGCACGTCGCCGTGCAACGTGAAATTCCAGGGGCCTTCATGCCAAAGCATGTCGGGGCGATTGTCCTCGTCCTCGAGGGACTGGCGGAACGTCTGCACCGTCTTGCCGTCGTCGCTCACGATCTCGTAATAACGGCCGAGCGGCCGGACGATCGCGAACTGCTGGCCGGGCTGCGCATCGAGGCCGCGCACGTAGGCGAGCTGGCCCGGGCCGCCGTTGATGTGATGGTCCTCGAGACCGACGATGTGCGGTGCGTGCCGGAAATCCTCGGCCGAGATGATGCGCGGCTTCTTGAGGAACGCTTCGATGTCGGTGAGCGGCACGGGCTTGATCGCGTCGTCGACGGTCGTCGCGCGTACGTGCGGGCCGAAGCCGCCTTCGCTGCCGCCGCCGGCGACGCTGAGGCTCGGCCGGCCGTTGACGTAGCTCAGGTTCAGCACGTCGCCCGGGTAGATCAGATGCGGATTGCGCACCTGGGGATTCGCCTGCCAGATCTCGGGCCATTCCCACGGCCGCTTGAGGAAGCGCGCCGAGATGCTCCACAACGTGTCGCCTTTCTGCACCGTGTAGGTGTCAGGGTGATGCTCGTTCAACTCCACGGTCGCGGCAAAAACCGAGAGGGTGAGCAGCAGTCCAGCACAAACCGCAGGTAGTTTTTTAAGCATGGCTGCCAATTACCTGATTCCCCAAGGGCTTCCCGAGTGTATACGAAATATTTACCGGAGAAAATGACCGGCGCCACGAAATCGCGCCCTTGACGGGCGGAACCGCGGGCTACGGCTCGCTGCAGTGCCGCAAGATTCGCTTCAAGTGCCGAATCGGCGTAGAATTTTTGCTCAACCGCCCGACTTGCCGCGAACCCGCCGCCGCGCTTGATAACCCAATGCGGCGGCGCAATCATGACGATCATGCTCACCATTCTCGAATTTCCCGACCCGCGACTGCGCACCAAGGCGCAGCCCGTCGGCGTCTTCGACGAAGCCCTGCAGGAGCTCATCGACGCGATGTTCGCGACGATGTACGCCGCGCCGGGCATCGGCTTGGCCGCAACCCAGGTCAACGTGCACAAACAGCTGCTCGTGGCCGATGTTTCGGAGGAGAAGAACCAGCCGCTCGTCCTCATCAATCCGAAGATCTTGGAGCGCGCGGGCAGCCAGGTCTATCAGGAAGGTTGCTTGTCGGTGCCGGGGATCTTCGCCGACGTGGAACGCGCCGACAGCATCGTCGTCGAGGCGCTGGACCGGCACGGCAAACCATTCCGGCTCGAGGCGAGCGGATTGCTCGCCGTGTGCATCCAGCACGAGATGGATCATCTTCTCGGCAAGCTCTTCGTCGACTATCTCTCGCCGCTCAAGCGCGAGCTCGTGCGCAAGAAACTCGAAAAGCAGCGCCGCGCCGCCGCGCCCGCGGCGTGAGCCCGATGCCGTTGCGCCTGGGGTTTGCGGGCACGCCCGAGTTCGCGGTGCCGCACCTGGCGGCTTGCCGCGTGGCGGGAGTGGAGATCGCCGCCGTGTATACGCAGCCGGACCGTCCTGCGGGACGCGGCCGCAAGCTCGCGCCGAGCCCCGTGAAAGTGGCCGCTCTCGACGCGGGCTATCCGGTCGAGCAACCGGAGAATCTGAAAAGCGCGGACGTGCGGCAGCGGCTGCGCGACTACGCGCTCGATCTTTTCGTCGTCGTCGCCTACGGACTGCTGCTGCCGCGCAGCGTGCTTGCGGCGCCGCGCTTCGGCTGCTGGAACGTGCATGCGTCGTTGTTGCCGCGCTGGCGCGGCGCGGCCCCGATCCAGCGCGCGCTGCTCGCGGGGGACACCGAAACAGGCGTCTGCCTCATGCAGATGGAAGCGGGGCTCGACACGGGCCCGGTGCTGTTGCGGCGCGCCCTTGCGATAGCGCCCCAAGACACCGGCGGCACGCTGCACGATCGCCTCGCCGCGCTCGGCGCCGAGGTGCTCGGCGAGGGCCTCCTGCGCCTCGTGCGCGGCGAAACGCTGACGCCCGAGCGGCAACCGGAACAGGGCGCGAGCTATGCGCACAAGCTCGACAAGACCGAGGCGAAGCTGGACTGGCACCAAACCGCCGCCGCGCTCGAGCGCAAGGTGCGCGCCTTCGATCCGTGGCCGGTGGCGGAAGCCGACGTCGGTGGCGAACGCCTGCGCATCTGGAAGGCGCAGGCGCTGACTGCGCACGGCGACACCGCGCCGGGGCAGATCGTCGCCGCCGGACGCGACGGCATCGACGTCGCCTGCGCGCAGGGCGTGCTGCGGCTGCTCGAAGTGCAGCGGGCGGGTGGCCGCCGCATGCCGGTGCGCGACTATCTGAACGCGCGGCCGGACCCTGGCCGCTCGTGAGCGCGGGCGCCGAGCCACGCGTGCTCGCGGCGCAAGCGCTCGACCGCTGCGTGCGCGGCGGCGCGTCGCTGCGCGTGGCATTTGCGTCATTTTCCACAATGCTCGCCGATGCGCGCGACCGCGCCCTGATGTCGGCGCAGCTGCACGCCGGCACGCGCTGGTGGCTGCGCTTCGACGCCGCGGTCGACTCGCTGCTCGATCGCCCATTGAGCGCGCGCGAGCCCCTCGTGCAGGCGCTGCTCGTGCTCGGGCTCGTCCAGCTCGAGATCCTCAGGCTGCCGGAATACGCAGCCGTGGCTGCCACCGTCGAGGCAATGCGCGGGCTCGGCCGGCCGAAATTCGCCGCGCTTGCGAACGCGCTGCTCCGGCGTTGGCTGCGCGAGCGCGCGGCGCACCTGCGCCGGCTCGACGCCGACCCGGTAACGCGCACGGCGCACCCGCGCTGGTTCATCGACGCGATCGCCGCCGATTGGCCCGCGGAGGCCGAGGCGATCCTTGCCGCGAACAACGCCGAAGCGCCGCTATGGCTACGCGTCAACCGCAGGAAGACGACGCGCGAAGCATTCGCTGCGCGCCTTGCTGCTGAAGGCTACGCAGTGACTGCGCCGGACCGCCTTCCGCATGCGCTCATGCTCGAACAGAGTCTCGACGTGACGAAGCTGCCGGGCTACGACGAGGGCGCGTTTTCGGTGCAAGACGGCGCCGCGCAATTCGCCGCGGAGCTGCTCGACGTGCGGGACGGCATGCGTGTGCTCGACGCCTGCGCCGCGCCGGGCGGCAAGGCGGCACACGTGCTCGAGTCGGCCGACGTGCGCCTCACTGCGCTCGATCGAGATGCTGCGCGCCTGCCGCGCCTGCACGAGAACTTTGCCCGGCTCGGCGTGGCGGCCGACGTGCGCGCCGCCGACGCGGCGGCGCCCGCTGCGTGGTGGGACGGCACGCCTTACGAGCGCATCCTCCTCGACGCGCCATGCTCGGCGAGCGGAGTCGTTCGGCGCCAGCCCGACATCAAACTGCACCGGCGCGCCGCCGACTTGCCGGCGCTCGCGGCCACGCAAACCGCGTTGCTCGACGCGCTCTGGCCTTTGCTCGCGCCCGGCGGGCGCTTAGTCTATGCGACATGCTCGTTGTTCCGCGTCGAGAATGCCGACGTGATCGCCGGTTTCACGAGGCGCCACGCCGACGCGGGGACGTCGCCGGTCCCGATCGGGTGGCGCGCGGCCGGAGCGGGCGCGCAGAACCTGCCGGGCGAAAACGGCATGGACGGATTCTTCTATGCGGTCCTGGAAAAGAAGGCGTAGGCTAAACGTATACTTTTGCATGGCGCTCGCGGCAGCGGCGGCGATCGTCGCCGCGTGCGCGCGTCCTGCGGCGACCGCGCTCAGCGTCCGCGGCGCTGCGCTCGGCGGCGGGGTTCTGAGCGCGCGCTTGGAATGGCAGCCCGATTCCAGCGTGCTGGGCGCGCTCGATCATGGGATACCGCTCGACTTCGTCGTGCGCGTGAAGGCCGAAGGCGCGTCCGTGCTCGGCTGGCGTCCGACGCTCGCCGCAGTCGAGCGGCGCATCGAGCTGCGCTACTACCCGCTCAGCCGCCAGTACCAGTGGCGCGATCTCGACCGCGGCGAAACGCGCAGCTACAGCGCGCGCACGCTGCTCATCGCCGCGCTCGAGGATCTGCGCCTGCCGATGGATATCGCCGCGCCCGGTGCGCAGCGTTACACGATCGAGATTGATCTCGATCGGAATGCCTTGCCCGGCGCACTGCGCATTCCCGCGCTGCTGCGCTCGGCGTGGCGCATCTCGAGCGGAACGTTCGCGTGGCCGGCACCGGCCGCCTGATGCGCCTCGCGCGCCGCGTGCTGCCCGCCGCTGCGGTGGCGGTGCTGCTCGCCACGGCGCTCGTGCTCGCCGACGACGCGACCGGCGGCAGCACGCGTTTCGCCGCGTTCTATCCGTGGGTGCTCGGCGCGTCGATGCTCGCGCTTCTCGTGTTGATCGCCGTGATCGCGCAGCGCCTGCTGCGGCTGCGCGGCGAGCTCAGGCGCAGCACGCCGGGCGCGCTGCTGACGCGCCGGCTGCTGCAGATGCTGATCCTGCTCGCCGTGCCGCCGGTCCTGGTCGTGTACGGGTTCGCGCTCAATTTCATCGATGCGACGATCGACACCTGGTTCAACGTCCGCATGGAGCGCGCCTTCGACGATGCGCTCGAAATCGGCCGTATCTATCTCGACGAACGCCTCGGCGCCGCGCGACGCGGCAGCGAAGCGCTGGCGCGGGATCTCGCCGACGTCGGCGCCGAAGACCTGCAAACGCGGCTCGACGCCGCGTTCGATGCGCAGGGCGCGACACAGATCACGGTGTTCGGCAGCGATCGCGCCGTGCTCGCGAGCGCCAGCGCCGATCCGAAGTTCCTCTCGCCCGTGTTCCCCGATTCGGCCGCACTGCTCGAAGTCAAGGACAACGGCCATTACGCGAAGGCCGAGCCGCTCGGCGACCGCCTCGTATTGCGCATCGTCGTCCCGCTACCGGGCGGCGCGGCCGAGGACCAGCGCTTGCTGCAGGCGCTCTATCCCGTGCCGCAGCGCGTACAGCCGCTCACGACCGGCGTGGAGCAGGCGAGCTTCGATTTCCAGCGGCTCAAGTATCTGCGCGATTCGCTCAAGCTCACGTTCACGCTCGTGCTCACGTTCGTGCTGCTGCTTTCCGTATTGTTCGCGCTGCTCGCCGCATTCGGCGTGGCGCGGCGCGCGACGGCGCCGATCGGACGGCTCGCGGCCGCGACGCGCGCGGTCAGCGCCGGGCGTTACGACACGCCCCTGCCGGTCGCATCGGACGACGAGCTCGGGTTTCTCGTCAACTCGTTCGGCCACATGCAGCGCGAGCTCGAGCTGACGAGTTCGCGCCTGAGCCACAGCGCGCGCGAAACCGAAAACCAGCGCGCCTATCTCAAAGCCGTGCTCGAGCGCTTGACGTCGGGCGTGCTCGGGTTCGACCGCGATGGCGTGCTGCGCACGGTCAACCACGCCGCCGAATCGATCCTCGACGCGCCGCTCGCCAAGTACGTCGGTCAGCACTTGAGCAGCGTCCGTCGCGACCACGCGGCGCTCGGGCCGCTCGTCGATCCGATCCTTGCGCATACCCGCGAAGGCCTGCGCGAGTGGCGCGAAGAGGTCATCATCGAACGCGAGGGCGAACGCCGCGTGCTCATGCTGCGCGGCGCGGAACTTGCGCCGGGACCCGGGGACGAGGCGGGCGTGGTCGCCGTATTCGACGACCTGACTTTGCTCAACCGCGCGCAACGCGACGCGGCCTGGGCCGAAGTCGCGCGCCGGCTCGCGCACGAGGTCAAGAACCCGCTCACGCCGATCCAGCTCGCCGCCGAGCGCCTGCGCCGCCGCTTCATCGGCCGCTTGCCTGCGGAGGAAACCGAGCTCCTCGATCGCGCCACGCACACGATCATCAACCAGGTCGAAGCGCTCAAGGCGCTCGTTAACGCGTTCGGCGACTACGCGCGACCGCCGCAAATCCAGACCCGCTCGCTGTCGCTGCACGCGCTCGTCGGCGAAGTGCTCGATCTTTACGAGAACGACCAACGCATCCAGCTCACGCGCCGCTTCGCGCCGGCCGATCCGGCGTTGCGTGCGGACGCCGGACGTCTGCGCCAGCTTCTGCACAACCTGCTCAAGAATTCGCTCGAAGCCATCGGCGACACGCGCAAGCCGCACATCGAAGTGACGACGCAGGAAGTGCGCGAGGACGGCCGTACCTGGGTCGAACTGACCGTGGCCGACAACGGCCCGGGCCTGCCCGAGGGCTTCGACGAGCGCTGGTTCGAGCCGTACACGACGAGCAAGGCGCGCGGGACGGGGCTCGGTCTCGCCGTCGCCAAGAAGATCGCCGAAGAACACGGCGGCAGCATCCGCGCCGAGAACCGGCCCGGCGGCGGGGCGGCCTTCGTGCTGCGCCTGCCCTGCGATCTCTCGGGCGCCGCAGCGCCGGCCTGAGCCAAACGCATGCGGCACTGCTAGCATACGCGGCCTTTCGTTCCCTCACACCGCGATGTCCGATCCGACTCCCGTTGCGCAGGCGCGTCGAGAATGGCGCCTGTTCCTGCTCTTCGCGGCGATCCTGCTCGCCGCGGGCATGGGTCTGCGCGATCCGTGGCCGTCCGACGAGCCGCGCTTCGCGCTCGCGTCCAAGCAGATGGTCGAATCCGGCGACTGGCTGTTTCCGCATCGCGGTCGGGAGCTTTACTCGGACAAGCCGCCGCTCTTGTTCTGGGCGCAGGCGGCCTCGTACGAGATCGTGCGCGATTGGCGCATCGCGTTTCTGCTGCCGTCGTTCATCGCGGCGCTCATGACGCTTGCCCTGACCTACGATCTCGGCCGCCGGTTGTGGAATCACCGCGCGGGGCTCCATGCCGCCGTCGCATTGCTGTTCGCGTTCCAGTTCATGTTCCAGGCCAAGCGCGCGCAGATCGACCCTCTCGTCGTCGCCTGGCTCACATTGGCGAATTGGGGCCTGCTGCTGCATTTCCTGCGCGGGCCGAACTGGCGCGCGTTCTGGCTCGGCTGTTTCGCGGCCGGCGTGGGCGTCGTGACCAAAGGCGTCGGCGTGCTCGCGCTCTTGATGTTCGTGCCCTACCTGTTCGCGCGCCGAAGCGGATGGGACGTCACGCGGACTGCGGGCAGCTCCTTGCGTTGGCTCGCGGGCGGCGCCGCGTTCCTCGCGCCCGTCCTCGCCTGGGGCTTGAGCGTGCTCGTCGTCGCGCAAAGCCACGCTTCGCCCGATTACGACGCGTACGTGCACGATCTCTTCTTCCATCAGACCGCCGGGCGTTACGCGAAATCCTGGGACCATCCGCAGCCCTGGTGGTACTACGTGCCGATCGTCCTGTTCGATTGGTTTCCGCTGTCGCTCGCGTATGTCGGAGCGGTCACTCGGTGGCGGCGGGATCTCGCCGGGCGCGACGCGCGCGTGCTGCTGCCGCTCGCTTGGGCGGCGCTCGTCTTCGTCTTTTTCAGCATTCCGCACGGCAAGCGCGACGTGTATCTGATGCCGGCGCTGCCGATGATCGCGCTCGCGCTCGCACCGCACCTCGGCGAGATCGCGAGCGGCCCGCGTCTGCGCAAGACGGCGTTCGCGCTGGCGCTCGGCGCCGGCATCGCGATCCTCGGCCTGGGGCTCGCGGCCATTCTCGGCCATTCGGCCTACCTCGAGGACATGCTGCGCCGGCGCGAACTCGACAGCCTCGGCAACGCCGTGTGGGCCATGTTCGTCGCGATCGGCGCAGCTTTCATCGCGGCGGCGGCCGCATTCCGTCCGCGCCGCGGCGTGCATGCGCTGCTCGCCGGCCTTGCCGCGCTGTGGCTGATCTGGAGCTTCTGGTCGTACCCGCTGCTCAACGATGCCAGTTCCGCCGCGGGCGTGATGCGGCACGCGCGCGAGCTCGCCGGCGCGGACACCGAGATCGGCCTCGTCGCGTGGAAAGAGCAGAACCTGCTGATGCTCTCGCCGCCGAAGCGCGATTTCGGGTTCACGCTGGCCTGGAGCCGCCAGTACGAGGAAGCCGTGCGCTGGCTCGCCGAGGATCCCGCGCATCGGCGCGTCTTCATCCTCGATGAAGCGATGGGCGATTGCGTGGAGCGCAGCAAGGCGCAGCGCATCGGAATGGCGAACCGCCGCGAGTGGTGGCTGTTCGGCAGCGACGCCGTCGTACCGGGCTGCGTACCGAAGGCGCCCAGCGACGAGGACGCCGAAAAGAACGCCGGGGAGCCTTGAGATGCGCAGCGTGAACCTGATCGCTTGGGACAACGGCTTCGGCCTCACGAAGAATCTGCGCCTGCTGCGCGAGGCGCTGGCGGCGGGCGGTCACCGTGTGGACATCAGCGCGATCCGGCGCGGCAAGCTGCGCAAGATCGCCAAACCCTGGGCGGTGCGGGCACGCGTGGCCTGGCGTGTCGTCACGGGCCGGCCGCGCGCGCAGTACGACGTGAACCTCATGCTCGAGCACGTGCGAGCGGAATTCGCGCCGCTTGCGCGTCACAACGTGCTGATGCCCCATCCGGAGTGGTTCGACGCGCGCGACCGCAAGGCGTTCGGCGCGGTGGATCGCGTGTTCGCGTTGACCCAGCACGCCGTGCCGATCTTCGAGCGGCTCGGCCGCGCGACCGACTACGTCGGCTTCACGAGCGAGGACCGCCTCGACCGCGCGGTGCCGCGTGAGCGCATGTTTTTCCATCTCGCCGGACGCAGCCAGAACAAGGGCACGGAGCCGCTGCTCGCCTTGTGGCGCCGGCACCCCGAATGGCCGACGCTGACCGTCGTGCAGAACCCGCGCTCGGCCAAGCCCGGCGCTCCGGCAGCGAATATCCGGCATTTGATCGACTACATCGACGACGCGGAACTGAAGCGTCTGCAGAACGCCCACCGGTTCCATCTCTGCCCGTCGGAAACGGAAGGCTTCGGGCACTACCTCGTCGAGGCGATGAGCGTCGGCGCGACGATCCTGACGCTCGACGCGCCGCCCATGAACGAGATGATCGCTTCCGACCGGGGCCTGCGCGTCGGCACTTCGCGCACGGGCACGCAGAATCTCGCAACGACCTTTTTCTTCGATGATGCCGCGATGACGGCCGCGATCGAGGCAGCGATCGGGCGCTCCGACGCCGAGCTCGACCGCTACGGCGCCGCCGCGCGCGCCTGGTACGACGACAACGACCGCGCGTTCCGCGCGCGCATCGCCGCAGCGGTCGCGGCGCTCGATTGAAGATCTCGGGCGGGCGTCAGAGCTTCTGGCCGCGCTCGAGGAGCCACAGCTTGATGAATTTCTGGCGCACGTAGTTCGCCTCGACGTACGCGTAGACGAGCCCGCGCCATCCGTCGAGGAAACCCAGGCGCAGGAAATACCCGCGCACGAAACGCCAGCCGGGGTTCAGTACGAGATTCCACACATGAGCCCGGCGCCCGCGCGCGTGCATGTGCTCGGCCATCAGCCGCGCATAGCGTTCGAGGCGCGCGAGCTGGTCCGACAGGGAGCGGTAGGCATGATGGTCGAGGTCGCCGGCGAGTTCGAGCACCGGCCCGTCGACGCTCGCGTGCTCGTGGATCTCGCGCTCGCCGCGCCACCCGCCCCGGCGGCGGTCGAACAGTCGCAGCACCCGGTCCGGATAGGCATTGCCGTGGCGCAGGTAGGCGCCGAAGTAGTCGGTCGCGCGCGGAAAGCGAGCGCCCGCGGCGCCATCGAACGCGCGCGCGCGCGCCGCTTCGATCGAACGGCGCAGCTCCGCCGAAACGCGTTCGTCGGCATCGAGGCAGAGCACCCAGTCGTAAGCGGCCGAGCGCACGGCGAAATCCTTCTGCGAGCGATAGCCCGTGAATTCGCGTTCGATGACGCGGGCGCCGCGCGCTGCTGCACGCTCGCGAGTGCCGTCGCCGGAGCCCGAATCGACGACCACGATGTCGTCGCAGAACGCGAGCGAATCGAGGCAAGCCTCGATTCGGTCGGCTTCGTTGTACGCGATGATGCAGGCGGACAATCGCGGAGCGGTATCGGTCATGGGAGGCAGCGGGGCGGACGCAGCGGCCCGTCGATACGCGAGTGTACAGGGCGCGCCGTTCGCGTTTAATATCGACCATCGCTCGCGATGCGGAGGTGTGTCATGAAGCCGACCGACGTCCCGATCAAGACCGATAGCGGCAACCGCGAGCTCGCCCAGCGCGCTCACAAGCTCACGCCGCGGGCACGTTCGCTGCTCATCGTCATTCACGGCACCGAAACGGTCGCCGAGCTCTCGCGCAATCTGCACGCGTTCGGCGACATCGAAGAGAGCCTGCAGCAGCTCGCGAGCCTCGGTCTCATTTCGGTGCGCGGAGGTGCGGTTTCGGCGTCCGAGGCGCGGCCGCCGGCAGCCAATGCCCCCGATATCGTGCCGCCCGCGCAGCAGGTCAAGCAGCTCCTCAACGAGAGCGCCGTGGCGGTGCTCGGTTTAC
>DASRGX010000014.1:0-2716 GCA_035650835.1 Rudaea sp. | reverse complement strand
CGCGGACTGGCGGCCGAAGTTCGGCACGAACTTCACGCCTTTGCCCCGGAGCCAGACCATGATGTCGAGGCTTTGCGTGACGAGCAGCTCGCACAGCGCCGGGTCGGTGCGAAAGCTCGTCAGGCGGAAAAGATCGTCGAAATATTCTTCGGTGGTGTTCGTGCCGAAGTCGCTTTGTGCGATCTCCGCGTCGGTGAGCTCCGTGACGCGCTTCAAATCCTGCACCGATGAGTAGGCGAAGCGCATCACGCCCCCGGCGAAGCGCGAGTTACCGCCGCTCTCTTCCTCCGCGGCCGCCTCGAGCATCGCGACGCTCGCACCTTGGTCACGGGCGGCGAGCGCCGCGCAAAGCGCAGCGTTGCCCTTCCCTACAACCACCACATCGTATTGCTCAGGCACCGGCTTTGGTCTTCGCGAGGAGCGCCGTCAGCGTGCGCATGTCGGCAAGCGTCTCCGTCGCGCAAATCGCATCCGCAATGGGTGCGATCGCCTCTTCGCGCAGCACGGTCGCCGCGCACAGCTCGAATTTGCGCCGCACTCGCCCAGGCGGGAGCGGGTTATCGGACGCGCGGCCGAGCGCTTCCTCGACGCGTGCCGTCTCGACGCTGCCGTCGCCCAGCGTGATACGCACCGCGCCGCCGAAATGGTTCTCCGGGGCGAACTGCGCCTCATCGTACGGGCCCACATGGATGCGCTCTAGGAGATGCACGATGCGCGGCTCGCGATAGCTCTGGTTCTCGAAGTGCGCGATGCCGACCATGCCGTCCGCGAGCGCGCGCGCGAGCACGTATTGCAGACTGAACTTGGCGTCGAGCGCACTCGCCGGTCGCGGGCGATTGGTGTGCTGCAGCCGCCGCGCATGGATCCAGGCATCGACGCGCTCGACCGCCTCGGGTGCGATGCGGCGCCGGCCGACGATCTCGAGCATGGCGTCGATCGCCGGATGCGTGCTGCCACAGCAGGGATACTGCTTGATGCCGATGCCGGGTTTCACGATGTCGAAGGGCCCGGCCCAGGCGCGCATCGCGCGCTCGACGTCGTAGGTGCCGGGGCCGTTGAACACGTCGAGGAAACCCTGCTCGTGCTCGAAGACGTCCTCGGAATTGGCTGTAACGCCGGCGCCGGCCAGCCGCGCGGCGAGGAGGCCATTGCGCGCGCTGTGGCCCACATGCAGTGGCTTTGCCATGGTGCCGAAGTTCGCCTTGATGCCGGACGCGAAGGACGCGGCGAGCGCGAGCGCCGCGCTCGTCTGCTCGCCGTCGAGGCCCATCAGGCGGGCGGCCGCCGCGGCAGCGCCGAAGGTGCCGAGAGTCGCCGTGGGGTGCCAACCCTTGGTGTAGTGATGGAAATTGACGGCGAGCGCGATCTTGCATTCGGCCTCGAATCCGGCGACATACGCGGTGACAAAGTCCCGCCCGGAGGCACCCTGCTGTTCGGCGAGCGGAAAGAGCGCCGAAAGCACCGGCACCGACGGGTGCCCGCCCATGGTGTTGCTGCAGTCGTCGAAATCGAGCGCGTGTGACGCCGTGCCGTTCACGCACGCCGCGTCGAGCGCGCCGACGCGGCGGCTCGTGCCGAAAAGCAGGCATGGCCCGGGCGCCAAGTCGAGCGAGCGCGCGACGAGGCGCGCTGCGTCTTCGCGGCTGCCGGCGAGCGTGACGCCAATAGCGTCGAGCACGCCGATCTTCGCCCAATGGATCGCCTGCGGCGGCAGATCATCCCAGGCGAGCGCGGCGACGCGCTCGCCGAGGAAGCCGCTCAGCTTTCGGTACGAATGCCGGTCTTGCGGATCAGGTCGCGCCACTTCTCGACCTCGGACTTGAGATGCGCCGCGAACTGCTCGGGTGTGCTGCCCACGGGCTCGGAACCGTCCGCGGCGATCTTCTGCGCCACATCCGGAAAATGCACGACGCGCGCGATCTCGCCGCTCAACTTCGCAACGATCGCGCGCGGCGTGGCGCCCGGCGCAACTATGCCGTACCACGGCGTCACTTCATAACCGGCGACGCCCGCCTCCTGCATCGTCGGCACGTCGGGCAGGGCCGGCGAGCGCGCGCTCGTCGTCACGGCAAACGGCCGCAGCTTCCCCGCCTGGATTAGGCCGTGCGACTGCAGGAGCGTTGAAAACAGCATGTCGATCTGGCCGGCCGCGACATCGGCCATCGCCGGCTCGCCGCCGCGATACGGCACGTGCGTCATGTCGATCTCGGCGAGCGAGCCGAGCAGCGCGCCGGCGAGGTGACTCGTGCCGCCGATACCCGAGGAGCCGTACGTCAGCTTGCCTGGGTGGGCCTTGCCGAAGGCCACCAGTTCCTTCACCGACTTGAACGCCCGGTCCGGATTGACCACAAGCACGTACGGCTGGCGGGTGACCTGGCTGACAGGCGCGAAATCCTTGAGAAGATCGTAAGGATGCTTGCTGCCCTGGAGCGTGACGTTGACCGAATGGCTCGAGGTGATCATCGAAAGCGTGTAGCCGTCGGGCGGAGACTTGGCAACGGCATTGGCGCCGATCGTGCCGTTGCCGCCGGCGCGGTTGTCCACCACCACGGGCTGCTTCCACGCTTCGGTGAGCTTCTGGGCGATTGTGCGCCCAACGATGTCGGTGCCGCCGCCCGGCGCGAACGGGACGATGAGGCGAATGACGCGCGACGGATAGTCGGTCGCGGCGTCGCGCTGTGCATGCACGAGCTGCCAGGCGCCCAGCATCGGAACC
>DASRGX010000013.1:0-10280 GCA_035650835.1 Rudaea sp. | reverse complement strand
AAAAAAACGCCGGGAATTCCCCCGGCGCATGAAACCCGACGTGGAGTTACTCTCGGCGGATCTAGGCCGCCTGGCCCGCCTGCGCGCCGAGCCACGGATTGGCTTCGGTGGGAGCGCTTTCCTTGAGGATGCGCAAGGTGCGCATGAGGTGGCGATGAAGTTCTTGGACGTCGCCGTACTTCGAGTCCTTGGTTTCGTGATACGCGACCGTGAGCCAGAGCGCGATGCCGCGCAGCTTGAGCTGCGGATTGTCCGACTTCACGCGCGAGTAGCCGAGATCCGTACCGCTGCCCCAAGGCTGATAGCGCTGCTCGTGCTCGGGCGTGCCGTAGAGATGCGGAAATTCGCATTTCGACGCCGTCGCGAATTCGCGCATGGCGATGGCGGCAAGCTGGCGGCGGGTCGCCATCGGTAGTTCGGCGATCGTGCGCTCGATTTCGCGGAATTGGCGATTGAGCTGGATGGATCGGGTTAGCGCGATGAGTCGAGTGACGATCCGCATTTGATAGCCCTGCCCTCGGTAGTAGCCCGGCGCTTCATGCGCCACGCTGTACGCCATTGTAGGTGGGATGGTGTGCGGACGCCTGCAGATTGCGTCACATTTCGACCCCCCACGTCACATTCTGGGGGAAGTCCGCAAAAAATGCACGCTGTTTTTGCCGTCCGTCAGGACGGCTCGGCCGCTCGCGGATTTTTGTGTCGCAAAAATGCAACGCGATGGTCAGCGCAGCCGCCCGACCGCTGCGCCGACGCGCACCGGCGCGCCGGCCACCAAGCCGGCGTCGAGCTCCGCTGCGCCTTCCGGCAGCAGCACGATCACCGTAGAACCCATGTTGAAGCGGCCGATTTCGGCGAAACGCTCGAATGCGACACCGCGTCCGCGATAATCCTTGCGCACGACACGGCTTGCGTACGGCGGGATTTCCACGCCGCCCCAGACCGTCTCGACGCCCGACACGAGCATCGCGCCGACCATGACGACCGCGAATGGGCCGCGCTCGCCTTCGAAATGGCAGACCAGGCGCTCGTTGCGCGCAACAGGCGCGGCACGGCCGTTACCGTGAACGGCGCGACGCTGAACAGGCGTCCCGGCACGTGCAGCGTCTCGACGAGCGTTCCCGCGAGCGGGATGTGCACGCGATGGTAGTCGCGAGGGGAGAGGTATACGGTGAAGAAATTTCCATTCGTATACTTTTCAGCAGCTGCGGCGTCGCCGAGCAGCTCGGCGGCGGTGCAATGGAAGCCTTTCGCCTGGAAGATGCGCCCGTCGCTCGCGATCGCCCCGGCCTGGCTTACCCGCCCGTCGGCGGGGCACAGCACAGTGCCGCTCGGCCCCGGCATGCGCGCGCCGGGTTGCAGCGCGCGCGTGAAGAACGCGTTGAAGCTCGGGTAGGCGCGCGGATCGGGCTCGATCGCTTCGCGCATGTCGACCGCGTAGGCCGAGACGACGCGGCCGATCAGCCAGTTCTTCCACGGGCGCCACGTCCAGCGCGTGGCCCAATAGACGATGCGCGAGAGCGCACGATGCGGCAGCAGATACTGCAACGCGACGGCAAGCCGCATGCTCAGCCCTGCGTGCCGGCGAGCGTGGCGAGATCGTCGGCCACGGCGTGCGCCGCGAACGGCGGACGGAACATGCCGACGAGCCGGCCGTCCGGATCCACGATCACGGCCGAGCCGCTGTGATCTACCTCGATCTTCCCATCGGCATCGGTGCTGCGCGCGTAGACGAGTCCGAGCGCGCGCGTGAGCGGCGTGAGCTCTTCGTCCGTGCCGGTGGCGGCGACAAAATCGGGGCTGAAGTACGCGACGTATTTGGCGAGGAGTTCCGGCGTGTCGCGGCCGGGATCGACCGACACGAAATCGAAGCGCACGCGATCGGCAAGACCGCGCGCGCCCAGGTCCTTCCACGCCTGCTTGAACGTGGCGAGGGTCGTCGGACAGACGTCGGGGCAGCTCGTATAGCCGAAATAGACGACGTTCCAGCGCCCATGCCAGCTCGCGTTGTCGAGCGCTTGGCCATTGGCCTGCACGAGATGGAACGGCGGGATCGTCCGCGGCGCCGGGTACAGCACGGCGTTCTCGAGTTTCGGCTGCGCCGGCGCGCCGAACATGCGGCTGCCGAGCCACAAGCCGACGGCGGCGGCGACGGCGGCGAGCAGGATCGCGGACACCGGCAGCGTGCGCGAAGGTGCGGAGGACGTATTCATCCGGGCATTATAGCCGGCCGCTTCCCCTATACTTGCCGAAATGTCCCGACCCGAGCCACGCGTGACCGACGAACTCGCCACGATCATCGATTTCATCCGCTACGGTGCGAGCCGCTTCGCCGGCGCCGGTCTCGCGTTCGGCCACAGCTACGACAATGCGCTCGACGAGGCCACGCATCTCGTCCTGCACGCGCTCCACTTGCCGCACGATCTTTCGCCGAACTACGGCGTGGCGCGCCTGACGGCCGCGGAAAGAACCGACGTCCTCGCGCTCATCGAGCGCCGCGTTCGCGAGCGCACGCCGGTCGCGTACCTGACCGGAGAAACCTGGTTCGCGGGCCTCAAGTTCAAATCCGATCCGCGCGCGCTGGTGCCGCGTTCGCCGATCGCCGAATCGATCCAGAACGGCTTCTCGCCATGGCTCGACGGCGTGAACGTGCGGCGCGCGCTCGATCTCTGCACGGGCTCGGGCTGCATCGGCATCGCGATGGCCGTGCACAATCCCGAATGGCACGTCGACCTCGTCGACATCAGCGACGCCGCGCTCTCGCTGGCCGAGGAGAACATCCGCTTCCAGCACGTCGAAGACCGCGTGCGGGCGATCAAGTCCGATCTTTTCGCGGGCATCGCCGGAGAGGTCTACGATCTCATCGTTTCCAATCCGCCTTACGTCACCGAACAGGAATACGCCGCACTTCCGCCCGAATACGGCCATGAACCGGCGCTAGGCTTGCGCGCGGGCGAGGATGGTCTCGATTTCGCCTTGCGCATCCTGACGGAAGCGCCGGCGCACCTCAGCCCCGAGGGCTGGCTCATCGTCGAGGTTGGCGAGGCCGAGCGTGCGCTCGCGCGGCTGCTGCCGCACTTGCCGCTCAACTGGATCGATTTCGAGGTCGGCCAGATGGGCGTGTTCGCGATCGGCCGCGCCGATCTCGTCGCGCATGCGAAATCCATCGCGGCGGCGGCGTCGAAGCGGATGCGGGCGTGAGGAGCGAAGCGGTCACGACGATCACCAGGAGCACGAAGCACGCGAAGAAAAATCGAAAGGGACCGTCGGCGCAATTCGTCGAGGCATATGCAAACAAATTCTTTGTTGCCCTTCGTGCACTTCGCGTTTTTCGTGGTTCAATCTCTAGCTTTTTGAGCAGCAAAGCGACGTGGCGAGCAATACGTTCGGCAAGATTCTGGCGGTGACAACCTTCGGCGAGAGCCACGGGCCTGCGATCGGCTGCGTCGTCGACGGCTGCCCGCCCGGTCTCGCGCTCGCGCCCGAGGATTTCCGCCGCGATCTCGAACGGCGTGCCACGGGTCGCAGCCGTTACACCTCGCAGCGCCGCGAGAGCGACGACGTCGAGATTCTGTCGGGCGTCTACGAAGGCCGCACGACGGGCACGCCGGTCGCGCTCCTGATCCGCAACACCGATGCGCGCTCCAAGGATTACGGGGAGCTCCTGCGCACGTTCCGCCCGGGCCACGCCGACTACACCTACTGGCAGAAATACGGCATCCGCGATCCGCACGGCGGCGGCCGCGCTTCGGCGCGCGAGACGACGATGCGCGTGGCCGCGGGCGTCATCGCCAAGAAGTGGCTGGCCGAAACGTTCGGCGTTGCCGTGCGCGGCTGGCTCGCTGCAATCGGCGACATCGAGCCGCGGACGTTCGATTGGGAAGCGATCGAAGGCAATCCGTTCTTCTGGCCCGATGCGGCGATGGTGCCCGAACTCGAGAGCTTCATGGATGCGCTGCGCAAATCCGGCGATTCGGTCGGCGCGCGCGTCACGGTCGTCGCCGACAACGTGCCGCCGGGCTGGGGCGAGCCCATTTATGGCAAGCTCGACGGCGAACTCGCCGCTGCGCTCATGTCGATCAACGCCGTGAAAGGCGTCGAAATCGGCGACGGTTTCGCCGCCGTCGCGCAGCGCGGCAGTACGCACCGCGACGAAATGACGCCCGCGGGCTTCCTCTCGAACCATGCCGGCGGAATCCTCGGCGGCATATCGACCGGGCAGCGCATCGTCGCTTCGATGGCGCTCAAGCCGACCTCGAGCATCCTGATCCCGGGACGCAGCGTCGATCTCGACGGGGCGCCCGTGGACGTGCGTACGAAGGGCCGCCACGATCCCTGCGTCGGCATCCGCGCCACGCCGATCGCCGAGGCGATGATGGCGCTCGTGCTCATGGATCAGGCGCTGCGCCATCGCGCGCAGTGCGGCGACGTCGGCGAAGTCGCGCCCCGCATTCCGGGCGCCGCGCGTGCGGGCGGCTGAGATGTCCGGCGACCGACCGCGCGTGTGGGTTTCGCGACCGACCTTCGACGATGTGATCGCGCGTCTTGCGCCGCATTTCGAGGTCGAAGCCGAACCGCGCGAAATCGCGTTCACGGGCGCCGAACTCGCCGAGAAGCTCGCCGCCTGCGACGCGGCGATCGTCGGCCTGAAGGAACGCATCGGCGCGGGCGCGATCGCCGCGGCTGCGCGGTTGCGCATCGTCGCCAACCTCGCGGTCGGCTACGACAACATCGACGTCGCGGCGCTCACGGCGGCGGGCATCGCGGTCACGAACACGGCCGACGTGCTCAACGAAAGTGTGGCCGACTACGCGTTCGCACTGCTGCTCGGCGCCGCGCGTCGCGTCAACGCCGCCGAGCGCTGGGTGCGTGCCGGCCATTGGCACGCGACCGAATTCAAAGGCTGGCTCGGCCTCGATCTCGTCGGGCGGACGCTCGGCATCCTCGGCATGGGGCGCATCGGCCAGGCTATCGCGCGCCGCGCGCGAGGCTTCGGGCTCGAGACCCTGTATCACAACCGTTCGCGGCTCCCGGCCGCGCTCGAAAGCGAGTGCGGGGCGCGGTGGGTCGCGCGCGATGCGCTCATCGCCGCAGCCGATTTCCTGATCCTGACCTTGCCGCTGACGCCCGCGACACGCCATGCGATCGGCGCGCCCGAACTCGCGCGGATGAAGCCGGATGCGGTGCTCGTGAACGTCGCGCGCGGCGGCATCGTCGACGACGCGGCGCTCGCGGCGGCGCTCGCGGAGGGTCGCTTGGCGGCCGCCGCGCTCGACGTCTTCGAAGGCGAACCTGCGATCCATCCGGCGCTCGCGGCGCTCGACAACGTGATTCTGAGCCCGCACATCGCCAGCGCCACCTACGGAACGCGGCGCGCAATGACGGGTCTTGCGGTCACGAACGTGCTCGCGTTCTTCGGTCACGGCGAGCATGCCGGCAAGCCGCCGAACCTGGTGAACCCCGACGTCGTTCCGCGCACATTTGCGCAAAATGGATAACTATACTCCTTCCCCGAGAGACGAGCCGCACGCAATGAGCAAGAAGCAGAGCTACAAGGTCGCGATGGTCGGCGCCACGGGCGCCGTGGGCGAAACCCTGCTCGGCGTCCTCGCCGAGCGCAAATTCCCGGTGTCCGAGCTCGTGCCGCTCGCGAGCGCGCGTTCGGCCGGTGGGACGGTCGAATTCGCGGGCAAATCGCTGCCGGTCCGCGAGCTCGCGGCCTACGATTTCGCCGGCGTCGACATCGCGTTCTTCTCGGCCGGCGGCAAGGTCAGCCGCGAGCACGCGCCGCGCGCCGCGGCCGCGGGCGCCGTGGTCATCGACAACACGTCGGAGTTCCGCTACCAGGACGACATCCCGCTCGTGGTCAGCGAGGTCAACCCCGATGCGGTTGCGCGATACACGACGCGCGGCATCATCGCCAACCCGAACTGCTCGACGATGCAGATGCTCGTGGCGCTCGCCCCGATCCACCGTGCCGCCGGCATCGAGCGCATCAACGTCGCTACGTACCAATCGGTATCGGGCGCCGGCCGTTCGGGGCTCGAGGAACTGGGCCGCCAGACCGCCGCGCTGCTCAATTTCCAGGAGGTCGTGCCGGCGAAATTCACGAAGCAGATTGCGTTCAATGTGATCCCGCACATCGACGACTTCCAGGAAAACGGCTATACGAAGGAAGAAATGAAGATGGTCTGGGAAACGCGCAAAATCTTGGGCGACGAGACGATCCAGGTGAACCCGACGGCCGTGCGCGTGCCGGTGTTCTACGGCCATTCCGAGGCGGTGCACCTCGAAACGCGGCGCAAGATCGGCGTGGACGAGGTCAGAAAACTGCTCGAGGCGGCTCCAGGCGTCGAGCTCGTGGACCGGCGCGAGGCGGGCGGATATCCGACGCCGGTCGGCGACGCGGCGGGCAAGGATCCGGTCTATGTGGGCCGGATTCGCGAGGATATTTCGCACCCGCGAGGCATGAATTTGTGGGTCGTGGCCGACAATATCCGCAAGGGCGCCGCCCTCAATGCGGTCCAGATCGCGGAACTCTTGGTAAAATCGTATTTGTGATCTATAGTTACGGTTGTGTTATAAGGCGTTTTCGAGCTTAGGGTTGCGCTGGGCTCCGTTTTGACTGTTTTTCGGGGGACCGACCTCATGAGTGGACCGTCCAAACTATCCCTCGCCATTGCGATGGCCTTGATCGGGGGAAATGCGTTCGCGCTCGGCCTGGGGTCCATCCAGGTCAAGTCCGGATTGAACCAGCCGCTCGAAGCGGAGATTCCCGTCACCACGGACTCGCCTCAGGAAGCAGCCGGGCTCAATGTCGGCCTCGCGACCACGGAGGACTTCGAACGCGTGGGGCTGAGCCGTGCGCGCGTCGGCGTGCCGATCGATTTCTCGGTCAGTACGAACGCGCGTGGACAAGCGGTGATCAAGCTCACGACCAAAGATGCGGTGCGCGAGCCGTTCCTCGATTTCCTCATCGAAGTGAACTGGCCGAAAGGCAAGCTGCTGCGCGAATACACCGTGTTGCTCGATCCGCCCGTGACGGCGCCTTCGCGCAGCGTGGCGGCTACGGTGACCCCGGCCAAGGAGGCGACGCCCGCGCCGGCGCAGAAGCTTGCCGAGGAACCGCAGCCCAAGCGCCCGGCAGAGAAGGTCAAGGCGCCGCGCACCGCGGGCACGCCCGAGCCGAAAGCCGCAGCCGCGCCGAAGAACCCTCCGGCGAGCGCTCCGCAGCGCACGGCCGGCGCCGGCGACTACGGTCCGGTGGCCGAAGGCGAGACGCTCTCGGAAGTCGCTCGCGCAACGCGCCCCGAAGACACGACGAACCTCAACCAGATGATGCTGGCCTTGCTCAAGGCCAACCCGAACGCGTTCTACAAGGACAACATCAACGCGCTCAAGCGCGGCGCGATCTTGCGCATTCCGTCGAACGACGAAATCAAAGCCACGGGATCGGCCGCGGCCGTCGCCGCCGCCGTGCACGATCAGAACGAGGCGTGGAGCGGCAACGCCGCGGTGGCGAAGCCGACCGTCGTTGCGAGCACCGGCGCGCCGAAGAGCACGACGCCGTCGAAAGCCGACAGCTCCAAGCCGGCGCCCGGCGAGCGGCTCGCTCTCGTGCCGCCGCGTGCTGGGAAGGAAGGCAGCCAGTCGAGCAGCGACCGACCCGGCGCCGCGACGGGCACCGGCGCAAGCGCGGCCGACAAAGCCGAACTCGCCCGCACGAAGGAAGCGCTCGCCAGCCGCGAGCAGGAAGCGGCCGAGCTCAAATCGCGCGTCAAGCAGCTCGAGGACCTGAACGGCAAAGATCAGCGTCTGATCACGCTCAAAGATTCCGAGATCGCCGATCTGCAGGCCAAGCTCAAGGAATTGCAGGCGAAGGCGGGTGCGAGCGCGGCCGCGCCGTCCACGGCTGCGACGGCGCCCAAACCCGTGGAACCGCCGCCGACCGCATCGGCGGCGCCGAAGCCCGCAGAGCCGGGCAAACCCGGCGACAAGCTGACGGCGCAGGACATCTGGGGCAGCATTGCAGCAGGTGAAAAGAATCCGGCGAAGCCGGGTGCGACCGGCGCCGCGGCGCCGACGCCGAGCACGGGCGCGACGGGCACTGCGCCGACCGCATCGTCGAGCACGACACCTTCGACCGCAGCAACGGCGACCGCCCCATCGCCGAGCGCCACGTCGCCAGCGACGGCCGCAGGGCCGACAGGGACCACGGCAGTCACGAGCACGCCCTCGACCCCGGCCAACGGCGGTACCACCGTCGCCCCGGTGACGACGCCCTCCACGACGCCGCCGACGAGCATCGCGCCGAGCGCGACGCCGCCGAAACCCGTGCCGGCCGCGACGAAGCCTGTCACACCCGCGCCGCCGCCGGCGCCCGAGGAGGCGTGGTACGAGAACAAGATGGTGCAGATCGGCGGCGGGCTCTTGCTCGTGCTGATCGGCGCGGTTGCGTTGCTGCGCTTCATGCGCAAGCCCAAACCCGTGCTGCAGTCGGCACCCGCCGCGGTAGTCATGGACGAGCACTTCGCGCCTCCGGGCAGCGAAGACGAGCATCACCTGCTCGATGCGCTCGCGCAGACGCCGGGCGATCCGCATCTGTCGCTCGAACTGCTCACGCTCTACTACCACCAGCGCGACGCGGCCAAGTTCGAAGCCGCGGCCGAGGCCATGTACGCGCACATCGCCGACCCGACCCAGCCCGAGTGGCAGCAGGTGCGCGCGATGGGCGAGGAGCTGTGTCCGCACAACCCGCTGTTCAGCGGCGGCGACATGATCGGAGGCGCAGGGCACGAGCACCACGCAGACGATACCGTGTTCGGCCATCATGCCGAACAAGCCGGCGGCGATGCCTTCGATTTCGGCATGGGCGAGACGCACGAAAGCAAGCCTGCCGAGGAGAGTTTCGATTTCGACCTGACCGATCACAGCGTCGCGGCGCCAGCGCCCGAGCACGATCTCGACTTCGCGCATGAACCGCCGCCGCCTCCGCCGCGTGCACCGGCTCCGGCGCCGGCGTTCGCTACGGCGCAGGCGCCAGCTCACGCCGCTGCCGCCGTCGCGCCGGCTCCCGCGCCGAAACCTGCCGACGATTTCTTCGCCGGCGAGGATGCGATCGGCACCAAGCTCGATTTGGCGAAGGCTTATCTCGACATGGGCGATCCGGAAGGCGCGCGCTCGATGCTCGACGAGGTGATGGCCGAAGGCAACGATTCGCAAAAAGGCGAGGCGCGCAAGCTGCTGGCCGAGATTCGGTAGTTCTCTCTCCGACTGTTGCGGCCGGGCTGCGCGCCCGGCCTTTTTTTTTGCGGTCCCGGCTTGCTAGGCTGGCGTTCCGCCTGCTATCCGCATCCCACACGGCAACTATGCGCGTTGCGCTCGGCCTCGAATACGACGGTACCGACTTCTCGGGTTGGCAGCGCCTGAGCCACGACGCGTCGGTCCAGGGCGCGCTCGAACGCGCACTGTCGTTCGTGGCGGCTGCGCCCACCGAGGTCGTTTGCGCCGGACGTACGGATGCGGGCGTGCACGCGCGCTGCCAGGTCGTGCACTTCGACACGACGGTCGAGCGCAGCATGCGGGGGTGGACGCTCGGCACGAATTCGCGCCTGCCGGGCAGCGTTGCGGTGCGCTGGGCGCAGAGCGTGTCCGCCGAGTTCCACGCACGCTTCGGCGCTCGTGCGCGCCGCTACCGCTACACGATCCTGAACCGCCGCGTGCGTCCGGCGCTCGACGCGCGCTATGTCGCCTGGGAACGCACACCGCTCGATGCCGACGTGATGCACGCTGCCGCGCAAGTGTTGCTCGGTGAGCATGATTTCAGCGCATTCCGCACCGTCGCTTGCCAGGCGCGCTCGCCGATGCGCGACGTGCAGGCGCTCACGGTCACGCGCGTCGAAGACAAAGTCATCGTCGCGATCCAAGCCAACGCCTTCCTGCACCATATGGTGCGCAACATCGTCGGCAGCCTGCTGCCGGTCGGCCGCGGCGAGCGGCCCGCCGCCTGGATCGCCGAGCTGCTGCACGGCCGCGAACGCGCGCTCGCGGGCGCGACCGCGCCCGCGCAGGGGCTCACGTTCCTCGGTCCGCTGTATCCTCGCGAATGCGGACTGCCCGAGGAAGTGACGTTGCCGTGAACCTGCGCACCCGGATCAAGTTCTGCGGCATGCGCCGCGTCGAGGATGCGCTCGCCGCGAGCGCGCTCGGGGTCGACGCGGTCGGCATCGTGCTGACGCAAAAAAGTATACGTTTCGTCGAGCTCGACGCGGCCGCACGCATTC
>DASRGX010000012.1:0-7263 GCA_035650835.1 Rudaea sp. | reverse complement strand
TGTCGAGCACATTCGCGCGGCTGGCATCCGCGCCGTCGGGGTAGATCTCCGCATCGAAAACGCCGCTCCGCGCGGACGCCGCGACGCGTTGCGACATCTTGAAGACGAGCCCGGACCACATCGCCGACACCTGCTGCATGGGCAAGGCGAAGAGGGGCAATGCGCACGCGATCAGCAGAAAAGGAATCGCCGCTTTGCGCGCGCGCGCAAGATCGCCGAGCAGCAGCAAAGCCAGCCCCGTCCAGAACAGGCACGGCCAGACGAGATAGCGGTCGGCGTAGAGCTGATCCGGGTGCTCCTCGAAATACGTCAAGCGGCCGATGCCGATGACGGCCGCGGTCGCGAGCGCGAACAGGCAGAACGCGCAGGCGAACGCGTGCAGGCGCTTCACGCGGCGCGGAGCGCGCAGCAGCAGAACGAAGCGGATCGCAAATGCGAGCACGGCGGCCGCCGAAAACAGCGTGGCGAGCGTCCGCCAGTCGATTCCCGACGCCGCCTGGAGCCAATTGGCGGAGTCCACGACGGTCGGACCGAAGTCCGTGCGCAGCATGCCGCCGGTCATGGCGGTGTCGAGCGGAGGATCGGCGTGGCCGAGCCATGCATGGACCAAAGGCGCGGAAATCCAGCGCACCGCGGCCAGCGCGCTGTCGAGCGGATGCAGCTCTCCGAAGCCGTGCGTGCCGTTGCTGCCCGGCAGCACGTAGAGATACGCGGTCAGGCAGACGGCGAGCACGATCGCCGGCAGCAGCAGCCAGCGCGCCGGCAGGCGCAGCGCGAACGCAAGCAGCACGATCGCCGGAAAGCTGGCCACGCCGGAGCCGAAACAAAACATCGCCACGACGCAGGCGCCCGTCGCGGCAGCGAAATAGGCGAACGAGCGCCGCTCATGCGCGCGATAGGTGCAGAGTGCGGCACAGGCGACCGCAAGCGTCAGCAAGTACGTGTCGAGCGATTCGGTTCCGTGCAGGAGCATGCGCGCATTGGCGAGCCACAGGACGCCGATCGTCGCGACGAGCACCCCCGCCGCACGCGCCGGCAGCGGCAGCTCTCTCTGCCGCCAAGCGGTTGCGGCGAAAGCGAACCACGTGAGCAACGCGCATGCGGTGCCGACGGAGATCTGTACGAGCTGGTTCGCCGAAAACCACTGGATTTCCGCGATGCGGAACAGATTGGGGACGATCGGGCGATGCCCGTTCTCGAGCTGCAGCAGGTTTTCCGGGAATGGCAAGCCGAGGAACGACTCGTACATCCGCCACTGATCGAACATCGGCTGGCGGAACGCGAAGTTGATGATCGCGCACACGGTGGTGAGCAGATAGAACGCCGACCAGCCCACGAAGAACAGCGTGGGCACGGCGATCAGTACCCGCTGCGCCCACACGCGCAGGAGGGGCGGCGCGTGGGCTTGTGTGACCGCGGTGCTCGTCACCGCTGCAAACCTGCAAGCATGCGGCGCGCGAAATAGCGCAAGCGGCCGAGGCGTCCGCCGTTCAGCGCCGTCTGGGCCTGCTCGAGCTGGCGCGTGACTGCGGTGAGATCGCGATAGAGCCGCTGGTTGTGCTGGTCGCGGCGCGCGAGCAGCGTGCGGAGCTCGGCGACGTCGGTCTCGCTCAGCGTCGCGCCGGCGCGAAAACGCTCGGGCAGCGGCCGATCGACATACACCGTCGAATGTGTATCGGCGAGCTCGTCCTGCGGCCGTTCGCTGGTATAAAAATACAGCGCGATCGATTTGCGCGAGATGCCTTCCTTGCCGGCGGGCGGCGCGATGCGCGAAAACCCGTGCCAGCTCCACTCGGTCGTCTCGAAGATCACGGCGCGGTTGTAGAGCGGCGTGATCAGCGTCACGCGATCGTCGGCGGCGCGCGGGTCGGAATGGAGCTCGAGCGAACCGCCCCACGCGTCCTCCCATTCGCGGTTGAGGTAGACGATGAGGTTCAGTCGGCGGTGCCAGCGTTCCACCGGATGCCGATTGAAATCGATGTGGGCGTCGAGATCCTGCCCGGCGCGGTTTTCGTGCGTGCCGCCGCCGAAATACCACGGGTCGTAGCGCAGGTCCGCGATGCCGGTGATGCGGCCGATGAGATCGAGGAAGTCGCGCGTCTGGATCAGATCGTCGAGCGTCGCATAGCTCGCGCCGAGGTCGCGGATGCGTTCGACCGTCGACTTCGCGCCGAGATCGCCGGCCTCGTTGCGCGCGTTGCCGCGCTCGAACGGCGGAAATTCGGCCAGCAGCCGTGCGCAGTAGTCTGCATCGAAGAAATCGTCGATGACGACGTGGCGGAACGGCTCGCGCACGGCGAAGCGGGCGGCGAGCCGATCGGCCTCGGAGCGCAGGCGGGAATTGAGCATGACGGGCGCAGTCGCAATGGAGCGCCTATTTTGCCACAGCCGCGGCGGCGGACTTTCAGCGCATGCGCTTCAGCACTTTCTCGATGCCGGCGCGGCTCGGCGCACGCAGCAGCGCGCTGCGGCCCTTGCGCAAGCTGGCGCGATCGTATCCGGCGATCGCCTGGCGCACTTCGAGCAGAGAACTCGGATGCATGCTGAAACCCGTCAGGCCGAGCGCGAGCAGGAGCGCCGTGTAGCGCGGTTCACCGGCCATCTCGCCGCACAGCGTCACGGGCTTGCTCGCGCGTCCGCTCGTTTCGATGATCAGCGAAAGCAGCTTGAGGACGGCCGGGTGCAGCGGATCGTAAAGCTCGGCGAGCGCGTCGTTGTTGCGGTCCGCCGCGAGCGTGTACTGGGTGAGATCGTTCGTGCCGATCGCGACGAAATCGAGCTGCCGGATCATCGTCGGCAGCGCGATCGCCGCGGCCGGCACTTCGATCATCGCGCCGAGTTCGTAATGATCGGCGATTTCGTAGCCGCGCGTGGCGAGATCGCGCGCGCACGCCTCGACCATGCGGCGCACCGCGGCAATCTCGTCGACGTTCGTCACCATGGGCACGAGAATGCGCACCGGCCCGAAGCCCGACGCGCGCAGGATGGCGCGCAATTGCGTGGCGAAGAGCTGCGGATGGCACATCGCGAGGCGCACGCCGCGCACGCCGAGCGCCGGGTTCGGTTCCTGCGCGAGCGCGAGGCCCGTCGCATCGGCCTTGTCGGCGCCGAGGTCGAGTGTGCGGATCGTCACGGGTGCGCCGCCCATCGCGAGCACCGCGTCGCGATAGGCATGGAACTGCTCTTCCTCGTCGGGCAGCTCGCGGCGCTGCATGAACAGGAATTCGGTGCGATAGAGGCCGATGCCGGACGCGCCGAACGAGCGTGCCTGGGCGACGTCGGTCAGGAGCTCGGCGTTCGCGTAGAGCGCGATCTCGGCGCCGTCGCGCGTGAGCGTGCGCTCGTGCTTGAGGCGCGAGAGCGCCTCGGCGCTGCGCACCTGGTCGCGCTGGTACTGGCGATAGCGCGCGAGATCCTGCGCCGTGGGATGCACGACGATCTCGCCGCGCGTGCCGTCGAGCAGCAGCAGATCGTCGTCGGTGATGTGCTTGAGCGCCTCGTGCGCACCGACGACCATCGGCAGGCGCATGCTGCGCGCTAGGATGGCGCTGTGCGAAAGCGGACTGCCGCCGGTGGTGACGACGCCGAGCACGCCATGGTCGGGCAAGTGCGCGAGCTCGGCCGGCGCTACCGTGTCGCCCACCAGCACGCAGCCGACGCGCGAGGCGATCTGGCGTTCGGCCGGCGTGGTGTCGCGCACGAGCGCGGCCTGCACGCGGCCGATCACGTGGTCGACGTCTTCGCGCCGGCTGCGCAGGTAAGGATCGTCGATCGCCTCGAAGGCGGCGACGAGGCGGTCGCGCTGGAGCTTGAGCGCGCTGCCCGCACGGTAGCGGCCGCGTCGGATCAGCGCATAGAGGCCTTCGGTGAGCTCGGGATCCTCGAGGATCAGGCTGTGCGCGTCGATGAACTCGCCGACCTCGCGCGCGAGCGCGCCGTGCAGCTTCTCGCGCAAATGACGCAGTTCCTCGCGCGCGTGCGCGAGCGCCTCGCGCAGGCGCATGACTTCGCTCTCGATGTCCTTCTCGGGCAGCGGCCGCTCGTCGACGCTGAGCTGGCTCGGCTGCACGAGGCGCGCGCGGCCGAGCGCCATGCCGCGTGCGGCGCCGGCGCCCGTGATCAGCAGACGGCCGCTCATGCGCCCTCGTCGAACTTGCGAGCGAACAGATCCGCCATCGCATCGAGCGCGGCGGCTTCGTCGGGACCGTCGGTGCGCAGCACGATCGGCGTGCCGATGCCGGCGGCGAGCATCATGACGCCCATGATGCTCTTGGCGTTGACTTCGCGGCCGCGGTGCACGAGCCAAGCGTTGGACTTGTAGCTCTGCAGAAGCTGGACGAGCTTGGCCGAGGCGCGCGCATGCAGGCCGAGTTTGTTGCTGATCTTGATCTCGCGCTCAAGCATGGTCGATGATGACCCCCGTGCGCCCGCCGCTCGCGGCGGTTTCGGTGAGCTCGGCAAGGCTTTGCTCCGGATAATTGAGCACGCGCATGAGCATGGGCAAGTTGAGCCCCGAGACGCGCCGCAGCTTGATGCCGATACCGCCGAGTCGCTCGGCGATGTTGCTCGGCGTGGCTCCGTAGACGTCGGTGAGCACGAGTACGCCCTCGCCCGAATCGAGCGCGCGCAGGCGTGCCGCGACGTCGCGCACTGCCGCGTCGAGGTCGCTGCCGGGCGGCACCGCACAGGTGTCGACCGCAAGCGGCATGCGCCCGAGGATGTGGTGCGCCGTCGAGACGAGCGCCGCGCCCATCGCTTCGTGCGTGAGGAGCAGGATGCCGACGGTCATGGGCGGGGAACCGGGATTGGAGATCGGGGATTCGGGATTGGGAAAAGCGCGGGTCGGTTTCGGCGGCCGCGATCGACCACGCGCGAATCCCGAATCCCGAATCGCGAATCCCGGCTCATTCCAACTCCCGATGAAACGTCAGCACCTGTTCGCGGCTGGCGCGAAAATGCTCGGCGAGGCGCTCGCACAAGTATACGGAGCGATGCCGTCCGCCGGTGCAGCCGATGCAGATCGTCACGTACGAGCGGTTCTCGGCTTCGAAGCAAGGCAGCCAGACGTCGAGGAAATCGCGCACTTGACCGAGATACTGCGCGACTTCGGGCCGCGCCTCGAGCCACGCGCGCACGGGTGCGTCGCGGCCGGAAAACGGGCGCAGCGCACCCTCCCAGTGCGGATTCGGAAGGCAGCGCGCATCGAACACGAAGTCGGCATCGGGCGGCACGCCGCGTTTGTACGCGAACGACTCGAACATCAGCGACAACGGTCCCCCTTCCATGCCGAACTCGGTGGCCATGAGGCGGCGCAGCTGATGTACGTTGAGATTGCCCGTGTCGACGACGCGCTCCGCGATCGAGGCGAGGGGTTTCAGCAGCTTGCGCTCGCGCGCGATCGCGTCGGAGAGCGAAATGCCTTCGCCGGTCAGGGGATGGCGTCGGCGCGTATCGGAATAACGCTTGAACAGCACGTCGTCGGCCGTGTCGAGGAAAACGAGGCGGTGCTCGATGCCCTGGCCGGCGAGGCCGGCGAGCACCTGCGGCAAGCGGTGCAGGTCGGCCGCGCGATTGCGCACGTCGATGCCGACGGCGAGCCGCGGATGGAGGCCCGCGTGCGCCACCTCGGCGACGAAGGCCGGCAGCAGCGTGACCGGCAGATTGTCGACGCAGTAGTAGTCGAGATCCTCGAGCGCGCGCAGGGCGATCGTCTTGCCCGATCCCGACATGCCGCTGACGACGATGAGGCGCGTGGCGGCGGCTTTTTCGCTCTTGTCGCCGCTCATCGATGCGCTCCGATGGCGGATCGCGGCAGGAATCCCTTCACCATGGCGACTGCCTGCGCATCTGGTGCGCCTGACGATCGAGGAACGTTTGTGCCGGGTCGATGCCCTTGGTCTTGAGCACGTGGTTGCGCACCGCGGCTTCGACGAGCACGGCGAGGTTGCGACCCGGCGCCACCGGGATCGTGGTCTGCGGGATCTTCGTATCGAGCACGTCGCGATAGCTGTTGTCGCCGTAGATGCGCTCGAGGCCCGCATTCGCGCTCTCCGGCCGCGGCGTGGTCGCGAGATGCACGATGAGCCGCAGGTATTTGGACGGCTTTACGGCCGTATGCCCGAACATCTCGCGCACGTTGAGGATGCCGAGGCCGCGCACTTCGAGCAGGTCCTGCAGCATCTCGGGACACGAGCCGTCGATGACGTCGGGGGCGATCTGCATGAACTCGGGCGCGTCGTCGGCGACGAGCCGGTGCCCGCGCGTAATGAGCTCGAGCGCGAGCTCGCTCTTGCCCGAGCCCGACTCGCCCGTGATCAGCACGCCGATCGAGTAGACCTCCATGAGCACGCCGTGCAGCGTGACGCGCCGCGCCAGCATGCGCGCGAGGTGGTATTGCAGGTAGGTCAAGAGCTCGTGCCCGCGTTGGCTCGACAGCCAGATCGGCGTGCCGGTCTCGTTGGCGGCCTCGCGCAGGTCGGCCGGTACGGCCTGATCCTTGGTCACGATGAGCGCCGTGGGCGTGAAGCCCATGATCTTCTCGATCATCTCCCAGCGCTGGCGCGAGTCGAGGCCGTCGAGCCAGGCGAGTTCCTCGGTGCCGATGATCTGGATCTTGTTCGGGTAGATCGTGTTGAGATAGCCCGCGAGCGACGGGCGGCGCGACTGCTTTTCCGCGGGCACGATCGCGCGCGTTTCGCCGCGCTGGCCGGCCACCCAGCGCAGAGAGAGGCGCTTGCCGACCCGGTCGAAGAGCTCGCGTGCGGTGAGGCGTTCCATGGATGCCGTCTCGAGGTTGCGGCCATTCTGCCAGTTCGGCCGGATGCAAGGGAATCGGATGTGCCGCCGCGAAGCGTTATCATAGGGGGTTCATCGGGACAGGAAGACATGCCATGAGAACGGTATTGGCGGCGGCGATGGTCTGCGTGCTGGCAGGTTGCGGCGGCGGCAGCGCGGGCGGAGCGGCCGGTGCCGCGGCCGGCGGCGCGCCGGCGAAGCCGCTCACCGTCGTCAACGGCGATTTCGAGCAGGGCGGCGACGAGTCCGGCATACCGGGGTGGAACCAGGGTCAGCACGCCGGTCCCAAATCCTACGAGATGGCCGTCGACCACGACGCCCCCTATGCCGGCAGCGGCAGCTTCCGCATCACGCGCACGCGCGAGCAGTTCTACGGCACGATTTCACAGAACGTCGATCTCGACGGCAAGGGCGGCGACCTCGAACTCGCCGCCATGATCAAGACCAAGGATGTCGGCCCGCAAGGCT
>DASRGX010000011.1:0-12579 GCA_035650835.1 Rudaea sp. | reverse complement strand
CGTGACCGGACGATATTCGACCGTATTGTCCTTCTTAAGCGCGAGCACGAACTTCTTGCCGAGATCGGTGCCGACCGCGCGCTCGTCGATGAGGATCTTCTCGCGCGCCTCGCCGCCGACGAGCTTGATGCGCGCGAAGAGGCCTGGCGTGTAGCGGCCGTCGTGATTGGCGAAGACGGCGCGCGCGCGTATCGTGCCGCTGTGCGCGTCGACCTGGTTGTCGAGGAAATCGAGCCGGCCTTCGTGCGGATAGCCCTGCTCGTCGATGAGTCCCATGTACACGGGATCGTCGCCGTTCTTGGCGTGTGCGAAGCGCAGGTACGTCTGTTCGTCGGCATCGAAGTAGGCGTAGACCGGATCGTCCGACACGACCGTCGTCAGCACGCTCGTCGTGGCGACGAGATTGCCCGGCGTGATCAGCATGCGCGAGACGCGTCCGTCGATCGGCGAGCGCACCTCGGTGAATTCGAGGTTCAGGCGCGCCGCTTCGAGCGCCGCCTGCGCGGCGCCGATGTCGTCGCGATTGCTGTTCGCCGTGGCTTCGAGCTGATCGAAATCCTGCTGTGCGATGACGTGCTTGGCCAGCAGCTGGCGGCCGCGCTCGAGGTTCGTCGTGGCGAGATCGGCCTGCGTGCGCGCGCGCTTGAGCTGCGCGGCGAGCCGGTCCACCTCGGCCTGGAACGGACGCGCGTCGATGCGGAACAGCACCTGTCCCTTCTTCACGCGCGCGCCTTCGGTGAATTGCGCCGACTCGATGAAACCGGCGACGCGCGGCTGGATCGACACCGTGGTGACCGGCTCGAGACGGCCGCTGAATTCTTCGAAATCGCGCAGCGGACGCGCCACGACTTCGGCGACGGTGACGGTCGGCGGCGGCATCGCGGCCGGCGCGGCTCCCGCCTGCGAACGCCCGCAGCCGGCGAGCACGGCGGCCGCGAGCACCAGCGGCAGCGAAAAACGGACGAGACCTGCGTACGACATGACCGAACTCCTGTAATGCATGCGGCGACGCCTACCGGGTGCTGCGCAGCGCCTTGACTTGGAACTCGCGCCGCGCGAAGCTGTCAAAATGTACGTTACCGGTAAGTAACGTGTATGATGTTACTGACTGGTAACTAACATGTCAAGAGGAGTCGAACCGTGGGCAAGAAAGTGGCGTCGGCGAAAACCGCGCCGACCGAGGTAGCGCCGCCGATCAAGGGTGGCGGCGAAAAACCTCGCGTGCGCGACCGCATTTTCGAGACCGCTTCCGACCTCTTCTACCGGCACGGCATCCGCGCGGTCGGCGTGGACGCGATCGCGCACGAAGCCGGCACGAACAAGATGAGCTTCTATCGCAGTTTCCCGTCGAAGGACGAGCTCGTCGCCGAATACCTGCGAGACCAGGAACGCGAGTACTTCGAGTGGTGGGACGCGGCGATCGCGGCGCACGCCGGCAATCCGCGCAAGCAGCTCGAGGCGCTGTTCGACGAATATCTCGATCTCGTGCGCGCGAAGAGCGACGATCATTGCGCATGCAAGACCAGCCGCGGCTGTGCGCTCGGTAACGCCGCCGTGGAGATCCCCGAAGACAACGAATTGCTCGGCGGCATCGTGCACGACTACAAGACCGAGATCCGCAAGCGGCTGCGCAAGCTCGCGCGGGAAGCCGGCGCGCGCGAGCCGGAAGCGCTCGGCGATGCGCTCATGCTGCTGATGGAAGGCGGCTACTACACGCGGCTGACGTTTCCGCACAACACGGGGCCGGTCGCCGTCATCGCCAAGACGGCGCGCATGCTCATCGATGCGCAGATCGGCAAGTGACCGCTAGGGCGAGTCGAATTCGCGCGCGAGCACCGCTTTGCGCAGCACCTCGGCCGCCTCGCGTGAACGGGCCGCCGCGTCGTCGCTGATCTGCGCGGCGGCCAACCGTCCGGAGCGCCGCGCCTCTTCGGCCATCTGACCGCTCAGCACGGCGCGCTCTTCGAGGACACGCAACGCCAAGCGCATGGCCTCGTCCACGCTGCCTTCCTGCGTCGCGACGAGCGAGTCCGCCGTGTACGCGTGGCCCACCTGGCAGCGGTAGCGCAGCGGCGGCGAGCGGTGCATGCGCGAGAGCACGCCCTGGCATGCCGGGCACGACAGCGCCACAGGATCGGCGATGCTGCGGATCGCTTCGGCGCCCGTGCTCGTGCCGAGCGCGATGTCGATCTCGAGCAAGAGATCCTTCGGTATCGGCGGTGCCGGGCCGGCCTCGCGACGCACGAGATCGAGCAAAAGCGCAGGCATCTCGTCGAGCGACGCCCGATAATCGACGTCGCCCGTGCGCAGCGCGCCGAGGGGCATGTCGGCGGCCAGCGCATCGCGCGGGTTCTGCACGACCGTCACGCCGCCGCAGCTCTTGAGGTCGGCGAGACCCGAGGCGCCGTCGTTGAGCAACCCGGTGAGCACGACGCCGATCGCGCGCGGCCCGTAGCTCGCGCCTACCGAGCGCAGCAGCGGATCGATCGAGGGACGCGCCATGTTTTCGCGCGGACCTCGCCCCAGGCGGACGCGACCGTCGACGACGAGCAGATGGTGGTCCGCCGGCGCGATGTATACGTTTCCACATCGCACGAGCTCGCCGTCCGCCGCGGTCTTCACGCGCAGGCTGGATCGCGCATCGAATACGTCGGTGAGCAAATTGTTCCCTTTCGCGCCGACGTGGAGAACCACGCAGACGGCTGCGGGAAAATCACCCGGCAAGGCTTGGCACAAGCCCGCCACGGCGTCTACGCCGCCGAGGGACCCGCCGATCGCGACGATTTCCGGATGCATGCATGTGCTTTGCAAGGCGCCGGCCAGCCCGCAAGTTCTTGCGCCGGGATTGCTGCAAAGGCAACATGGCTCGATGTTATTTTGCGCGCTCCGGGACCGGGAGCGCTGGAGTTTGCATGAGCCAGTCCACAACTCCGGTCGTCGGGGTCGGTGCGTCCGCCGGAGGTATCCAGGCGCTCAAGCGCCTGTTCGAGGCGTTGCCGAACGATACGGGCGCCGCATACGTCGTCGTGATCCACCTGGACCCGCAGCGCAGCAGCGATCTCGCCGCCGTGCTCGCCGGATCGACGCGCATGCCCGTCGTGCAGGTATCGGACGACGCACAGCTCGAGAACGATCGTGTATACGTGATCGCGCCAAACCGCGGCTTGGCGATCACCGACGGCATGATCGTCGCGTTGCCGCCGGACGAGGACCACCCCAACCGCGCACCGATCAGCGCGTTCTTCCGTTCCATCGCAGAACACCGCGCCGACGGCATCGGCGTGATCCTCACGGGCGCAGGCAGCGACGGCGGCATCGGCGCGAAGGCGATCCGCGAAGCGGGCGGCATCGTCATCGCGCAGGATCCGGCCGAGGCCGAATTCGCGTCGATGCCGCGCAGCGCGATTGCGATGGATGCGGCGGATTTCGTGCTTCCGATACGCGAGATCGCCGAGAAGATCGCGGAGCTGCTGAGGCACCGGCAGCAGATCGAAGCGCATCGCAACAAGGAAACCGACGAGGAAATCCTGCGCCGCATCCTCGCGCATATCCGCGTGCGCACGGGACACGACTTCAGCTCGTACAAGCGCGCCACGATCATCCGCCGCATCGCGCGCCGCAGCCAGGTCACGCACCAGGATTCGCTGTCGAACTATTACGCCTACCTGCGCGAGAACAGCGACGAAGCGCAGGCGCTGTTCGCCGATTTCCTGATCTCGGTGACGACGTTCTTCCGCGACGCCAAGGCGTTCGACGCGCTCGCCAAAGAAGTCATCCCCCTGCTGTTCGACGACAAAGGGCCCGGCAGCTCGATACGCGTATGGGTGCCCGGCTGCGCCACGGGCGAGGAGGCGTATTCCATCGGCATGCTCCTGCTCGAGGAAGCGAGCCGCCGCGACGTGCGCCCGGAAATCCAGGTGTTCGGCTCCGATCTCGACGCCGGCGCGCTCGCCATCGCGCGCGAAGGTCGCTTTCCTGCGACGATCGAAGCGGACGTCTCGGAGGAGCGCCTGCGCCGCTTCTTCCAGCGCGAAGGCGATCACTACCGCGTGCGGCGCGAGCTGCGCGAAGTCGTGCTGTTCGCCAACCACAGCGTGCTGCGCGATCCGCCGTTCTCGCGGCTCAATCTCATTTCGTGCCGCAACCTGCTCATCTACCTCGACCGCGAACTCCAGCAGCAGGTCTGCAACACGTTCCACTATGCATTGTATACGGGAGGCTTCCTCTTCATCGGCGCCTCGGAAAGCGCGGATCAGCCGGCCGGGCTGTTCCGCCCCGTGGACCGCGACGCGAAGATCTACCGGTCCGCGGCCGCAAGCGGCGCGCGCGCACCGGCGCTGCCGATCCTGCTCGGGCCGCGACGCGATCTGCCGGAAGCCGAGCTGTCGACCGCGCGCGCGAGCGTGCGCAGCGAGAATTCGGGCGATTCGACGATGCATCGGCAGATGCTCGAACGCGTCGCGCCGCCGAGCATGCTCGTCGATTCCGCGCACCGCGCGGTGCACCTGTCGGAGAACGCCGGGCGGTTCCTGCAGCTGTCGGGCGGCCCGGTCAGCATGGACGCCACCGAGATGGTGCGTTCGGAGCTCCGCTTCGATTTGCGCACGGCGCTGCATCGCGCGTTCGAACGCGGCGAGGCGACGCTCAGCATGCCGCTCTTCGTGCGCTTCAACGGCTCGGCCAAGCGCGTCTATCTGCAGGTCAAGCCGTACGTCGAGCAAGGCGACCCCGCGCGCTATGCACTCGTGCTGTTCATCGAGGGCGAGGAAGTCGGGAGCGATCGGCTCGAAAGCGACAACCAGCTCCCGACGGGCGAGCCCACCGACGCGGTGATCAAGCAGCTGCAAGAAGAATTGCAGCTCACGCAAAGCCGCCTGCGCGCGACGCGCGAAGAATCCGAGGCGGCCACCGAGGAGTTCCGCGCCGCGAACGAAGAGCTGCAGTCGATAAACGAAGAATACCGCTCGACGTCCGAAGAGCTCGAAACGAGCAAGGAAGAGCTGCAATCGATCAACGAGGAACTGCAGACGGTCAACAACGAGCTCAAGCTCAAGCTCGAAACCGTTTCGCGCGCGCACAGCGACCTGCAGAACCTGATGGCGGCCACCGATGTCGGCACGCTGTTCCTCGACACCGCCCTGCGCATCAAGCGCTTCACGCCGCGCTTGTCCGAGATCTTCAACGTGACGACCAGCGACGAGGGCCGGCCGATCACGGATTTCACCCATCAACTCGAATACGACAGCCTGCCCAAGGACGCCTTGGGTGTGCTCAAGGACCTGACGCCGTTCGAGCACGAAGTGAAGAGCCGCGGCAACGGCTGGTTCCTGTTGCGCATCCGGCCCTACCGCACGATCGACGACAAGATCGACGGCGTCGTCATCACGTTCGTCGACATCACCGAGCGGCGGCGCGTCGAGGAAGCGCTGCGCGACAGCGAATCGCGGCTCAAGCAGGAAATGCGGCAGGTGGAGCTCTCGCGCACGCCGATGTTCGTGTGGGATTTCGACGGCGGCGTCGTGCGTTGGAACCGCGGCAGCGAGCTGCTCTACGGATACGCGCGGCAGGAAGCGATCGGCAAGAGAGTCGACGATCTGCTGCAACCCGCCGTGGTCGGCGGCAGCCTCGAACAAATGCGGCAGGCGCTCGTCGAGACCGGCGAGTGGTTCGGCGAAATGCAGCAACGGACCAAGAACGGTCATTGGCTGACCGTCGAATGCCAGGTCGAGCTGCAACGCATCGACGGGCGCCGGCTCGTGCTCGAAAGCGCGCGCGACGTCACCGAACAGAAGAAGTGGGAGCAGCGGCGCCAGCTGCTGCTCGACGAGCTCAGTCACCGCGTCAGCAACACGCTGTCGGTCGTGCAGTCGATGGCGCGCCAGACGCATCGCACGGCCAAGAGCAACGAGGAGTTCGTCCAGTTGTTCGACGGCCGCCTCACCGCGCTCGCGCTCGCGCATGAACTCTTGCGCACGGGCAATTGGGAAGGCGCCGAACTCGGCGCGCTCGCGCGTAGCCAGCTTGCGGCGTATCTCGGCAACGACGGGCGGCTGAGCATCGAAGGCGACGCGGTGAAGATGCCGCCCGAGATCGCGACGCCGTTCGCGCTGCTGCTGCACGAGCTCGCGACGAACGCCGCGAAGTACGGCGCGCTTTCGGGCGCGGCGGGACACGTGCGCTTGAGCTGGTCGACGCTGGGCCGGCACCTCACGTTGACGTGGCAGGAACGCGGCGGCCCACCCGTGCGCAAGCCCGCCCGGCAGGGGTTCGGCGGGCAGCTGATCGAGCGCGGCCTGCCCGGCGGCGCCGTGCGCAGGACGTTCGCCGAGGACGGCGTCGTCTGTACGATCGACATCGACCTGCCCGAGCACGCGAATCATGCCGGCGCGGCCTGATTCGGGCGGCACGCTCAACGGCGCGCGCATCCTCATCGTCGACGACGAATTCGTGATCGCGGCCGATCTCGAATTCCTGTTCGGCGACGCCGGCGCGAGCGTGGCCGTGAGGACCACCCTGTCCGCCGCGCTCGAAGCCGCGCGCTCCGATGAGTTCACCGCTGCCCTGCTCGACATCCGCCTCGGCACGGAGTCGTCGGAACCCGTCGCCGACGTGCTCGCGAGCCGCGGGATTCCCTTCCTCTTCTTCAGCGGACAAAGTGTGCCAGACGGCATGCGCGCGAAGTTCCCGAACGTGCGCTCCTTGCTCAAGCCCGCGCGCTTCGGCGATCTGCTGAGCGCCACCGCCGAACTTCTGAACGAGCGTCCGCGCACCGCACCGCCTGACTGAGGGCGTGCCGGTCGCGCCCGCTTGACGCCGTCTGCGCGAAAGTCAATCGCCAACCCTGACAGTCGGAGACATGCCAAAAACGGCCTATAGTGGCGTTTCGGCAGGCACGACGTGGGGCGCGTGTGCCCGGCGGAGAAGCCGCGTGATAACCGATCAGACGACGAGTTCGACCACTGGAATATCGCCGATGCCGCGACCCGCGTTCCCTGCCGGCGTCCGCATCCTGATCGTCGACGACGAATTCATGATCGCCGCGGACATCCAATGGATGCTGAGCGACGCCGGGGCGGAGGTCGCGGTGACCACGTCGCTCTCGGCCGCGCTCGACGTCGTCAGGAACGAACACGTTTCCGCCGCCCTGCTCGACGTGCGTCTCGGCAACGATACGTCCGAGCCCGTCGCCGACCTGCTCGCAGCGAAAGGCATCCCATTCCTGTTCTTCAGCGGGGTCTCGCTGCCTTGCCGCATGCGCGCGAAGTTCCCCGACGCGCGCACGCTGGTCAAGCCGGTCGCGTTCTGCGAATTGCTGAGCGCAACGGCCGATCTCGTGGCCTCGCGAGAACCGGTCTGAGCGACGAGGCGCGATGCGTCGTCGGTCGCTGCGGCGCTCGCGCGCCGCGACACGCGCCGCTATCTTCCGAGCAGCAGCAGCAGGCCTGCGGCAATCGCCAGCACCGCCATGATCAAGCCGAGTCCGGCGAAACTCAGATGGACGATCCCGACCAACCCGTTCAGGATCAACCAGACCGCGAGCAGGAGCATTCCGAGATTCTTCGGCAACCGGGTAGCCATTGCAGATCCTCCGCAGGAAAGGTCGGCGAAGTTTACCGGGTGCGCCGGCCCTCGATGCGCAAGCGGCGGTCCCTGCGCAGGCGTGAAAGATTTTGCGACGTCCGGCGGTCGCCATGCGCATGCACAATCCATCCGGAAATCCGCCGCCCGTTCGCGATGTCGGGACGAAGGCGCGCGAACCCCTTCCCGCCGACCGTAGACGCCATGCCATGAACGACACGCATCGCATGCTGCCTCTGCTCGCCCGCATGTGCGTGGGCGTGGACGAGATCTTCGTCGAATACGTCGGCCCCTTCGGCGAATTGCTGATCGGCGAGGCACGCAGCGCATGGCTCGAGCGCGGCAACAAGACGCGCAGCAGCGACATCGAGAGCTACATCGCGCTGCTCGCGCGCGCGATCGAAGACGCCACCAAGCGCATGCAATTCGTGCAGCGCGCGCGCGAACACGCCGGCGTCGCGCATCTCAATCCGCAAAGCTGATCCGCCGGACGCGCCGCGGCTCGGCGCGTCCGGCACTTCCAGGGGATCCCATGTTCGACAACCGCTCGTTGACCTTCCAATTCGCCGTCGTTTTCGTCGTCGCTCTGTCGCTGGTGGGCGGCGCCTTCTATCTGCTGCTCGATCGCATCTACGTCAATCAGCTCAAGAGCCAGGCCGAGACGGTCGCCGACAACGTCGAGGCGTTCGGCGCCTGGGTCGCACAATATGGGCGCGTCTGGGTCAAGGGCGACAAGCGCAGCTATCTCGGACATCTGAGCGTCATGGAAGCACAGGAGGGTCCGGACGGCGAACAGCCGCGGCTCGTGCCGGCGGATTTCTATTCGAAGAATCCGGCGCTGGCCCAGCGCGAGTTCTCCGAGGCCGTCGAACAGTCGCCGTCGGCGGCGAAATTCCGCCTCACGTCGCACAACGTGATGAACCCGAACAACAAGGCCGACGAATTCGAAGCGGCGGCGCTTCAACGCATCCGCAGCGAAGGCTTGAAGGAAGTCGTCGAGCTCACGCCGAACGGTCTGCGCTACGCGCGTGCCGTGTACGACAAAGCCTCGTGCATCGCCTGCCATGGCGATCCGGCCAAAGCGCCGGAGGACGTCAAGGCGCGGTACGGCACCGAGCACGGCTTCGGCTTCAAGGAAGGCGACGTCGCCGGGATCGTCAGCGTGCGCGTGCCGGCGCAACCGTTCTGGGACGTCACGCGACGCGTCGTCGGGCCGTGGCAGATCCTGCTCATTGGCGCGGCATTCGCCGTGGCGCTCCTGTTCGTGCAGTTCGCCGTCGTGCGCCGCTTGCATCGGCTCACCGCAGCTACGCATCAGATCTCGCTCGGCAAGCCGGCCGATCTCGGCATCGCCAAGGTCAAGCCGGACAGCCGCAACGAGCTGCACCAGCTCGCACTGGCCACCGAACGCCTGCGCGTCTCGATCAATCTGGCGATGGCACGCCTCAAACAACGTTCGTGATCAGCCCAGATACATGGCCGATACGCGGCGTCGTCACGGCGTCGGCACGGATTTTGTAGGTACGTAGCGTCGACGCGATCCGCGTCGCCATCGTGCTCCACCGAACGCGGGCTGCGCCGTTGCGACGCAGTCTCAAGGATTGCGCGACAGTCGGCTGGGCGTCATGATGGTCCACGTTGGGGGGGAGCTCACAAATGAAGAGTGGCAACGTGATTCGGCGCTGCGCGCGCCGGGCAGGCCTGTGGCTGATCGTTTCGCTTGCGGCTCCGATCGCCGCGCATGCGGCGCTGACCGTCAGTCCGCTGACGTGGAACGTCATCGGACTCGATAGCAACAGTCCCACGTCGGGCCCGAAGAATTTCCCGGTCGGCGCACGCATCTGTTCGAACGTCGCGACGACGAACGTCACCGCGAATCTCGTCTTCGACACGGCCAATCCGAACATCAGCATCCGGCCCGGCTCCCTGTCGACGTTGAACTTCGCGAGTATCGCCGCAGGCGCATGCACCGACGCGTATTTCGAAGTCGAGGTGACCCAGGTCGCCGCCGCCTACGATACGACGCGCGGCTACCACATCACAGCGAGCGACACCACCGGCACCTACTCCACGCCGACGCCGCGCGAGCTCTACGTCGAGCATCTGATCTCGCAGTCGCGAAACTCGATCACCAACGTGAAGTATGGCACCAGTCCGTCGAACTTGGTGTCGGTCGCAGCGGGCGGGACGATGAACCTCGTCCTCGGCAACACGTACACGATCGAACTCGACGGCGGAACGGCGACGCAGGGCTACGAACAATTCGATGCGTTCATCAATTTCTCGAACGCCGTCTTCCAGATCCTGGGGGTCACGACGGCCTACTCGGCGGACTCGTCGCCATACGTGCCGAACCCGAACGACCGGCTCTACGCCGATGCCTGCCTGTGGGAGAACGACCCGAACAGCCCGAATTACCGGTCTTGCACCGGCGTCGACGGCAAGGCGGGCGGCAGCAACGTGGTCTCCACGTATACGATCAAGATCGTCGGCGGCGGCGGCACGACGCAGACCCTGAGCACGCTGCTCCACGATTTTTCCGGCAGCAGCTTCCATTACAACGGCGATTTCTCGGCCGGCGCGCGGATCGCGAACATCATCGATCCGACGACGGCCAACATCGCGAAATCGTTCAGTCCGAACCCTGCGCCGGTCAACGGCGTATCGACGCTCACGATCACGCTTACGAACCCGAACGCGGGCGCGTTGTCCGGTTACAACTTCGTCGACAACCTGCCGGCGGGCATGACGATCGCCACGCCTGCGGGCGCATCCACGTCGGGCTGCGGGACGCCGACGCTGACCGCGACCGCCGGATCGAGCGCGATCTCGTTCAGCAACGGCACCGTGGCCGGCAACGGCAGTTGCGTGATCAACATCAACGTCACGACCACCGCGACCGGCAGCTTCGTGAACACGACGGGACATCTGTTCATCAACGCGGTCGACACCGGCCACACCGCTACGGCGACGCTGACGGTGAACAACGCTCCGCCGCCCGGCACGGGCATATGCGGCCAATCGTTGGCGACCTGGCGATTCCCGACCGGTTTCTCGTTGACGACCCCGGCACCATCCACCTCCACGGTGGCCGCATCGGCCGATCTCGGCGCGGGAATCACGAGCCCCATCAGTGAGACGACGATCACGGCGGACGGCACCGCGGCCTGGGGGTCCAACGGCGGCATCTCCACCGCCTCGACGCTCGACACGACGCAGAACCAGTATTTCGAATTCGGCGTCGACACGACGGGGCAGAGTTCCATCGCGCTGAACTTCAATGCGCTGTTCCGCAGCGCCAACGGCCCGACGGGCGTCGCGGTCTTCTATGGCACCAGCAATTCGCGGCCGGAGACCGGCACGCAGCTTCTCAACAACTCGGCGGCACTGACCACGCACGACGCCGCGCAGGCGTTCCCGTTCACGGTCAGCTCGGGCCTGAATCCTGCCGGCAAAACGTTCTTCCGCATCTATTTCTTCCATTCCAAGAACACCAACAACGGCTCCGATGCCGTCATCGACGACGTCGTATTCAACGGCTGCAGCAGCGGCACACCGGCAACGATCAGCAAGGCCTTCGCACCGAATCCGATCGCCGTGAACGGCGTATCGACGCTCACGTTCGCGCTCGCCAACCCGAATGCCGCGCCGTTGACGGGCGCCGCGTTCACGGACGCGCTGCCGAGCAATACGAAAGTCGCCGCCACTCCTGCCGCCACGACGACGTGCGGCGGCACCTGGGCGCCGACCGCCAACGCGACCTCGCTCACTTTCAGCGGCGGGACCATTCCCGCGAGCAGTTCCTGCTCGTTGACGGTCAATGTCACCGCGACGACGGCCGGGCCGCACGACAACATCAGCGGGTTCCTCGCGACCAACGAGACCGGCACCAATACCGCGAGCGTCGCGACCGCCACGCTGACAGCGCTGTCGCCCCCGCAAATCGCGAAGAATTTCTTGCCGTCGCCGATCATCGCCGGCGGCGTCAGCCACCTCACGTTCACGATCGTCAATCCGAATCCGAACGACGCGATTTCCGGCGTGGCGTTCAACGACGCACTGCCGACCACGCCGGGCGCCATGGTGGTCGCGCCCACACCGAACGCATCCACGTCGGGGTGCGGCGCACCGACTTTCGCACCAGCGCCGGGCGCCGGTTCGCTCTCCTTCAGCGCGGGTGCGATCGGCCCGGGAGGAACGTGCACGGTCAACGTCGATGTCACCGCTCCCGCCATCGGTACGTACAACAATACGAGCGGACTGGTCTCGTTCTCGATCAATTCGCAAACGGTCAACGGCAACACGGCGAGCGCAAGCCTCGTCGTGAATCCGGCGCATCCGGCAATCGGCCTGCTCAAACAAGTCGGCCAGAGCGCGACCGGGCCGTGGCTCGACTACACGGCCGTCGCCCTGCCCGCCAATGTGTACTACCAGTTCACGATCGAAAACGACGGCGATGTGCCGCTCAGCCCGGTCACGCTGAACGACCCGCAGATCAACACGTCGTCGTGCACGCCGCCGGCGAGCTTGCCGGTCGCCGTGGCGGCGAACAACAACCATATCTTCACCTGCGTCGTCGGCCCGATCGCCGCGGCGGCCGGCAGCCATCCGAACACGGCTACCGCGAGCGGCACGGGCGGCGGAAGCACGGTCAATGCGACGAGCTCGGCGACGTACGCGAGCGCGTCGATGTCGCTCGCCAAATCGGTCACCGAATCGTCCTACACCTTGCCCGGCGACACGCTGCACTACAGCTACCTCGTCACCAATTCGGGCTCGGCCACGCTCGACGGCCCGATCACGGTCAACGACAACAAGACCACCGTCACGTGTCCGGCGCTCAACACGATCGGCAACGGCGACGATTTCTTCAACCCAGGCGAATCGATGACGTGCACCGCGACATACGTCGTCACCGCGGGCGACGTCAGCGCCGCGAGCGTCACGAACACGGCGCAAGCCACGAACGGAACGATCGTCTCGAACACCGATTCGCGCACG
>DASRGX010000010.1:0-17084 GCA_035650835.1 Rudaea sp. | reverse complement strand
GATCGGCGGGACTGTCGATTTTGGCGAGGCGCGGATAGCGCTGAGCGTCGATCATGAGCACTTCTGGCACGTGAGAGGCCGTCGCGGCCCCATCTGCGCTCATTGGAGCGCGGCAATCCGGCTATTTTCGGGCAATCGGATGACCGGGGGCAAGCAAACCCGCGATCGTGGCGCGCTCAGCTCGCCCGCCGGTGCTTCGGCAGATGGTTCACGAGGAACTCCATCTGGTCGGCAAGGATGTTGCGGTTCGAAAGGATCAGATGCTCGACCCAGCTCGGCCGATAGGGCACGGCGAGGAGCGGCATGCCGGCCTGTTGCGGCGTGTGGCAGCCTTTGCGGACGTTGCAGGCCAGGCAGGCCGTCACGACGTTCTCCCACGAATCGCGGCCGCCTTTCGAGAGCGGCACGACGTGGTCGCGCGTGAGCTCGCCGCGGCTGAAGTGATCGCCGCAGTACATGCAGAGCATGCGGTCGCGCGCGAATAGCGCGGCGTTCGTCAGCGCGGGCGCGGGGTCGACGAGCGTCGGGCGGGCGTGTCCGCGGCTGGCCACGATCGGGTGCAGGTTGATGATGCTTTGTTCGCCGGTCAGGCGGCTCATGCCGCCGTGGATCGTCAGGCAGGGATCGCCGAGCGTCCAGGCGACCGCCCCGCGCACATACAGGCAGACCGCGTCCTGCCACGACATCCAATCGAGGATGCGTCCCGTCGAATCGAGGGAGAGGACACGGGTCGCGTGTATGTCGCTGATTTCACAAGGCTCGATGGCCCGCGCCGACAAGCGCATGAGGTCCGTTGGTATTGCGGTCGACATCAGCAACTCACCATAGGCTCGAGGCAAGCATCGCATCGCGTCATATGCAGCATAGCCGAACTTACGCGGAATTTGTGAATTCTGGAAGACGTTCGGCGTGCGGCCGCGTTCACGCGGGTACCACGTCGAACGCGATCGACAGTCGCGGCTCGTCGCCCGCAAACGGCACCGTGCCATGCCAAAAATAGGACGGAAACAGCGCGAGCAAGCCCGGTTCCGGGCGGATGTAATGTTCGGGCGGCAGCGGCGGCGCGGTGGGGAAACCGGGCTCGCCGAACTTGAGCCAGCCGTCGCGGCGCTCATCGCCCGCGCGGGTCGCGAGCACGCTTTTCGGCAGCGCGACGTAGAACGCCGAGGACAGCCAACCTTCGGGATGCACGTGGTTCGTGTGATATCCGTTCGCGTTGAGGCGCACCGACCAGATGCCCTTGGTGCGATAGCGGCCCGTCGCGCGGCGGCGCAAGGGGTCGCTGCCGGCGCCGAGCGCAGCGATGTGCCGGCGGATCGGCCCGTCGATCGCGGTGAAGAACGCGCGGATCGGCGGATCGTCGATGCGCATCAGGTTCTGCGCCGTCTGCGAGCCATGGCGCAGCGATTGATGCAGCGGATGCGTGCGCAGCGTGTGCAGGCGATGGAGGCTCGTGGCGAGGTCCTCGAGATAGGCATCGAGGTCCTGCCAGCCGGGCGGCGTGTCGATGCGTTGGCCGCGTGCCATCTGCGCGTAATCGCAAAGCGCCGCGTAGCGCGCGTCGCCTAGCATGCGCCATGCGGTGGCTTGCGTCGCGAGCAGGGCCTGGTCGTCGGGCGTGCGGCCGAGCAGCGTCTCGGCGAGCTCCGAGGCTTGTTGCGCGGCGCCCGTCGCGAGCAAGGTGTCGAGGTACATGCGGTACGTCGGCGCATGCGACGGCGCGAGCGCGAACGCACGCGCCGCGTGTCCGCGCGCGAGCGCTGCGTCGAACTTGAGCGCGGTGCGCGCCGCCGCGAGCAGCAGCCCGAGTTGGGCCCGGGGCCGCGCGCTCGGTCCAGCGAGCAGCGAGTGCGCGGCTTCCGGCTTGCCGGCGCCGTCGAGCAGCGTCGCCTTGATCGTCACGAGCGCGGCGTCGTCGGGGAAGTGCGCGAGCGCGGCGTCGAGCGCCTCACTCGCGGCGTCCGCGTCGCCGGTGCGCATCCAGACGAGCTGGGCCAGATTGTCGTGCGCGTCGGCGAATGCGGGCTTGAGGCGGATCGCCTCGCGCAGCGCGGCGTCGGCCTCGTCGAAACGATGCGTGTCGATGAGCGCGCGCGCGAGCACGTAGTGCGCTTCGGCGTTGCGCGCACCCTTGGCGATCGCCGCGCGCGCGGAGACGAGCGCCTCGTCGGCGCGTCCGGCGCTGTTGAGCGCCGCGGCGAGATTGAGCGCGGCCGGCGCGCTCGCGGGCAGCGCCTCGGCGATGCGGCGATACAGCGCGAGTGCTTCTTCGTGGCGATCTAGGGCAGCGAGCGCGCAGGCGCGCTGCGTCAGCAGATCGAAATCGGGATGCGCCGCGTTGGCCGCGTGCCGCGTGAGCTCGAGGACGTCCTCTGCCTTGCCCGCTTCGTTGAGCAGACGCGCGAGCACGAGCGTCGCGCGCGCGTGCCCGGGCCGCAGCGCGAGCGCACGGCGCAACGCCGGCTCGGCCTCGCCCGGAGCGCCGGCGTTCGCGAGCGACTCGCCGAGCGAGGCCCACGCGGGCGCCCAGTTCGGGTCGGCGGCGACGGCGGCGCGCAGTTCGCGTTCGGCGCCGCCGAAATCGCCGAGCGCCTGCAGCGCTCCGGCGAGCAGCCGGTGCGCTTCGGCGAAGTAGGGCGCGGCGAGCACGACGCGCTCGAGCTCGGTGCGTGCGGCGGCGAAGTGTCCGGATTGCAACAGCGCCGAACAGTGCTGCACGGCGGCGACGATCGCCGGCGGCGGTGCCCTCATTTGACGAGCTTGGCCATCGTCAGCGTCTCCACGCCGAAGCCGTGCCGTTCGTAGAGAGAGCGCGCGCGCTCGTTGGCCGGGAACACCGCGAGCGTCACATGCTTGCAGCGATGTTCCTTGGCCCAGCGTTCCGCGAACGCGATCAAGGCGCTGCCGACGCCCTTTCCGTCGTGCTCCTCGGCGACGACGAGATCGCTGATGCGGCAGTTGAGCAAGCCCGTGAAGAAATCCTTCTGCGTCTGCAAGTGCAGGAACCCGAGGCGCTCGCCGTCCTCGTCCTCGGCGACGAACAGATGCGAAGCGGCCGGCAATTCGCGCAGGTGGCGCGCGATGTCGTTGCGGATTCCGTTCAGCGTTTCGCTGCGCTTGCGCCAGACGGGCAGGTCGAAGGCGACGAAGCGCGGAGCCAGGCCGAGGATGAACTCGTCGTCATCGGCGTGGGCCAGGCGGATGTGCGGCGTGCTGGCGGCGGCGTTCATGGTGTCGACGTGACGTTGCGTAGTGGAAATGTGGATTTTTATCCAAATAGCCGGTCCGGCATGGCCATCAGGCTGTCGCCGCCGCTGCGCAGCACCGCCAGATGCGTGAGCGTCCGCGGCAGCAGGCGTGCGAAGTAGAAACGTGCGGTCGCGCGCTTGGCCGATTTGAAATCGGCCGGCTGCGCCGAGCTTTCCGCGGCGGCCACGCTGCGCGCCCAGAAATACGCGAGCGCGACGTAGCCCGAATAGAACAGGTAGTCGACTGCCGAGATGCCGACCTCCTCGGGGTTGGCCAGCGCACGGCGGCCGATCTCCTGCGTCAGATCGGCCCATTCCTTGGTCGCGGTGGCGAGCGGGACGATGAAATCCGCCATCGCCGCATCCTGCGCATGCGCGTGGCAGAACGCGCTGATCTCCTCGAGGAAATGCTTGAGGCCGGCGCCTTGCGTCTGCAGGATCTTGCGGCCGAGCAGGTCGAGCGCCTGTATCTGCGTCGTGCCCTCGTAGATCGTCGTGATGCGCGCGTCGCGCGCGAACTGCTCCATGCCCCATTCGCGGATGTAGCCGTGGCCGCCGAAGATCTGCAGGGCGTGGTACGTGCATTCGACGCCGAGCTCGGTCAGCATCGCCTTGACGATCGGGATGATGAACGACAGGAGTTCGTCGGCGCGCTTGCGCTCCTCGGCGTCGGGCGAGCGCTCGACGAGATCGACCAGCGTCGCCGCGTAGTAGCCGAGTACGCGGCCGCCCTCGGCGAACGCTTTCTGGGTGAGCAGCATGCGCCGGATGTCGGGATGCACGATGAGCGGGTCCGCGGGCTTGTCGGGCGCCTTGGGACCGGAGAGCGACCGCATCTGCAGGCGTTCGCGCGCGTAGGCGAGCGAGTTCTGGTAGGCGCGCTCGATGAGCGCGAGACCCTGCAGGCCGACCGCGAGCCGCGCCGAGTTCATCATCGTGAACATCGCGTTCAAGCCCTTGTTCGCCTGGCCGATGAGCCAGCCCTCGGCGCCGTCGAAGTTCATCACGCAAGTCGCCGAGCCCTTGATGCCCATCTTGTGCTCGATCGAGCCGCAGGCGAGCGTGTTGCGCTCGCCGGTGCTGCCGTCCTGCGCGGTCTTGAACTTGGGCACGAGGAACAGCGATATGCCCTTCACGCCCGCGGGCGCATCGGGCAGGCGCGCGAGCACGAGGTGGACGATGTTCTCGGTGAGATCGTGTTCGCCCGCGGTGATGAAGATCTTCGTGCCGCTGATGCGATGCGTGCCGTAGCGCGAGGCGCCGGCGATCGGTTCGGCACGCGTCTTGAGCAAACCCAGATCGGAGCCGCAGTGCGGCTCGGTGAGGCACATCGTGCCGGTCCAGCGGCCTTCGACGATGGGCTTCAGGAACGCTTCGCGTTGCCACTCCTCGCCGTGATGTTTGAGCGCGTCGCTCGCGCCGTGCGAGAGCAGCGGATACGTGCCCCACGACAGGTTCGCCGAATCGATCATTTCCTTGATCGGTGCGCCGATCGACTCCGGCAGGTATTGCCCGCCGTACTTCTCGGGTGCGATGAGGCCGTTCCAGCCGCCCGCCACGTACTGGTCGTAGGCTTGCTTGAAACCCTGCGGCGTTTTCACGCTCGCGCTGGATTTGTCGTAGCTGCACCCTTCCTCGTCGCCCACGGCGTTGAGCGGAGCGAGCACCTGTTCGGCGAACTTCGCGGCCTCGTCGAGCACGGCGTCGACGACGTCGCGCGTGGCCGCTTCGCCGCCCGGCAGGCGCGCGTACTGCTTCTCCACGCCGAGCACATCGAACATCGCGAAGCGCATGTCGGCGAGCGGCGCGGCGTATTTGCTCATGACGGTTCCACTTGTGGAGAAGGCGCAAAAATCAACGGTATTGGTTCGGAATGCCGGGCACGGGCGACAGCCGGCTCTTGTGCTCGAATTTGTAGTCTTTGCCTGCCACGGGGATGTTGATCGTGCCCTTGAGTTCGTACGAGGCGCCGCCGGGTTCCTTGACGTCGGCCGCGAACGCCTTGCGCGCGTCGGCGCTCGGCACGATGGTCGTCTCGACCACGTCGGCGTTCTCGCCCGGGATGTCCATGTCCGGGTTCAACGACAGGTCCGCCGCGGCCACGCCGCCGACGCGCAGCGCCGCCTTGAAGGCAGCGTAGTGCACGGTTTTGTCGCTGAAGTTCTCGAGCCTGATCTCGAGCTTCCAGCTGCCGTCGGGCAGCACGTCGAGCTGTTGGATGCTCGCGTTCGGAGGGTTGATCGGGTGGGTAGGGGCGCCGCAGGCACCGAGGCTCGCTGCAGCGAGCGACAGGACAACCGTACGCAGAACACGCAACATGGGGCGATCCGCCGGGAAGCTGGACGCTACATTAGCCAAAACCCGCGCCGGGCGGAAGCGGCGCGGGTTCGTCGCCGGCTTATTCGAAGCCGTTGGCGAAAATCGGGTCGTTCGACTGCAGCACGAAGTTCACGATGTGCGGTTGCATGCTCGACGCGCTGAGCGGAACAGCTGTGGCGTTCGTGAGCGGACACAGGCCGTAGTAGGCGGCGCCGAGCGGACAGGCAATGCCGGCATACACTTGGTCGTAGTAGCCGGGGCCCGCTTCGGTGCCGAGGAAATAGTCGTGGCCCAGATTGCCGGCCGCCACGTAGTAGCCTTGCGCGTCGGCCACGCCCGAAGCGAAGTACATTCCATTGGCCGTGTCGAACAGATCGACGAGCGCTCCGGGAATCGGCGCTCCCGTCGGGTCGGTGACGCGGCCGACGACGGCATTGCGGCGGGTCACCGTGAAATCGGCTTCGGCCTCGCTCCCTTGTGACAGCACGATCGGCGTGCCCGTTGTCGGAGCGCAATCCTCCGGGCAATCGATCTGCTGCCAGATTTGTTCGACATAGGTCGAGTCGTTCACAGCGGCAGCGAAGTACGTTCCGGGCGGCAGATCGTTTACGACATAGTGGCCGGAGGTGTCCGGTGTCGCCGAACCGACCGACGTGCCGGTGTCGTCGTAGACAGCCACGGCGACGCCCGCGGATAGGTCTGAGCCCGCGCCAGCGCTGATGAGGGCGGTACCGCCGATGCTCGATGAAGGATTCAAGGAAAAATCGAAGGCGCCCGGAGCTTGGCCGGGCGTGATCGTAAGGAGCGTTGCACCGACGACGCTGCACGGGGTGCTGGAGAAAAAATAGGTATCGCTGTTTTCGCACGGAAGGTTGGGGTACACCTCGTCGATGTGGTCGGGGCTCAGAGCCCACACGTAATAGGTGCCTGCCGGGACACTTGCCAGCGTGTAGTTGCCGTTGACATCGGACACCGTATTGGCGATCTCTACGAAATTCGCGGGAGGTGTATTGCTCACCGCGATCGTGACATTGGCCAGCGGGTGGCCGCTCACGCGGTCGCTGATGTGGCCGGTGACCAGCGGCAGCGGATCGAGAGCGAAATCCGCCTCGACCTGCTGTGCCGGTGTCGCGATCGTGACTCCTGTCGGCGTTCCGCCGCTCTTCAGACAGTCCGGCCCGCAATCGATGCCGTTGAGTATTTGCGAGAAATATCCTTGGCTCGAAGCGTACACGTAATAGTTGCCTGGACTGAGCGGCCCCGCGGAATAGTGTCCGTACTGATCCGTCCACCCGTTTGCGTAGACGGTTCCGTTGCCGTCAACGACAGATACGTTGGAATTCTGCAGCGGTTTTCCGCCGGTGCCCGTGACCGTGCCGAAAACTGCTGCTTGCTGCGTCAGCGCGAAATTAGCACCGCCGATATCGGCGCCCGCGACCGTCGCTGGCGATGCGAGGCTTAGATTGCAGGAATTGCCGCAATTGACCTGGTAGTACATCTGCGCTGTGTATCCGTCTGCCTTCGCCACGAGCTTGTAGGAAGCGTCGGGCAAGACCGAGAACGCGTAGTGGCCGGCGCTGTCGGTGAAACCCGCCGTGAGCGCGTTACCAGCATCGTCGTAGATCCAGACCCATGCCCAATTGAGCGGTTGGTTCGCGGCGCCGCGCACGTCTCCCCGGATGCTGTGTCCAACGGACAACGAAAAATCGGTGTTGGTCAGGGTCGAGCCATCGGTGAGCACTACTGTCTGCGCCCGCTCGGCCGGACAATGGCTTATGTCGTACGCATAGGACCCGGGCAGGCACGCGGCGTTCGGATAGACCTCAGCTACATAGCCGTTTGCCACAGCGAAGACGTAGTAAGTGCCGGCATTGGTCGAGAGCGAATAGCTCCCAGTCTGGTCGACCGAGGCGGAATTCCCGCAGTATCCAAAACCGCCGCACGCCAGTATCTGGGCATCGGTGATCGGCAGCCCCGTGGCTGCGTCCTTCACGGATCCCGAGATTGTCGCCGGTGTTACGTTCACTCCGATTTGCACGCTGCCCGCCGGACCCGTATTCACGACATGCGCGAGCACCGCGCCGTGAGCGGCCACGGCGACCGTCGCCGCCGCATCGAGGCCGAGCGTGTCGTCGTTCGCCGCAAGCGGCGACGTCTTCGTGCAGCCGTCGAAGATCTCGATCTTCGGATCGGCGCCCGCGGAACGCGTGCTCATGCGATAGCGGCCTGCGGTCGGGGCCTCGAAGCGCAGCCACGCCTCGCTGCGGCCGCGGCCCGGTTCGGCGAGCGTGAGCGATACGGGCAGGGTTGTCGAAAGCCCCAGTGCTGCCGCGCAGCTGCCGCCATGGCGCGCCGTGACGATTTCGCGATCGAACGCCCTGCGCGGCACGCTCGCAACGGTGCTTCCCGCGTGCCCGGCCGAGGCCTGGAGTTCCGCGAACAACAGGCGGATTGCGCCGAGCTTTTGCTGGAACGCGGCATCGCCCGCGGCGGTCGCACGCATCGCGTCGAGCCGGCGGCGCAGCGCGGCGATATCCGCGGCGGGCGGCGCATGACCGGATTCTGCATGGTCGACGGCTGTGCGGACATCGCTGCCGAGCTGCTGCAAGTTGCCGATCGCAGCTGACGAAACGGGGCTTGCACCCGCGCAGGCACATGCGGCGAAGAACGATGCGGTAGCGATGGCGAAGCGGGCGAGCATGGGGACTCCGTCGCAGGAATTACTCGGGATCAACTCGGTTTTCGGCCGCGAATCGGATCACCTTAGCGCCGGCCGGCAGGACGCCAGCGACAAGAAGCGCACGAAGCCTAGCAGAATTCCCCGACATATCCACTACGGGACGCCTCACCTCCGGCGCGGCGATTTCGCACGTGAGTGCGGGCACCCTCTGTTAGCATCGCGACATGCAATCCGCTTTGCATCTTCTCCAGCACGTTTTCGGCTACACCGGCTTCCGCGGCGACCAGCAGGCGATCATCGAGCACGTCGCGGCGGGCGGCGACGCGCTCGTGCTCATGCCGACGGGCGGCGGCAAGTCGCTGTGCTACCAGCTGCCGGCGCTCATGCGCGCGGGTACTGCGATCGTCGTGTCGCCGCTCATCGCGCTCATGCAGGATCAGGTCGAAGCCTTGCGCCAGTTCGGCGTCGCCGCCGAGTTCCTGAACTCGAGTCTCGATGCGGCGACCCAGCGCGAGGTCGAGCGGCGCTTCGCGTCCGGAGCGCTGAAGCTGCTCTATGTCGCGCCCGAACGCCTGCTCACCGAGCGCTGCCTCGAGCTCCTGGCGCGTACGCCGCTCGCCCTGTTCGCGATCGACGAGGCGCATTGCGTTTCCCAGTGGGGTCATGATTTCCGCCCCGAGTACCGGCAGCTCGCGATATTGCACGAGCGCTTCCCGGACGTGCCGCGCATCGCATTGACCGCCACCGCCGACGTGCCGACGCGCCGCGAGATCGTCGAGCGGCTCGGACTCGCGTCGGCGCGCGCGTTCGTCGCGAGTTTCGACCGGCCGAACATCCGCTACGGCGTGGTCGAAAAGGAAAACGCGAAGCGCCAGTTGATCGATTTTCTCGCCGCGCACCGCGGCGAATCCGGCATCGTCTACTGCCTGTCGCGGCGCAAGACCGAGCAGACGGCGGCGTGGCTCGTCGAGCACGGCGTCGATGCGCTCGCCTACCACGCGGGCATGGACCCCGCGGCGCGCGCGGCGAATCAGCGCCGCTTCCTCGCCGAGGACGGCGTCGTTATCTGTGCGACGATCGCCTTCGGCATGGGCATCGACAAACCCGACGTGCGCTTCGTCGCGCACCTCGATCTGCCGAAGAGCCTCGAAGGGTATTACCAGGAGACGGGCCGCGCCGGCCGCGACGGTCTGCCGGCCGAGGCGTGGATGTGCTACGGCCTCGGCGACGTCGTCGCACTCGCGCAATTCATCGCCCAGTCCGAATCCGGCGCGGAGCGCAAGCGCGTCGAGCGCGCCAAGCTCGACGCCTTGCTCGGGTACGCCGAGATCACGGGCTGCCGGCGGCGGCGCCTGCTCGCCTACTTCGGTCAGGAGCTCGAGGCAAATTGTGGAAATTGCGACAATTGCCTCGATCCGCCGCAAACCTGGGACGGCACGGTCGCCGCGCAGAAGGCGCTCTCGTGCGTGTTGCGTACCGGCCAGCGCTACGGCGTCGGGCATCTCGTCGCGGTGCTGCGCGGCGCCGACGACGAGCGCGCCCGCTCGCTCGGTCACGACGCGTTGAGCGTCTTCGGCGTCGGCGCCGATCTCGACGAACGTCAATGGCGAGGCGTGTTCCGCCAGCTCGTCGCAGCGGGGTATCTCGCCACCGACGAGGAGGGCTACGGTGTGCTGCGCGTCACCGCGGCGAGCCGCCCGGTGCTGCGCGGCGAAACGCGCGTGCTGCTGCGCCGTGTCGGCGATCGCGACGAACGCCGCCTGGCGCGCCGCGCCAAGCGCGCCGCACGCAGCGAGCGCGGTTCGGACATCGCGCCGCACGAGACGGCGCTATGGCAAAGCCTGCGCGATCTCCGGGCGCGGCTCGCACGCCAGCAGGGCGTCCCGGCCTACGTGATTTTCCACGACGCGACCTTACTCGAGATGCTGCGCGAGCAGCCGAAGACCGTCGACGAACTCGCCGCAATCGGCGGTGTCGGCGCCGCCAAGCTGGCGCGCTACGGCGAGCAGTTCCTGGAACTTTTACGCGCCTGAGATGGCGCCGACCGCGGAACGATGCGGTCGGATCGTCGGCCTCAGGCGCCGTGCTCGGCCCGGACCGCGAGATACCGCGGCGGCTGGCGATCGAGAAATCCGAGCCCGTGGCAGAACGGCATCACGTGCACGCCAGCGGCGCGCTGCTCGGCGAGGATCGAATCGCGCAGCTCCACCATCTTCGTCCAGTGCACCTTCGGACGATAATGATGTTCGGCGTGGAAGCCGTTGTAGAGCCACGTCCAGTTATAGAGCTTGTTGTAGGTGCTCACGCCCCAGGCGATGGGTTCGTCCGGGTTGCCCTTGAAGTGCTCGTAATATCCGTTCAGCGACGACAGCGAATGGCCGATGTAATAGAACGGCACCAGCACGAGGAACGCGCGCCAGTCGTAGACGAGGCAGGCGAGATAAATGCCGACGACGATGAAGATCTCGCGCCAGATCCAGCGCGCTTTGTCCGGGAATTTTTCCTTGACGCGCGTGTACACCTCGCCGATGTCGTCGCGGAAATAGCTGTAGAACGTATATGTCCACGGGCTCTCGGGCTTGCCGTCCTTGCCGTGGCGGTAGATCGAGAGCGGATCGATCGTCGTGCCATTCGCGCCGATGCGGTCCATATTGCCGACGTGGTGGCGCAGGTGCACGTGATGGTAGAACTCCTGCGAGAAGCCGTCGGTGAGCGACAGGATCACGCTGTAGATGCGGTTCAGCACCGGCGAGCGGAAGAACGGGTTGTGGATGAAGTTGTGGCTCGTCGAGTTGATGCTCCACGAGATGCTGATCGAGTACACGCAGGCGAGCGGAATCCACACGGCCCATGGCATCGCGTGGAAGCCGAAGAAAAGCGTGGCGACGAAGGCGAGATGGCCGAGCCCCATGAGCGTGGGGATCAGATCCCAGGGCGTGTACTGGAAAAATGCGGATCGCTTGGACATAGGTCGGGACGCAGTCTGATGCCGTGTATTTTGCCCGAAAACGCCTGCCGACGGGTTAAGACTGCCTCAAATCGGCGTGTGGGCGGTGAGCGGTCGCGGTGAAGGTTTATTTAATGTCCGCGCACGAATAATGATCGCGCGGCTTCCACGTGCCCGGGCGCAGCGCCCGCTTGTAATTGGCAGGGCAGGCCTCGATCGTTATACTGTACGGTTTCCTGCCCTCCGAGCCCAACAGGTATTCCCGTGTCCGACTGGACGATTCTCTGCGATTTCGACGGCACGGTCGCCGTCGACGACACCACCGACACGCTGCTCGAGCGTTTCGGGCGTCCGGGTTGGGAAGCGCTCGAGGCCGACTGGCGCGCCGGCAAGATCGGCTCGCACGACTGCATGGCCGGCCAGGTCGCCCTGCTCGACATGGATCGCGACGAGCTCGACGCTCACCTCGCCGGGCGCGAGATCGACGAGGCATTTCCCGAATTCGTCGAGTTCGCGCAGGCGAGCGGCATGCCGATCGAGATCTTGAGCGACGGGCTCGACTACGCGATCCACACGATCCTGCGCCGCTACGGACTCGATTCGTTGCCCGTCGTCTCGAACCATTTGCAGCCGGTGTCAGCGCGCGAGTGGCAGCTCAAATTCCCGCACGCGAGCGCGACCTGCCGCGTCTCGAGCGGCACCTGCAAGTGCGCGCGGGCCGCCGGCGTGCAGGCCGCCAAGCGCGCGAAGGTGCTGCTGATCGGCGATGGCGCCTCGGATTTCTGCGTGGCCGAAGCCGCGGATTTCGTCTTCGCCAAAGGCAAGCTGATCGCGCATTGCATCGCCAAGAACATTCCGCACGCGCCGATCCGGGACTTCGCGGACGTGCTCAAGCTGATGCCGGCCTTGTTGTCGGGCAAGCTCGTCGCGGCGCCGCGTGCGGCGCATGCGTTGCCGAACGCGGCGTCGGCTTGAACGGATCGGCCCGGAGTCGAGCGCGACAAGATCTCGCCCGACGCGCCGCCGTCGCGCGGCAATGCGCGACGCATACGAATTATCGAACGTTGAAGGTATCGCCATGACTGCAATCGAGACTCAGCTCCTGACCGGCGGGCGCGCGGGGCGCAGCGCCGATCTGTTCGAAGCCGCATGCCGGGTCATCCCGGGCGGCGTCAACAGCACGGCGCGCGCGACGTGGTCCGGATGGACGCCGTACCCGCTGTTCGTGGAAAGCGGCCAGGGCTCGCGCCTGCGCGACGTCGACGGCAACGAATACATCGACTATTTGCTGGGCCTCGGCCCGATGATCTTCGGCCATCGCCCGCCGCGCGTGACGCGTGCCGTCGTCGAGTTCATCGAGCAGCGCGGCACGGTCTTCGCGTTGCCGACGGCCGACGAGGCGCGCCTCGCCGAGAAAATCATCGCGGCCGTGCCGAGCGTCGATCAAGTGCGCCTGTGCAACACGGGCACGGAAGCGGTGCTCTACGCGACGCGTCTGGCGCGCGCCTACACGGGGCGGCGCAAGATCGTCCGCTTCGAAGGCATGTATCACGGCTTTTCGGACGGCGTGTATTGGAGCAAGCATCCGTCGATCGAGAAAGCGGGTCCCGACGACCGCCCCGTGCCGGTGCCGCAAGGCCCCGGCATGCCGAAGGGCGTGGAAGAGAACCTGATCATCCTGCCGTGGAACGACGCCGATGCGCTCGCCGACGCGATCAAGCGCGAAGGCGACAACATCGCCGCCGTGCTGACCGAACCCGTGATGTGCAACACCGGCTGCATCCTGCCGAAGCCAGGGTATCTCGAGGCCGTGCGCGAGCTCACGCGCGAGCACGGCATCGTGCTGATCTTCGACGAAGTCATCACAGGGTTCCGCTTGGGCTTGGCGGGAGCGCAGGGGCGCCTCGGCATCACGCCCGATCTTTCCGTGTTCGCGAAAGGCATCGGCGGCGGTTTCCCGGTCGCCGCGATGGGCGGGCGCGCCGACATCATGGCGCTCGTCGCGAACGGCACCGTGTCGATGGCCGGTACCTACACCGCGAACGGTATCGCCGTGGCCGCGGCGAACGCCGCCCTCGACGAGCTCGCGACTCCGGGCCTCTACCAGAAGCTCGATGCGGTGTCGGACGAGTTGCGCCTCGGCCTCGGCAAGGTGCTGCGCGACGCCGGTTTGCCGGCCTATGTGGTCGGCGTCGGTCCGCTCATGCAGGTGTGGTTCGCGCAGCGCGAAATCCATAATTATCGCGATGCCGAGCGGCATGCCGACCAGAAGATGTTCCGCCACTGGTGGGAAGGAATGCTCGCGCGCGGCGTGCTGTTCCATCCGGGCGCGTACGAAAATCTGTTCGTCTCCACGGCGCACACGCACGCCGATGTCGCGGCGACGCTCGAAGCGGCAAAGCAAGTGGCGGCCTCGCTCGCGCGCAGCGCCTGATGCGGCGCATCGTCGGCACGCTGGCTTGCGCGCTCGCGCTCGCAGCGTGCGCGACGATGCAACTACGCGCCGCGACGCCGACGTACCGCCTCGTCGGGTACGTCGTCGGAGCCGAGACGCTTCCGCCGATTCCGGCTGAAGAACTCAGCGCGCTCAACTTCGCGTTCGCGCACATCGATGCGCGCGGCCGCGTGGCTCTGGACCAGACCGGCACGCAGCGCTTCCTCGCCGGCATGCGTGCCTTGAAGTCGCGCAATCCGCGCCTGCAGATCGTGTTGTCCGTCGGCGGGTGGGGTGCGGACGGTTTCTCCGACGCCGCGGCGACGCCCGCCTCGCGCCTGGCGTTCGCCGACAGCGCCGCCGATGCGCTCGGGCGCGAAGACCTCGACGGCATCGACATCGATTGGGAATATCCGGGGCTGCCCGGCCCGGGCATCCGACATCGCGACGAGGACAGGCGCGATTTCACTCTGCTGCTCGCGGCCCTCCGCACGCGCTTCGATGCGCTCGCGCGCGAGCGCGGCCGCAGCAGGCCGTACCTGATCACCGCAGCGCTCGCCGACAGCGAATTCGTCGCGCACATCGAGCTCGATCGCATCCACGCGTATCTGGATTGGATCAACTTGATGACCTACGACTTCCATAACAGTCTGACGAAGACCACGGGCCATCACTCCGCCCTGGCGCGGTCGGCGACCTCGGCCGAGGGCGAGCGCAGCGTCGAACATGCCGTGGCGCAATTTCTCGCCGCGGGCGTGCCGGCCGACAAGCTCGTGGTCGGCGTGCCGTTCTACGGCCGCGCGTTCGCCGACGTGGCGCCGCGCAACGACGGGCTCGATCAGCCCTACGGCAAGTACGCGGGCGAATTCACGTGGCCGCAGCTGGCCGATCTGATCGACAAGAACGGCTACGTGCGTCACTGGGACGATACCGCACACGAGCCGTACCTCTGGAATGCGCAGACGCGCACGTTCGTCAGCTACGACGATCCGCAATCGCTGGCGCTCAAGGCCGCGTACGTGAGAGCGCACCACCTCGGCGGAATGATGTACTGGGAGCAAAGCCAGGACCCCGGCGGAGCGCTGGTCGGAGTGCTCGCGCGCGGACTGCGGCCCTGATCGATGCTCGGTGCGCTCACCCTGCCGGCCAGGTCAGGGTGCCGTCGATCACGGTATGCGTGCGCCCGCCGACCCACACCGTGCCGTCGGCGTCGATGCGGATCGCGAGCGCCGCGTCGTGTCCCATCTCGCGGCCCTGGCTCACGCGATAGCCGCGCGCGAGCGCGCCCGCGGGCTCGCGTTGCGCGATGTACGCAGCGATGAGGCCGTTCGCCGCGCCGGAGGCGGGGTCCTCGACGATACCAGCGCCGGCGGGGAACGCGCGTACGACGAGTTCGTACTCGGGATTCGCGGAGCGCGCGAATACGCACAAGCCGAGACATGCATCGGTGCGCGCGAGCGCCTTGATCGCACCGTGGTTCGGCAGCAGGGTGCGGATCGACTCCTCGTCGGCGAGCTCGGCGACCCACCAGCGCCGGCCGCCTTCCACGAGTGCGGGCGGCAGCGCGCCGAAATCGCGCAGCCCCAGCGCCGCGCGCAGCGCGCCGGTGTCCTCGGCGCCTTCGCGCACGATGCGCGCCGCCGGCGCTTGCACGCTGATCAGCCGCGCGCCGTCGTGCTGCGCGACGTCGATCGGCAGCAATCCGGCCTTGCACTGCTGCACCAGGCGCCCGCCGCGCGCTCGCGCCATGCCGGTGTCGAGCGCCGTGTGCGCGCTGCCGACGGTCGGATGTCCGGCGAACGGTATTTCGGCCGTCGGGGTGAAAATGCGCAATTGGTAGTCGGCCGCGGCGTCTTCGGCCGGCAGCAGGAACGTCGTTTCCACGAGGTTCGTCCACGCCGCGATGCGCTGCATGCCTGCGCTGTCGAGACCGCGCGCATCGACGACCACGCCGAGCGGATTGCCGCCGCCGGGTTTGGCCGGAAAGACGTCCAACTGCAAATAGCGGAACGAAGGCATGCTCGGCGCGGTCGCCAGGGTCGGGCGGCAATTATGCCTGTGTCGCGCCCGTTGCGGCGCTTCGGATCAGACGCGCTTGAGCGCGACGACCGCGTTGAGCCCGCCGAACGCGAACGAATTCGACAGCGCCGCAGCGACGCGCTTTTCGCGCGCGACGTTCGGCACGTAGTCGAGATCGCACTCCGGGTCGGGATCGAGAAAATTCGCGGTCGGCGGCAGTACGCCTTCGCGCAGCGCGCCGATCACCGCGACGAGTTCGATCGCGCCGGCGCCGCCGAGCACGTGGCCGTGCACGGACTTGGTCGAGGACACGGCGAGCGCGTCGGCATGCGCGCCGAACACGCGGCGGATCGCTTTCGATTCGGTCGGATCGTTCGCCGGCGTGCCGGTGCCGTGCGCGTTGATGTAGCCGACGTCGCCGGCATCGAGCCCGGCATCGGCGAGCGCGCCGATCAGTGCCTTGGCCGCGCCGGCCTCCGAGGGCAGCACGATGTCGCCGGCGTCGGCCGACATGCCGGCGCCCGCGAACTCGGCGAGGATCGTCGCGCCGCGCCGGCGCGCGTGCTCGTATTCTTCGAGCACGAAGATGCCCGCGCCTTCGCCGAGCACCATGCCGCGGCGCTGCTTGCAGAACGGCCGGCAGGTGTCGTCCGCCGTGACGCGCACGGCTTCCCACGCCTTGACGGTCGGCACCGTGATGCAGGCTTCCGCGCCGCCGGTCACGGCGAAATCCACTTTTCCACTTCGCACCATGTCGAAGGCCTGCGCCATGGCGTGGTTCGACGAGGCGCACGCGCTGACCACCGCGAACGCCGGACCCATGAGTCCGTATTCCATCGTGATCTGGCTCGCCGGCGCATTGGCCATCAGGCGCACGATCGTGAGCGGATGCACGCGCGGGTTGTTCTCGGCGTAGAAGCGCCGCGCCTGCTCGTTGTGCGTGTTCTCGCCGCCGATGCCCGTGCCGACGATGCATGCGGTGCGCTCGCCGCGGCCTTCCGCGCGGAAATCGACGCCCGACTGCCGCACGGCCTCGCGCGCGGCGATCAGCGCGAACTGCGAGACGCGGTCGTAGAGCACGAGGCGCTTCGGATCGAAATGCTGCGCCGGATCGTAGTCGCGCACTTCGGCCGCGATCTTGACGTTCGTGAGATCGGTCGGGATGTTCGCGATCGGGCCGATGCCCGAACGTCCTTCGCGCATGGCCTGCCAGGTGGACGCGGCATCGTGTCCGAGGGCGCAGATCGCGCCCATGCCCGTGATCGCTACGCGGCGCATGTTCTATGCGGCTTCCGGGCGAGCGCTCAGGCGGCGGGCGGGGCGGAGGCTTTCTCGGCGAGCAGCCGGTCGACGGCTTCGACGAGGCCGCGCACCGATTCGGTGTCGAAGTTCGGATCGCGGTCCGGCAGCGTGATCTTGTAGTGGTCTTCGATCTCG
>DASRGX010000009.1:0-51823 GCA_035650835.1 Rudaea sp. | reverse complement strand
TTCTTCCTCGGCGACGAATTCGATTCGACGATGAACTACGTGTTCCGCAACGCCGTGCAGGATTACGCGAACGGCGTCGATGCGCGCGTCGCCTACCGCGCGATCGAGCTCATGCGCGAGGACTACCCGCCGCAGGCGTTCTATGCGCTTATGAACCTCTTGTCGACGCACGATTCCGAGCGGGCGCTCTACGATTTCGGCTATCGCGACGCGCACGACGCACCGGCGAGGATCGCGCTCGCAAAACAGCGCCTGCGTTTGGCCGCTTTGTTCCAAATGACGTTTCCGGGCGCGCCGGCGGTGTTCTACGGCGACGAGGTCGGCGTCACGGGCGGCGGAGATCCGTTCGATCGTGCGACCTATCCCTGGGCCGATCGCGGCGGCAAGCCCGATCTCGCGCTGCTCGCCGACTACAAGAAAATGATTTCCATGCGCAAACGGTATTCGGTGTTGCGCCATGGCAGCCTCGAGGCGCCGGCCTATCTCGACGAGCATCTCATCGTCCTGATCCGGCGCGATGGCGACGCGTGGGCCGTGACGGCGTTCAACAACGATGCGAGCACGCACGACGTGACGATCGACGTGCCGGCGCCGCTCCGCGATGCAAGCCTCGTCGACGCATTGACGGGAGCACGCGTCGGCGCGCGAGGCACATCGCTGACGCTCGAGATACCCGCGCGTTTCGGCACGGTCCTCGTACGGGAGTGAGACGGTGCGTGCTCTGTTGATTTTTCTGCTGATCTCGATCGCGGCGGACGCCGCGGCGCAAGAGGCAAAACCGGCAAGCACCGCGCAGCCGAACGTCCACGTCCTCGCGCCCATGACCATGCCCGGCCTCGGTCGGCAGCGCACCGTGCGCATCTACCTGCCGCCTGGATATGAGACTTCGCGCAAGCGCTATCCCGTGCTCTACATGCACGATGGCCAGAACCTGTTCGACGCGTCGACCGCGTTTGCCGGCGAATGGCAGGTCGACGAAACGCTCAACGCACTGGCGACGTCGCGCGGCCTGGAACTCATCGTCGTCGGCATCGACAACGGTGCCGAACGGCGCGTCACCGAGCTCACGGCGTGGAGCACGGAAAAATACGGCAAAGCGGAGGGCCGCGAGTATGTCGCGTTCATCGTCGAGGTCGTCAAACCCTATATCGATGCGCACTACCGCACGAAGCCCGGCCGCGCGGATACCGCCATCATGGGCAGCTCGCTGGGCGGGCTCATTTCCCATTACGCGATCGCCGAATATCCGCAGGTCTTCGGCAAGGCCGGCATCTTCTCGCCCGCGTACTGGTTCGCGCCGCCGGTGTTCGCCTACATCGCAAAGCATCCGCTGCCGCAAGATGCAAAAGTATACTTTTATGCCGGCGGCCGCGAGGACGAGCACATGGTCGACGACATGCGGCGGGCCGTCGCGCTCGTCCGAACGGGCGGCGTGCCGGAGCGCAACATCGCGGTCCGCGTCGCGCCCGAGGCGCAGCACAACGAGGCCGCCTGGCGTGCCGAGTTTCCGCGCGCTGTGGAATGGCTGTTCGGCGACAGGTGACGCATGGCGCCGCTCGTCCGATTCACGTCGAAACCGCGCATCGAGCGCGTGGCGCTTGGAGACGCTCATGCTTGCTATGTGATCGACGATGCGTTGTGCGAGCCCGAGCGTCTCGCCGACTTCGCCGCCGCGCAAGCCCACGAGTTCCGCAACGTCGATTTCAACTACTATCCAGGCACGTATCTGATCCCGCCCGCCGAGGTCGGCGCTGCGCTCGGCGATTTCTTTGCGCAGCACGTACGACGCTTGTTCGATTCCCGCCGCATCGTGGATCTGCACTGCCGGCTCTCGATCGTCACGCTCGCGCCCGAGGCGCTCAAGCCGGGCCAATGGATCTGCCACCGCGACAGCGCATACGTGCCGCCGGAACGCTCGATACAGGCATCGGTGCTGTATCTTTTCCGCGATTCTTCGCTCGGCGGCACCAGTTTCTACGAACCGCTGTTGCCCCCGCAGGAAGCCGCGCGGCTGCTGCACGATTCGACGACGCTCGACGCGGCGGCATTTGCGCAGAAGTATACAATTGAGCGCGGCTACATGTGCGGTTCGAACGCCTACTTCCGCTGCATCGGCAGCGTGCCCGCGGCCTGGAACCGCCTCATCTTCTACGACGGCGGCATCCTGCACTCGGGCGATATCGGCGCGCCGCACAAGCTCAGCGCCGATCCGCGCGCCGGCCGGCTCACGTTGAACGGCTTCTTCACGAGCCGGCGGCGTGCCGTTTGAGCGTCGCTCCGCGGCGTCGGCCGCGGGCAAAAAAAACCCGCTGGAGTGCATCCAGCGGGGAGACTCGGGGTGTTTCCCGGAAGGATCGGTCAGAACTTGTAGTTGATCCCGAGCAAGGTCTGGCGACCGTATACCGTGTACTGCTCGGGCTGCGTGTGCACGCCGTTGAACTGGCGGTAGGGTTCGTTGAACAGATTGTTGATCTGGAAGATGAAGTACACGCCCTTGAACGAGCCTTCCTGGATCTCGTAGCTCAACTGCAGGTCGGTGACGGTTTCGGCGCGAATGTTGACGAACGATTGGTCGGCGCCGAAGGCCTGGATCTCGCCGAGGAAATCGGAGCGGTGCGTCGCCGCGACACGCGCAGAGAAACCCATCTTCTCGTAGTAGAACGTCGCTTGCGATACGTACTTCGACAAGCCCGGGAACGGGGAGGGCGACGTGCCGGGGCCGTTCGGGTTGATCGAGCTGTCGCTGACCGCGTAGCTCGCCTGGACGCCGAAGCCGTCGAGCGGCGACCACAGGATGTCGAACGGCATCGAGGCGACGAGTTCGTAGCCGCGCATGAAGCCGCCGGTGCCGTTGGCGGGACGCGTGAACAGACCCAGATTCGACGCAGGCGTCAAATTGCTCGGATTCGGAATACCCGTGAAATCGTAGACGAAAGTTTGATTGTAGATGTAGGTCTTCAACTCCTTGAACCAGTAGTCGACCTGCACGTACGCCTTCGTGTCCCAATATTTCTCCCACGAGAGATCGTACGCGTCGGCGATGAACGGTTTGAGCTCGGGGTTGCCGCCTTTGGCCGTCCACAGGCATGTCACGCCGGTCGGCGCGCAGGTCGTGCCCGTGGCTCCGTTCGGCGGCGGCACGGAAACGCTGGGTTCGATGCTGGCCCTCTCCTCGTCGAGGCGCGGGCGCGCCATTTCCTTGCCGGCGCCGAAACGCAGCGCTTCGTCGTCGGGAAGCGTCAACACGAGGTTCATGCTCGGCAGGAAATTCTTGTAGCTGATGCCGCCGTGCGTCGTCGCTTGACCGAGCGTCGCGAAGGCATCGGAGCTTTGGTCGGTGTGGATGTACTGACCGCCGACGTTGCCGCGCAGCGGCATGCCGGCGATGTCGGTGTCGATATCGGCCTTGACGTAGCCCGTGCCGACCTTCTCGCGGACCTTCCAATCCTTGGCCGTGATATCGCCGTTGTAGTTCGGAATCTGCTGATAGAGCGGCAGCACGCAATTCAAATCCCACGCGACCGTGCTCGGGAAGCCCACGTAGCCGAGATAGGTCGGGCCCACGAGGCAGTTGCTCGGGATCGCGGCTGAATTCTTCGTGCCGTTCGGCAGGTTGTCGCCGCCCGGCAGATCGAGGAACCATTCGTCGGAGTTGCGCGTTTTCGTACGCTCGTTGTAGTTGATGCCGACGTCGACCTTGCTGACCCAGCTGTTGATGTCGCGAGCGAGATCGAAGCGCACGGCCTTGAGCTTGTCGGTCGTCTTCGGGAATTTGAGATAGCCGTCCTGGCCCCAGCCTCCGGGATCGGTCAGCTTGATGACGTTCGGATCGCTGTAGGTCAGCCCTGGGCTCAGGTGAGGCAGTCCCGTGCTCGGATTGAAGCTGAAGGCGAAATTGTCCTTGACGCCGACATAGCCCGCGTATTCCTCGAGGAACGATTGGCTGCTGTCGGCCTTGCCGTAACTCAAATCCGCCGTCGCCGTCCAGTGGTCGGCGAAATGGAATTTGTTGTTCCAGCCGTAGGAGTAGATCTTGTCGTTGTGCGTATCGAGTTCGTCGCGCAGCACCGGGCCGACGTTCTGGAACACGCCGCCCGTGACCACGTTGCCCGTGATGACCGGGTTCGCGATCGCCGAGCCGCAAAACGCGGTGCAGGCCTCGAAGCCGCGGAACGTCGTGTCCTGGTCGAATTTGGAATAGTAGAGGTCGAGCGTGCTCGCGTATTGCGCGTTCGGCTGCCATTGCAGCGTGCTCATGATCGCGTCGCGCGTGCCTTCGACCGAATCCGCGTAGGCCTTGCCGCCGCCGAGCGCCTGCGCGCTGCCGGTCGCCGATGTGGTCGTGTAGCCGTAGGCTTCCCAGCGCTCGTCCTGCACAGGCGAATAGAGGCGCGCCACCGCTACGGCGATGCCGAACGTGTGATCGGCGAACTGATCGATGTACGAGGCGTTGACGCGATAGCCTTTGGAATCCGTATCCTGATTGAGGCTGCCGTTCGAGGTCGATTCGCCGCGCGCGCCGACTTGCACAACGCGATGGTCGAAGTCGAGCGGGCGCACGGTCTGCAGATCGATCGTGCCTGAGATGCCCTGGCCGACGAGCGAAGCTTCGGGCGTCTTATAGACGACGAGGCCGCTCAACAGCTCGGACGGATATTGGCTGAAATCGACGGCGCGATTGTCGCCCGTCGACACTTGTTCGCGGCCGTTGAGCAGCGTGCCGTTGAAATCGCCCGAAAAGCCGCGGATGCTGACCAGCGATTCGACGCCGTTCACGCGTTGCGCGGTAATTCCGGGCAGGCGCGCGAGCGAGTCCGCGATCGAATTGTCGGGCAATTTACCGATGTCCTCCGCTGAAATCGCCTCGACGATTTCGTTGGAGTTCTTCTTGACCGAAATGGCTTCCTCGATGCCGGCGCGCACGCCGGTCACGGTGATCTCGCCGAGATTGATCGTGCTCTGGTCGCCGGGCTTGGCCGCGGATGCGATGTCTTCGCCGTTCGGCGTGGCGGTGTTGCCGGGCGTGCCGTCGGGCTGGGCGGGCGCGGTTTTCGCGACGGCGCCGCCGTCTTCCGCACGTGCGGCCCGGGATGTGCAAAAACCGCCGACGAGGACGGACGCGACGGCAACAGCGAGCAAATTCGGTTTGAATTTCATGTTCCCCCTCCCGGGTTGAGTTCTTATGTCGTGTGCGCCAGAGGCGCTATTTGGCGAAGCAACGCGTCGGCGGTCTGGGTCGCCTTAACGTGGTCTTAGCGTAGTCCCTGGTATGGGGCGAAACAATTTTCCGCATACGTATTCATAGGGATTCTGCATACGAATTCGGCGGCGCTTCGCTAGGCTGCATCGGCCGTCAATCTCGTGTCGAGGCAGAGCGATATGGAAAGGAGTCACGGAATGGGTGCTGCGCGCGCAAGGAAAATCGGCCGGTTCGGTTGGCTGCTTTGCGCAATGCCGTTTTACGCGTCGGCGGCATGGCAGAGCCTCGGTTCGATCGAGAAGGTCGAAACGGACGCCGACGCGGTATTGCTCGATACGGCGAGCGGCGCGAAAGTGCAGCTGTCGTTTCCGGCAGCCGGCGTCGTACGCGTGCACATGGCGCCGACGGGGGCTCTCGCGCCGGATCATTCCTACGCCATTCCGGGCACGGTGCCACGCATTCCGCTGCACGTCGAAGGTGGTGCGGGCGCGGCCGACGTCGTCGTCGCGAGCGAAGGGGTACGTGTCGTCGTGCGCACGCGACCGAACGTCGGCATCGCGGTCTACGACGCCGACGGCGCGCTCGTCGTCGACGATGATCCGGCGCGGCCCATGGCCTTCGATCGCGACGCCGGCCAAATCGAAGTATCCAAGCGCCGCGACCCGGTCGAGCTTTACTACGGCTTCGGCGAAAAAGCGCTGCCGATGTCGCGTCACCAGCAGTACATGACGATGTGGGATTCCGACACGCCCGCGTACTTGCCCGGCACGGATCCCATCTACCAGACCATCCCGTTCTTCATCGCCGTGCGCGGCGGAAAGAGCTACGGCGTGTTCTTCGACAACACGTACCGCAGCTATTTCGACATGGGCAAGACCGACATGTCGCGCTATACGTTCGGCGCGAACGGCAGCGAGCTCGACTACTACGTGTTCACGGGCGGCCGCACGCGCAGCCCTGCCGCCGTGCTCGCGGAGTATACGGCGCTGACCGGCCGCGGCCCGCTGCCGCCGCTATGGGCGCTCGGCTATCAGCAATCGCGCTATTCGTACACGCCGCAGGCACGCGTGCTCGAGGTCGCGCGAACGTTCCGCGAGAAGCACATCCCGGCCGACGTGATCTATCTCGACATCGATTACATGGACGGCTTTCGCATCTTCACGTGGTCGCCGCAGACGTTCCCGCAACCCGACGCGATGCTGCACGCGCTCCACGACGAGCACTTTCACGCCGTCACGATCGTCGATCCCGGCATCAAGGTCGATCCCGATTTCGCGCTCTACCGCGCCGGTCGCGAGCGCGGCGTGTTCGTGCGGACGGCGCTGGGCGACGAGCTGCACGCGACCGTGTGGCCCGGCACCTGCGCGTTCCCGGATTTCACCTCGCCCAAGGCGCGCGAGTGGTTCGGCTCGCTGTATGCGGGTTTCGTCCAGCAGGGCGTCGACGGGTTCTGGAACGACATGAACGAGCCGGCGACGTTCCCGCCGCCGAACAGCGGGCGGCCGATTCTGGTCCACGATCCGGCCAAGACGTTTCCGCTCGACGCCGTGCACGACGGCGACGGCGCGCCCGGGACGCATGCGCGCTATCACAATGTCTTCGGCATGCAGATGGCGCGCGCGACGTTCGAAGGACTCGCGAAGCTCAGCCCCGAGCGCCGGCCCTTCGTGCTCACCCGTGCGGGTTTTGCGGGCGTGCAGCGCTATTCGGCCGTGTGGACGGGCGACAACGTGGCGTCGTGGACGCACTTGGCGCTGTCGATCCCGATGCTCACGAACCTGTCGATCTCCGGCGTGCCGTTCGTCGGCGCCGACGTCGGCGGTTTCGCCGGCGCGCCGACGGCGGATTTGTATACGCGCTGGCTGCAAGCCGCGGCGCTGACGCCGTTCTTCCGCACCCACGCCGAAATCAACACGCCAGACCGCGAGCCCTGGTCCTACGGCGACGCGCACGAACGCATGAACCGCGCGGCGATCGAGCTGCGCTATCGCGTTCTGCCGTATCTCTACACGTTGTTCGCCGACGAGGAAACCGGCGGCGAACCGCCGCTGCGGCCGTTGTGGTTCGACCACGTCGACGACGTCGAGACCTACCTCGTCGAGGACGAGTTCATGCTCGGCGACGCACTGCTCGCGGCGCCGGTCGTGCGGGCGGGCGACGTCAAACGCAAAGTATACTTTCCGCGAGGTTCGGCCTGGTTCGACTGGTGGGACGGCACGCGACACGAGGGCGGCACGCGCGTCGACGTGGATGCGCCGCTCGAGCGCCTGCCGCTGTTCGTGCGCGCGGGCGCGGCGCTGCCGACGGCGCCCGTCGTGCAATATTCGGGCGAACTCGCGCATACGCCGCTGATCCTCGCCGTGGCGCTCGGTGCCGATGGCGGCGGCCATATCTACGAGGACGCCGGCGACGGCTATGCCTACCGGCACGGGGCTTCGCGCACGATCCGGATCGCGCTGCACGGCGACGCCTTGCACATCGATGCGCCGCCGTCGCGGGGATTTCCGGAGATCGGCGCCGTCGAAGTGCTCGGCCTCGATGCCGCACCCGCGAGCGTGCGCGTCGACGGCAAGTCCGTCGCGGGCTTCCGCTACGATGCCGCGACGCGGCGCCTGCACGTCGACCTGCCGGCCGGCGCGCGGGACGTCGTGCTCAAGCGCTGACGCTCAGCGCCGCTCCGCGCTCTTGCGCGCCATGAGCTCGCGCAGGCGCGCGCGCGTGTCGGCGCGCGCGAGCGGGGCGTCGTAGAAGTACACTTTTACACTATGCGCGGGCACCGTCGCCGCGAGGCGCTCGCCGGCCTCGATGGTCGAGCCGTCGAAACCGTCGCGCCAGGTGCCGGGCTCGAGATAGTCGCTTACTTCGAGCGCTCGCTTCGCGTCGCCTTTGTTGAGCAGGACGAGCGCCGTCTGCGCCTGCCCGGCGTTCTCGTAGACGCGGTAGAAGATCGCGACATCGCCGGCGAGCTTCACGTCGAGCTGCAGGCCGCGTTGCAAGGCGATCGAGTCGCGCCGCAGGTTGGCGATGCGCTTCAACGGGGGGTAGATCGGGCTTTGCGGCGCCGCGTCGACGCGCGCTTGCCCGAAGTAGTTGCGGTTGCCGGCATGTTCGGGCCGTCCGCGCATGAAGCCGGTTTCCGAGCCGTAGTAGACGACCGGGATTCCGCGCGCCGTGAACAGCCAATTGTGCGCGTCGATGAAGCCCTGGTCCGTCGCGTTCAGACGCGCCATGTCGTGGTTGTCGTAGAACGTGACGAGGTCGTACGGATTGCGGTACGGCCCGTTCTCGAGGAACAGCGCCGGCGCCAGTGCGGCGTAGTCGCTGCCCGGATGTTCGAACACCTGCTGGAGTTTCGCGCGCAGCGGGAAATCGAGCAGTGAGATGTCTCCGCCGTCGCGCCGCGTATAAGGTGCGATCTTCTTCGGGTCGTATTCGAAATCTTCGCCGAACATGAAGAAGCCCGGATGGTCGGCGCGGATGCGTGCGGCGAACTTCTTCCAATACGCCGGTGGCGTGAGTCCGACGGCATCGATCCGAAACGCCGCGGCGCCTTCGCCGATCCAATGCTCGTAGGCACCGACGAAATAATCGAGCACCGCGGGATTCGTGTCGTCGATGTTCGAGAGCTGCGCGAGGATCGGTTTCGTCTTGTAGAACGCATGCAGCGGGTTGTGCTGCGGATCGAGCTTCTCGGGAGGCAGGTTCTGCTCGTCGGCGACGAGCTTGCCCGCGGCGTCGTAGATCTGGCCGAATTTGGCTTGCGGAACCGGCATCGTCCACGCCGGCGAGCCGTGGTTGGCGACGATGTCGAGCACGATCTTCAAGCCCCGCGCTCGCATGCGCTGCGCGAATGCGCCGAAGTCGAGGTCCTTGCTCGGCAGGTGCTCGTCGAGCACGTAGAAGTTGTCGCTCCAATAGCCGTGATAGCCGGTCTTGCCGCGGTCGGCGAGGCCCGATGCCCAGTGGATCGGATCGCCGCCCGTGAAGGCCTCGTCGGGATTGTCGGTGATCGGCGTCACCCAGACGGCGCTGAAGCCGAGATTGCGGATGTAGTCGGCGTTGTCGAGCACGCCTTTGAAATCGCCGCCGAGATAGCCGATGTTGTCGGTTTCGCCGTTCGGACCTTCGATCGGGATATCGAACGTGCGATGCGCGCCGCCCTGATCGCGGTGGTCGTTGCTCGGATCGCCGTTCACGAAGCGGTCCGTCACGACGAAATAGATGGCCTCGCTCGCGAACGGTTCGAGCGTGCCGTAGAACGCGTCGGCGGCGTTTTCCGGCGGGCTTGACGCATGCGATGCAAATGCGACACCGAGCGCTGCGGCGAGCGTGAGCTCACGTACCATGCGGCTTCTCCTCGACGATCAGCGTGCAGAGGCCGGCCACGAATAGACTCGCGCCGCCGATCGCGAGCGCATAAATCGGTGCGTTGCCGAAAAGCGTGCGTACGAGGAACCCCAGCACACCCGCCGCGAGCACCTGCGGGATCACGATGAAGAAGTTGAAGATGCCCATATAAACGCCCATCTTCGCGGCGGGCAGGCTGTCGGAGAGCAGCGCATACGGCAGCGACAGGATCGACGCCCAGGCGAAGCCGACCCCGACCATCGACGCGAGCAGCCAGTCGGGGTCGCGTACCACGAGGAACGACACGAGCCCGGCGCCGCCGAGCGCGAGATTGACGAGGTGCGTGAGGCGCAAGCCGAGCCGCCGCGTCATGTGCGGGATCGCGATCGCCGCGAGTGCGGCGAAACCGTTGTAGGCCGCGAAGAGGACACCGACCCAGTTCGCGCCTTCGTTGTAGGCGGCCGACTGCGTATCTTTTGCGCCAAAGTGTACTTCCGCGACCGCCGACGTCGTGTAGATCCACATCGCGAAAAGCGCGAACCACGAGAAGAACTGCACGATCGCGAGCTTGGCCATGGTCGGCGGCATCGCCACGAGATCGGCGGCGATCGCCGCGACGAAATTGCGCGGCTCGCGCGCCGGGGCCGGCGTTTCGCCGTCGAACGAGGTGAGCAGCTCCGGCGGGTACTCGCGCGTCGACACGATGGTCCAGCCGATCGCCGCGAACAATGCCGCCGCGCCCGCATAGAACGCGATCTTGACCGTGTCGGGAATCGCTCCTGCCGCCGCCGTGTTCGCGACGCCGCATCGCGCGAGCAGCCACGGCAAGAGGCTCGCGATCACCGAACCCAGGCCGATGAAGAAGCTCTGCAGCGCGTAGCCGGTCGGACGCTGTTCCGAAGGCAGCTGGTCGCCGACGAAGGCGCGGAACGGTTCCATCGAGATGTTGATCGAGGCATCGAGTACCCAGAGCAGGCCTGCGGCCACCCACAGCGTCGGCGAGTTCGGCATGGCGATCAGCGCGAGCGTCGACAGAATTGCACCCGCGAGAAAATAGGGCCTGCGCCGGCCGAGCCGGTTCCACGTGCGGTCGGAGAAATGGCCCACGATCGGCTGCACGAGCAGGCCGGTCAGCGGTGCGGCGACCCAGAGCACGGGAATGTCGTCCACGCTCGCGCCGAGCGTCTGGAAAATGCGACTCACGTTCGAGTTTTGCAGCGCAAAGCCGAATTGGATGCCCATGAAGCCGAAGCACAGATTCCAAATCTGCCAGAAACCGAGCCGGGGTTTGGCGGTCATGGCGCGACCTTCGCGAAGATCGCCGCGTACGGCGGCAGTTCGAGCGCGTTGCCGTCCACGCGTCCGTTGCGCGGTCCGGGGCTCGCAAGTTGTTCGAGGCGGCCGGCGAGCGGCGACGTCAACGTCATGGTGTCCGCACCGAGATTGAGCGCGACGAGCAGCATCGTATCGCCCGCGGTACGCGTGAACACGAGCACGGGTTCGGGCGCGTCGAAAAATCGGATATCGCCGAGCCGCAGCGCCGGCTGCGACTTGCGCCATTGCATGAAGGTGCGAAACGCGTTGAGCACCGAGCCGGTGTCGGCTTCCTGCCGCGACACCGCGAGTGCGCGGTGTTGCGCCGGAATCGGCAGCCAGGGTTCGGCGCTGCTGAAACCGGCGCCCGCGACGTCGCTCCAGGGCATCGGCGTGCGGCAACCGTCGCGGCCCTTGAAATTGGGCCAGAACGCGATGCCGTACGGGTCGCGCAATTGATGGAACGGCACGTCGGCTTCCGGCAGGCCGAGCTCTTCGCCCTGGTAGATGCACACCGAGCCACGCAGCGACGCGACGAGCGCGGCGAGCAGCTTGGCGAGCTCGGCCGCTGCCGCCGCGCCACCCCAGCGCGTAAGCACGCGTTTGACGTCGTGGTTCGAGATCGACCAGCACGGCCAGCCGTCGGCCATGCGCGCCTCGAGCTCCTCGACCGTACGCCGGATGAATCCGGCGGAGAATTCGTCGGTCAAGAGCTCGAAACTGTAGCCCATGTGCAAGCGCTTGCCGCGCGTGTACTCGGCCATCGTCGCGAGCGAATCCTCGGACGAAATCTCGCCGAGCGTCGCCGTGCCGGGGTACTCGTCCACGATGCGGCGGATGTCTTCGAGGAAACCGAGATTTTCCGGCTGCGTATTGTTGTAGTAGTGGTATTGGAACGCGTAGGGATTGTCGGGGCTGAAGCCGCGGCCCACGCGTTTGGCCTTGGGCTTGGCCGGGTTGTCGCGCAGCGCGCGATCGTGGAAACAGAAATTGATCGCGTCGAGGCGGAAGGCGTCGACGCCTTTGTCGAGCCAGAAGCGCAGGTTGTCGAGCGCGGCCGCGCGCACTTCGGGATGATGGAAGTTGAGATCGGGCTGCGACGAGAGGAAATTGTGCAGATAGTACTGGCATCGCCGCGGCTCCCAGCGCCAAGCGACGCCGCCGAAGATCGAGAGCCAGTTGTTGGGCGGCGTGCCGTCGTCCTTGGCGTCCGCCCAGACGTACCAGTCGGCCTTCGGATTCGTCGCATTCTCGCGGCTTTCGCGGAACCAGTCGTGCGCGATCGAGGTATGGCTCAGCACCTGGTCGATCATGACCTTGAGCCCGCGCGCATGGGCCGCCTGGAGCAGCGCGTCGAAATCCTCCATGCTGCCGAACAGAGGATCGACCGCGCGGTAATCGGCGATGTCATAGCCGAAATCGGCCATCGGCGATTTGAAGAACGGAGAAATCCAGATCGCGTCGACGCCCAAGCTCGCCACGTAGTCGAGCCGCGCAATGATGCCGGGTAGATCGCCGATGCCGTCGCCGTTCGTGTCGAGGAAGCTGCGTGGGTAAATCTGGTAGATGACGGCGCCGCGCCACCAGGTCGAATCTGTCATTCCGCGTGCCTCCGCTGTCCTGCGTGCGAACGTGCACGCGGCCCCCGTTTCTTTTTTCGACAGCTTAGCTCGGGCGCTCGCCGTGAGAAGGGACCTGCATACGTATTCGGTGCGCCTGGCAACTATCGCAACGCGGCTCGGCGCGCTTGATCGCCGCCGCGTCCGCGCGCAGAGTGCGGGCTACGCCAGGAGGTGAAACATGCAAGCCGAAACCCGCAACCTCGCGCTCTTTTGCGATTTCGAGAACGTCGCCTTGGGCGTGCGCGAAGCCCGCTACGAACAGTTCGACATCAACAAGGTGCTCGAGCGCCTACTGCTCAAGGGCAGCATCGTGGTCAAGAAGGCCTACTGCGATTGGGAACGCTACAAGGACTTCCGCGCCGCGATGCATTACGCCTCGTTCGAACTCATCGAAGTGCCGCATGTGAGCCAGTCGGGCAAGAACTCGGCCGATATCCGCATGGTCGTGGACGCTCTCGACCTCTGCTACACGAAGGCGCACGTGGATACGTTCGTGATCATCAGCGGCGATTCCGATTTCTCGCCGCTCGTGAGCAAGTTGCGCGAGAACGACAAGACCGTCATCGGCGTCGGCGTGAAAAGCTCGACGTCGCAGCTCCTGATCGCCAACTGCGATGAATTCATTTACTACGACGACCTCGTGCGGACCCAGAAGGCGAAACGCGCGGAGAAGCACAAAGGCGGGAAATCCTCGACGCCGCGGCAGAAATCGCCTGCCGAAAAGCGCCGCGAAGCCTTCGATCTCGTGCTCGAAACCGTCGAGGCGCTCGCTGCCGAGCGCGGCGACGAAGAGAAGCTCTGGGGTTCGATGGTCAAGCAGGCGCTCAAGCGGCGTAAGCCGGGCTTCAACGAGAGCTACTACGGTTTCACGTCGTTCAACGCGCTGCTCGAGCAGGCGCAGGCGGAGCACGTGGTCGTTCTGGAGCACGACGAGAAATCGGGCGGCTACCTCGTGAAATCCCGCGCGCCGGGCTGATCGGCCCGGTACGCGGAGCGGGCATCACGCCGACAGCACCGGCGCGTCCCAGCCGGGTTTCGGTGCGAAGCGCTTGCCGTGCTTCGACGCCAGCGCTTCCAAGGCGGCCTTGATCTTCGGAGCGCCTTCGCTGCGGATGTGCTGGATCGGGCCGCCGCGGAACGGCGCGAAGCCGGTGCCGAAGATGACGCCGGCGTCGAGCAGGTCCGCATCGTCGACGACGCCGTCGTGCAAGCAGGCGACCGCTTCGTTGAGCATCGGCAGGATCATGCGATCGGTGATGTCTGCCGGCGTCTGGTAGTTCGGATCGACCGCGGGTTTCACGGGCTTGCCGTTCTCCCATTTGTAGAGGCCTTCGCCCGTTTTCTTGCCGCGTTTGCCGGCGGCAATCAGCGCATCGAGTCCGTCGGGAATTTCGAGGCCCAGGAATTCGCCGACCTCCTTGCCGACCGAGGCGCAGACGTCGAGTCCGACCGTGTCGGCGAGCTCGATCGGACCCATCGGCATCCCAAACTTCTTCGCCGCCTTGTCGAGCACGGGTCCCGGCACGCCTTCCTTGTAGAGGCGCATCGCTTCGAGCAAGTACGGCATGAGGATCCGGTTCACGAGGAAACCGGGCGTGCCCTTCACCGGCACCGGCAGCTTGTCGATCGCCTTGCAGAACGCGAATGCGCGCTTCTCGTTGCCGCCATCGAGCTGGTCCTGGCGCACGATCTCGACGAGCGGCATCTGCGCGACCGGATTGAAATAGTGGAGTCCCAGGAAGCGCCCGGGCGCCGCCACGGCGGTGCGCAGCTCCGCGAGCGGAATGCTCGAGGTGTTCGAGGCGAGCAGGGCGGCCGGCTTCATCGCGGGTTCCGTCTTGCGATAGAGCTCCTGCTTGGCTTCTAAGTTTTCGAAAATCGCTTCGATGACGAGGTCGGCCTCCGCGATGCCCTTGCCCTCGACATCGGCTTTGAGGCGCGCGCTTGCGGGCGCGATGCGGTCGGGTGTTTTCAGGCGCTTGGCGAACAGCTCGCGCGCGCGGTCCAACGCGGGCTGCACGAATTTCATCTCGCGGTCCTGCAGCGTCACGTTGAAGCCGCGCAGCGCGCACCACGCCGCGATGTCGCCACCCATCACGCCGGCGCCCACGACGTGCACGTTCGCGATGGCGGCGTCGGCGCCCGAGCCCAAGCCTTTCAGCCGCTCTTGCAAGAAGTAGACGCGCACGAGGTTGCGGCACGTCGGCGTCTGGGCGAGTTTCGCCACTGCGCGCGCTTCGAGTTTCAGGCGCTGGCCGATGCTCGCGCCGCCGCGGCGCCAGACCTCGATGAGCGCGAACGGCGCCGGATATTGGTCGGGCCGCGCTTTGGCGGCAGTCTGCTTGCGCACGATCGGCGCCAGGATCTGGCGTACGGGCCAGAGGTTCGTCGCCCAGGCCTTGGCGCGCTGCAGCAACGGCCGCTTGCGCGGGTGGCGGATCAGCTCCTTGGCGCTGTCGAGCAGGAGCTCAGGTGAGCTCAGCATATCGACGAGCCCCAGCCCTTTCGCCGCTTCGGCCCCGAGCGCACGTCCGGCCAGCATGAAGGGCAGGGCGTCCGTGGCGCCGATGAGCCGCGGCAGGCGCGCCGTGCCGCCCCACCCCGGAATGATGCCGAGATTCACTTCGGGCAGGCCGATCTTGGTCTTGGGATCGCGCGTGGCGACGCGATAGCGGCAGGCCAGCGACATCTCGGTGCCGCCGCCCATGCAGAATCCGTGGATCGCGGCCACGGTCGGGCAGCGCAGGCGCGCCAGGCGCTCGAACACGCGCTGGCCGTTCTCGATATTGGCGAGCACCGAGCCCTGCTTCTCGAAGGTCTCGAATTCCTTGATGTCGGCGCCGGCGACGAAGCCGTTGGCCTTGCCGGAGCGGATCACCACGCCGCGCGGCGGCTCGAACGAGAGGCGCTCGACCATGCTTGCGAGCTCGTCGAGCACGTCGCGGTTGAGCGCGTTGACCGATGCGCCCGCCCGATCGAGCGTCAGTACGACGATGCCTTCGGCGTCGCGCTCGGCCTTCCAATGGGTGAAACGCAGACCTTCGAACATGGCGCCCTCAAGCGTGCGGCTGGCGGGATCGCTATAATCCCGGCAAGCCGAGCCTCCGGTCAATCGGCGCAGAAGCAAAGTTCAGAGCGAGAGGCCAGCCAACAACGTGACCAGCAACGCCGCCGAAGTCTTCGTCACTCCGAAGCTGTTCGACCGCATCGTGCAGTCGCCGCAGAACCTCATCGCCATCGAAACGGCCGATGCCGGCGACGTGCTCGCGCAATTCCGCTTGCTCGCGCTGCGCACCGGACAGGCGGTCTACTATTGGCAGGCCGACGCCGGCATCACGAGCCTGCGCGAACGCGAGCTGCGCGTGCCGGGCTCCAAGCGCGTCACGGACGCCCTGCGCTATATCCTGCAAAGCATGCAGTTCGGCGTCTATCTCTTCACCGACTACGCCGAGCATCTGCGGGCGCCGAACATCGGCCTGTTGCGCCAGATCTCGCGCATCCGCTCGGGCAACGGCCGCAAAGTCGTGTTCGTCGGCGAGGACGTGCACTTCCCCGAAGGCCTCGACGAGCTCGTGGAACGGATTTCGCATCATCCGGTGGGACAAACCCGGCCGCGTCTGCGCGACGGGCGTTGGGTGACCTGATGAGCGAGCAGCCGAGCCAGAGTTCCGTACTCATCGTCACCACGCAGCGCGAGGACCGCCGCGTGCTGTTCGACACGCTCGACGCGCAGAATTTCGATGCGGTCTACACGGCGAAGGACCTGCCGCAGGCGCTGTCATTCCTGACCCAGGACCCGCAGATCGACGTCGTCGTCATGGAGTTCTTGGGCGACGCCCAGGAAGCCGTCGCGTTCTGCACGCAGCTCAAGGGCGACGTGCGCCTGGCCCAGGTGCCCGTGATCGGCATCGTATCGGCCGATCCTGCCTATCGGCGGTGGGATTGGAAGCACTCGCCGCCCGGCGTCGTCGAATGGATGCGCAGCCCGGTGGACGCGGGCGAAGTCGTCGCGCGCGTGCGGCAAGTGCTCGCGCAGCACCAGCGCGGCGGCGTGTCGGCGGCGTCCAAGCCCGGCGACGATCGTTACCAATTCGCCTTCGAAAGCAACCTCGACGAAATCGTCGTCTCCGATCCCAAGAGCGGCGCGATCGTCGACGCCAACGCGACGTTCGAGCAGCGCTCGGGCTTCTCGCGCGGTCAGGTCCGCGGCCAGCCGCTCGATTCGCTCGACCTCACGCACTCGCGCGAGCAGCGCGCCGCGCTCATGGCGCAGCTCGGCCGCGAAGGCAGCGTGCGCTATCGCTGCCGCAAGCCGCGCGGCGACGGCGGCGCCTACGTCGTCGACGCGCACATGCGCCTGGCCGTGCAGTTCGGCAAGCTCGTGCACGTCACGACGTTCCGCGAACCCGTCGACACGGCGCGCTACCAGGCCGCGCTCGGGCTGGTCGCCACGACCGCGGAGAGCGGGGGCGGAGACGATGGCCTGAACCGGATCGCGAAGCTCCTGAGCGACTGGCTCGATCTCGATTTCATCATGCTCGTCTCGGCGCGGCCGGAGCAATCCGACGAAGCGCAGCCGCTGCTCACGTTCCAGCGCGGCGCCCCGACGCCCGATGCGCCCGATCCGCTCAAGCAGCCCACGTTGAAGCGCCTGCTCGACGGCGAATCGTTCGTCCACGGCCAGGACGCCTGGAAGGTGCTCGAGCAGGACCGTTTCCTCGCGTTCTTCGCGTTCCAGTCGTTCATCGGCCTGCCCTTGCGCGACGAGCGCCAGAACACGCTCGGCGCGATGCTGCTCGCGCGCAAACGCGCGCTCGCGGCCGATACGCTCGTCGCCGACACGCTGCGCGTGATCGCCGCGCGGCTGGCGCTCGATCTCGAGCTTCGCCGCGCGCGCGAACAAGGCCGCGCCAAAGGCCTGCAGGACGCGCTCACGGGCCTGCCGAACCGGCTTCTGTTCAACGACCGGCTCGAGACCACGATCAAGGAAGCGCACCGCACCGGCGAGATGTTCGCCGTGCTGTTCGTCGATCTCGATCGCTTCAAGAACATCAACGACTCGCTCGGCCACAGCATCGGCGACCAGGTGCTGATCGCCGTCGCCAAGCGTCTGCGCTCGAGCGTGCGCGCTTCCGACACCGTCGCGCGGTACGCGGGCGACGAGTTCACGATGATCCTGCGCCACATCGTGCAGCGCGATGACGTGATGCGCATCGCCGAGAAGATCGTGCGCGTCATGGAAGTGCCGCTGACGCTCGCCGACGGCGGCGAGCTGCACATCACGGCGAGCATCGGCGTGAGCTTCTATCCCGACGATGCGAGCAGCGCCGAGCGCCTGCTCAAGCACGCCGACGTGGCGATGTACAGCGCCAAGGGCATGGGCCGCAACAATTTCCAGACGTACGTGGCGGTGCCCGAGGAGTCGCACCAGCAGCGCCTGGCGCTCGAGTCCAAGCTGCGCATGGCCGAGAAGAACAACGAGCTGCGCGTCTACTACCAGCCGCAGGTCGACGCGCAGACCGAGGACATCGCCGGCATGGAGGCGCTGATCCGCTGGGAGCACCCCGAGCTCGGCCTCATCAGTCCGGGTTTCTTCATTCCGCTCGCCGAAGAAAACGGCCTCATCGTGCCGATCGGCGAATGGGTCATGCGTACGGCGTGCGCCGACACGAAGCGTTGGCAAGCGCGCTTCGGCCGCGAGCTGCGCGTGAGCGTCAACCTTTCGGCCCTGCAGTTGCGCCAGCCGAATCTCGTGCAGGTCGTCGCCAGCGTGCTGCGCGAGACCGCGCTCGAGCCGCATCTGCTCGATCTCGAGGTGACCGAAAGCATCAGCGTGAAATCGATCCCGAACCTCATGGAGACGCTGCAGGGCCTGCGCGACCTGGGCTGCAAGATCTCCATCGACGACTTCGGCACGGGCCAGTCCTCGCTCGACTACATCAAGCGCTTCCCGGCCGACCGCATCAAGATCGATCAGACCTTCGTGCGCAACATCGGCGTCGATCCCGACGACGAAGCGATCGTCCGCGCCACGATCAGCATGGCCCATAACCTGAACCGCGGCGTCGTCGCCGAGGGCGTCGAGATCGAGGAGCACTTCGATTTCCTGCGCGCCGAGGGTTGCGAGGAACTGCAGGGCTACCTGTTCTGCCGTCCGCTGCCCGCGGCGAGCTTCGAAAACCTGCTGGTCGAGCGCGAACGCGTGTTCCGCAGCGTACAGTCGGCCGAGTCGGTGCCGTGACGGCACCGCGGCGGGCCGTCGAAACGAAAAATGAACTTTTCCGCGGTCGATCCGGTCTAGGTCTCGAGCTTGACCGGGAAGCCAAGTAACGGAGCGCAGCCCGGATGGGCGAACAAGAATTGGACCAGGCCCTGGTTGAAAGGGTGCAAAAGGGAGAGAAGCGCGCTTTCGACCTCCTGGTACGCAAGTATCAGCACAAGGTGGTCGGCGTGATTTCGCGGTACATCTCCGATTGGAGCGAATGCCAGGACGTGGCCCAGGAGGCCTTCATCCGCGCGTATCGCGCCATCGCGGCGTTCCGCGGCGACAGCCAGTTCTACACCTGGATGTACAAGATCGCGATCAATACGGCCAAGAACTACCTGGTTTCCCAGGGTCGGCGCCCGCCGACCGACGACGTCGGCATCGAGGACGCCGTCCAGCTCGAGGGCGGTGCGCGCCTCAAGGACCGCGCCACGCCCGAACATGAACTCTTGCGCCAGGAAATTGAACGAACCGTGTTCGACACGGTCGAACAGTTGCCCGAAGACCTGAAGACCGCCATCACGCTGCGCGAGGTCGACGGCATGAGTTACGAGGAAATCGCCGAAGCGATGAATTGTCCGATAGGCACCGTGCGTTCCCGCATCTTCCGTGCGCGCGATGCGATCGACCAGAAACTGCGTCCATTGTTGTCCGACGCCAAGGTAGACGAGTCATGAGCGAACACGTCCACGAACAACTCTCGGCACTCACCGATGGCGAGCTGCCGCGCGAGGAGTTGCGCTTCCTGCTGAAGCGCATGGAGGGCGATACGGAGCTGGTCGAGCGCTGGTCGCGCTACCAGTTCGCGAGCGGCGTGCTCAAGCGCCAGCTCAATCTGCCGCTGCGGGCCGATTTCGCCGCGCTCGTGATGGAGCGCCTCGAAGGCGAGACGATGCCGGCGCGCCGCCGCGGCGGCCTGTTGCTGCGCTGGGCGGGTGGCGGGGCGATCGCGGCGGCAGTGGCCGTCGTGGCGCTCGTCGCGACGCGTCCGGCGGCCGAGAATCCGTCGGCGCCGGGCTTGGTCGCCACCGCGCCGGCGGCGGCCAAGCCGGCCGAGCCCCGCAGCACGCCGGCTCCGCTGCCGCCGTCGCTCGTCAACTACGAGTTCGCCCAGCCCGCGAGCTACGACTACAACATCTACAATTTCGCTCGCCAGGCCGGAGAACAGGCGCCGAACGGCTCCTACGTGCTGCTGATTCCGCGGCAGCCGTCCTCCGGCGATTCGTCGCGCGCCGAGCAGCCGCGGCAATAGCACCCGGCGGTCTGAACCGCGCCTGACCTCGGCCGCGGGCGCTTGAAACTCCCGCGCGCCGAACATATCCAAGCGCGTACCGTTTTCATCTCCACCCGGTTTTCGCAACTGAGGTCGTCATGTACAAATCCATTTCCGCAAAAATTATACTTTCGCTCGCTTTCGTTCTGACGAGCGCGGCGGCTTGGGCCGATCTCCCCGATTTCACCCAGCTCGTCGAGAAGAACGGCCCTGCCGTGGTCAACGTGCAAGCCACGCACAACGGCGAGAGTAACGTCCAAGGCGGCGATATCGACGATCAGGACGTTCCCGACATCCTGCGCCGCTTCTTCGGACCGAACGGTCCGCATCCCCGCATCGACGGCACGCGCGTCGCGCTCGGTTCCGGCTTCATCATCTCGGGCGACGGCTACATCCTGACCAACAACCACGTCGTCGACGGCGCCGACCAGGTCGTCGTCCGCCTGTCCGACCGCCGCGAGCTCGACGCCAAAGTGGTCGGCACCGACGCCGAATCCGATATCGCGCTGCTCAAGGTCAACGCCACGGGCCTGCCGTACGTCGTGATCGGCGATTCGAGCAAGCTGAAGCCCGGCCAGTGGGTGGTCGCGATCGGTTCGCCGTTCAACTTCGACCACTCGGTGACGCACGGCGTCGTGAGCTATGTCGGCCGCGGGTTCGGCGGCGCCGACCAGCAATACGTGCCGTTCATCCAGACCGACGTGCCGATCAACCGCGGCAATTCGGGCGGCCCGCTGTTCAATCTCGACGGCCAGGTCGTCGGCGTGAACTCGCAGATCTACAGCAACACGGGCAGTTCGGTCGGCATCTCGTTCGCGATCCCGATCAATATCGCGATGAACACCGTCGAACAGCTCAAGACGACCGGCCACGTCGCGCGCGGCATGATCGGCGTGCAGATCCAGGACATCGACCGCAACATGGCGCAGAGCCTCGATCTGCCGCGCACAGGCGGCGCGCTCGTCAACAAGGTGACGCCCGGCAGCGGTGCGGACAAGGCCGATGTGCGCGTCGGCGACGTGATCCTCGCGTACAACGACCACGAGATCGAGCGCTCGTCCGACCTGCCGCCGATGGTCGGCGGCTCGAAGCCGGGCTCGAAGGCCGATCTCAAGATTTTCCGCGACGGAAAAATCATGAACGTGCCGGTCACGGTCGGCGAGCTGCCGCAAGACCGCACTACGCTCGCCAGCCTGCGATCGGGCGCCGAGGCGAAATCGGGCAATCCGCTCGGCATCGTCGTCGACGATCTGACGGCTGAGCAGCGCAAGGAGCTCGGGCTCAAGGATCAGAGCGGCGTGGTGATCTCGGATATCAAGGGTCCCGCGCGCCGCACGGCGCTGCAGCCCGGCGACGTCGTGCTCATGGTCGGCCGCAAGCAGGTCAAGTCGACGGGCGATTTCAACGACGCGCTCAAGGACGTCAAGCCGGGCGATTCGGTGATGCTGCTCGTGCGCCGCGAAGATGCGACCCAGTTCGTGGCCGTGCCGGTGCCGAAGGCCAAGGAACGCGGCTGAGCACGACCGCATTCGGGCGCAAACGAACGGGGCCTTCGGGCCCCGTTTCTTCGTCGGCAGGATAAAGGGGCGAAAATTGCGGCGATCGGGATGCGGGATTGCCCTCGCGCGTCGAAGGGACTAGAGTCGGCCGTGCGGCGCACGCCACGCTGCAAAAAAGTAAGAGGGCCGGGGAAGCGATTCCGCCGGCTTTTTGTTTTTTGGGGGCGCAATGGACGCAATGCGAGCCGTCGTTTATACCCCGCCGGAGGGCGGATTCCCCTATCTTGCCGTGATCTTTCATTCGGACGGGTCGGTCGCATTCACGAGGCCGTTCCGCGACCGGGAAGATGCGCAGCGCTACGTCGCGAACGTCGCCGGCACGCTGGTCAAGATCGAGGCGCCTTAGCCGCCGCCGAATCCGTTCCAGGCTTCGTGGGCCGCGCAAGCGGTTCTGCGGCAGGTATGCGATAATCGCCGTTTTGTCGCAGCGGTCCCGGCAAACGGGGCCTCAGATGCCGTTCCGATGAACCTGATCCGCAACTTCTCCATCATCGCCCATGTCGACCACGGCAAGTCCACGCTCGCCGATCGCATCATCCAGCTTTGCGGCGGGCTCGAAGCGCGCGAGATGGAGGCGCAGGTGCTCGATTCGAACCCGATCGAGCGCGAGCGCGGCATCACGATCAAGGCGCAGAGCGTGTCGCTGCCGTACACGGCGCGCGATGGAAAAGTATACCAGCTCAATTTCATCGACACGCCCGGGCACGTCGATTTCAGCTACGAGGTGAGCCGTTCGCTCGCGGCCTGCGAGGGCGCGCTGCTCGTCGTCGACGCCGCGCAAGGTGTCGAAGCCCAATCGGTCGCGAACTGCTACACGGCCGTCGAGATGGGACTCGAGGTCGTGCCGGTGCTCAACAAGATCGACCTGCCGACCGCCGAGCCCGAGCGCGTCAAGCAGGAAATCGAAGCCGTGATCGGCATCGACGCGAGCGAGGCGATCGCGATCAGCGCCAAGACCGGCGAGAACGTGCCGGCCGTGCTCGAAGCGATCGTCGCGCGCATTCCTCCGCCCAAGCCGCGCAACACCGACCGTCTGCAGGCGCTCATCATCGATTCGTGGTTCGACAACTATCTCGGTGTGGTGTCGCTCGTGCGCGTGATGCAGGGCGAGATACGGCCGCGCGACAAGATCCTCGTCATGTCGACGGGGCGCTCGCACGAAGTCGACCAGGTCGGCGTGTTCACGCCGAAACGCAAGGTCAAGGAGCTGCTCGGTCCCGGCGAAGTGGGCTGGGTGACCGCGTCGATCAAGGACGTCCACGGTGCGCCGGTCGGCGATACCTTGACGCTCGCCGCCAAGCCGGCGCCCGAGCCGCTGCCGGGCTTCCAGAAGATGCAGCCGCGCGTGTTCGCGGGCTTGTTCCCGGTCGTCGCAGACGATTATCCCTCGTTGCGCGAGGCGCTCGAGAAGCTCAAGCTCAACGACGCGGCGCTGCACTTCGAACCGGAAAGTTCCGAAGCGATGGGCTTCGGTTTCCGCTGCGGATTCCTCGGCATGCTGCACATGGAAATCGTGCAGGAGCGCCTGGAGCGCGAGTACGACCTCGACCTCGTCACGACGGCGCCGACCGTCATCTACGAGGTACTGCAGACCGACGGCAGCGTGATCCAGCTCGACAACCCGGCCAAGCTGCCCCCGGTCCAGAACGTCGAGGAAATCCGCGAGCCGATCATCGTCGCCAACATCCTGACGCCGCCCGATTACGTCGGCAACGTGATCACCCTGTGCGAGGAAAAGCGCGGGACGCAGCGCTCGATCCACTACCTCGCCACGCAGGTGCAGATCAGCTACGAGCTGCCGCTCGCCGAAGTCGTGCTCGATTTCTTCGACAAGCTGAAATCGGTGTCGCGCGGCTACGCGTCGATGGACTACCATTTCGAGCGCTTTTCGGCGGGGCCTTTCGTGCGTCTGGACGTGCTCATCAACGGGGACCGCGTCGACGCGCTTAGCGTCATCGTGCACCGCAGCCAGGCCGACCGGCGCGGCCGCGACCTGACCGAGCGCATGAAGGATCTGATCCCGCGCCAGCAGTTCGACGTGGCGATCCAGGCCGCCGTGGGGTCGCAGATCATCGCGCGTACGACGGTCAAGGCATTGCGCAAGAACGTGCTCGCCAAATGCTACGGCGGCGACGTCACGCGCAAACGCAAGCTGCTCGAGAAGCAGAAGGAAGGCAAGAAACGCATGAAGCAGGTCGGCCGCGTCGAGATTCCGCAGGAGGCGTTCCTGGCGGTCTTGCAGGTCGACAAATAGAGCAGGGATTCGGGAGTGGCGATTCGGAGTGGGAAGAACTCCCCGAATCTCCACTCCCGAATCCCCAATCCCGGTTCTTTCCAAGGAAACAACTGATGGACTTCGATTTCGCATTGTTGCTGGTGATCCTGACGTTCCTCACCGGCATCATCTGGCTCATCGACCGGCTGCTCTTCTACCGCGGCCGCGCGGCACGCGCCGAGGCGCTGGCGCAGGCCGAGGGCACGGAAGACGAACGAAAGCAGCGCTATACCGAGGCGATGCGCGATCCGGTCATCGTCGAGTACGCGCGCTCGTTCTTCCCGGTGATCCTGATCGTGCTCCTGTTCCGTTCGTTCATCGCCGAACCGTTCAAGATACCCTCGGGCTCGATGATGCCCACCTTGCTCGTCGGGGATTTCATCCTCGTCAACAAGTTCGCGTACGGCCTGCGTCTGCCGGTGCTCGGTACGAAGATCGTGCCGATCGGCGAGCCGCAGCGCGGCGACGTGTTCGTGTTCCGCTTCCCGAATCCCGAGCACGATCCCAGAAAGCAGGGCGAGGACTACATCAAGCGCGTGATCGGCCTGCCGGGCGACGAGATCACCTATCGCAACAAGATTCTCTACGTGAACGGCAAGGAAATTCCGCAGAGCTACGTGGGTCCGTTCGTCGGCACCGGCGACGAGGGGCGGCGCATGGCCGGGGCGGAAATCCACGAGGAGATGCTGCCGGGCGTCGAGCACCAGATCCTGCAATCGCGTATGCTGATTCCGGGCAAGGAAGGCACCTGGACGGTGCCCCCTGGACACTATTTCGCGATGGGCGATAATCGCGACAACAGCGAGGACAGCCGCTACTGGGGTTTCGTGCCGGAGCAGAACCTCGTCGGCAGAGCCTTCGTGATCTGGATGAACTGGGACGGCGGCATCGACTTCAAACGGCTCGGTACCTTGATCAAATAGAGGCGACTATGCGCACACAGCGTACGCAGCGAGGCATCACCTTCATCGGTTTCGCGATCATGATCATCGTCGTGGGCTTCTTCGCTTACGCAGGCATGAAGCTGCTTCCGGCATACAGCGAATATTTCGGCGTGGTCAAGTCGATGAAGTCGCTGCAGAGCGAGCCCGGCATCGACAACAAGTCGATCGACGAGATACGGCAGATGCTCAACGTCAAGTTCGACCTGCAGTACGTCGACGAGAAGCACGTGCCGCTCACCTCGGCGCAGCTCATCACGCAGAACGGTTCGCACACCTTGCGCATCGCCTACGATCGCGACATCCCGTTCATCTACAACGTCGATCTCTTGATCCATTTCGACAAGTCGGTCGACCTCTCGCGCGGCGCCACGTACTGATTCCTTGCCGTCCCGCCTCGCCTACGATTTCCGCGACCCGGCGCTGCGCGAACTGGCGCTGAGCCACCGCAGCATCGGCGCGCGCAACAACGAACGCCTCGAGTTCCTGGGCGACGCGCTCGTCAACATGCTCGTCGCGGAGCTGCTCTACGAGCGGTTCCCGAAGTCCGACGAGGGCGAGCTCACGCGGTTGCGCGCGCGCCTGGTCAGCGAGCCCGCGCTCGCGGGCATCGCGCGCGAGCTCGAGCTCGGCGATCAACTGCGTCTCGGCCCCGGCGAATTGAAGAGCGGAGGCTTCCGTCGGGATTCGATCCTTGCCGACGCGTTCGAGGCGCTCATCGCCGCGGTCTATCTCGACGGCGGCTGGGCGGCGTGCCGCGACACCGTGCGTGCGCTGTTCGAAGCCCCGCTTGCGCGCACGTCTCCCGACGAGGGCAAGGACGCCAAGACGCGCCTCCAGGAACATCTGCAGGCGCATGGGCTCAGCCTGCCCATCTACGAGCTCATTGCGGCGACCGGCGCCGAGCACGCGAAAGTGTTCGACGTTTCCTGCGCCGTGGCGGCGCTCGGCCTGCGCACCGAGGGCCGCGGCGGCAGCCGGCGCGCCGCCGAACAAGCGGCCGCGGCGGCGGCGCTCGCTGCGATACACGGAACCGAACATGTCCGCTCAGGCTGACGCGCCGATCGCGGAGCATCGCTGCGGCACCGTGGCGATCGTCGGCCGGCCCAACGTCGGCAAGTCGACGCTGCTCAACGCGCTGATCGGCTGGCGGCTCGCGATCGCGGGACCGAAGCCGCAGACGACGCGTCACCGCATCTTAGGCATCCTGTCGCGTCCGCACGGCCAGATCCTGTTCCTCGACACGCCGGGCCTCCATCGCGGCGGCGGGCGCGCGATGAACCGGCAACTCAACCGCACCGCGCGCCAGGCGATCGGCGAAGCCGACGTCGTCGTGCACGCGATCGAGGCGGGACGCTGGACGGGCGAGGATCGCCTCGTGTGGGAGGCGCTCGCCGATTTCAAAGGCGCGCGCTTGCTCGCCGTGAACAAGGTCGACGCGCAGAAAGACAAGGCGCAGCTGCTGCCGTTCATCGAACGTGTCGGTGCGGAGCACGCGTACGACGCCGTGTATCTCGTTTCGGCGAAGCGGCGCGACGGCCTCGACGCGCTCGAACGCGGCATACTCGAGCGGCTGCCCGTGGCGCCGCCCGCGTACGGTGCCGACGAAATCACCGACCGCAGCGAGCGCTTCCTCGCCGCCGAGCTCGTGCGCGAACAGCTCATGCTGCGCCTCGCACAGGAGCTTCCGTACGCGACGACGGTGGTCGTCGACGAATTCCGCGACAGCGACGGCCACGCCGAAATTTCGGCGACGATCTGGGTCGAGCGCGAAGGGCAGAAGGCGATCGTGATCGGCGAAGGCGGCAAGATGCTCAAGGCGATCGGCAGCGCGGCGCGGCGCACGATGGAGCGTCTGTTCGAACGCCGCGTGTTTCTGCGCCTGTGGGTCAACGTGCGCGAAGGCTGGTCCGACGACGATGCGGCGCTGCGCCGCTTCGGCTACGCCGAGTGACGCGTGCGCGTCGAGCAACAACCCGCGTTCGTGCTGCACGCGCGGCCCTGGCGCGAGACCTCGTTGATCCTCGAGGCGCTGACGCGCGACCACGGGCGCGTTGGCCTCATCGCGCGCGGCGTGCGGCGCGAACGCGCGCGATTGCCGCGTGCGCTGCTGCAGCCGCTGACGCCCGTGCGGCTCGATTGGAGCGGCCGCGGCGAGCTCGCGACGCTGACCGCCGCCGACGCCGCCGGACCGATGCTGCCGCTCGCGGGCACGCCGCTCCTGTGCGCGCTCTATCTCAACGAACTCGTGATGCGCCTCGTGCCGCGGCACGATCCGCATCCGGAGCTTTTCGGCGACTACGTCATCGCCATCGAGCGCCTCGCCGGCAATGAAGATCCCGCCTGGACGCTGCGCCGCTTCGAACGCGACCTCATGGGGCATCTCGGCTACGGCATGCTGCTCGACGCCGACGCCGATTCGGGCGAACCGGTCGTACCCGCAAATGTATACGCGTACCGGCTCGATGCCGGACCCGTGCCGTGGCGTGGACCGGCGGACGGGCTCAAGCTCAGCGGCGCCGCGCTGCTCGCGCTGGCCGAAGACCGCCTGCCGGCACAAGCGGATCTCGTCGCATTGCGTCGCTTGATGCGTGCGCTCATTTCGCATCGTCTCGAAGGCCAGACGCTGCGTGCGTGGAACATGCTCGGCGATGGATTCAACGCACCGGCGCCTGCGGATTCGTGAGCTGCAACGCCGCCGCCGTTTCGCGGCAGGCATGCGCGAAATCGTCGAGGTCCGGGACCGACACCGTGCCGTGTGCGCCGAGAGCCGTTTGCAGCGCCGCTGCCGCGGCGGCCAGGCGGGCGGCGCCGCAAAATCCGCAGGCGGCGCGCAGACGGTGCAGTCGCTCGCGCAGCTCGGCGCCCGGCAAGCTGCCGTGCGCGAGCGATCCGGCGAATTCCGCGATCTCGAGCGCAAGCATCGCGCGCAGGCTCGCGAGCGCCACGGCGTCGCCGCCGATTGCCGCGAGCGCCGCATCGTCGTCCAGCAGGTCCGCGGCAGGCGCCGACACGCAGGCCGCATGCGCGCCGACGGCTCGAGCGAGATCCCCGATCGACAGCGGCTTGACGAGCACGTCGAGAAAGCCGGCCGCATGCAGCTCGGCGGCGGTCCGCGTGGTCAGCTCGGCCGTGGTCGCCAGCGCTGGCGCGGTGCAGCCGCGCTTGCGGCGGGCGCTCAGCACGCCTGCACCGCCGAGGTCGGGCATGCAGCGGTCGAGCAGCAGCAGATCGAACATACCCTGCGCAGCGAGCGCGGCAGCGCCGCTCGCGACCGCCAAGACATCGCAGCCGAGCCCGGCGAGCGCGGTCGACAGAAAACGCAGGCTGATGGGGTCGTCGTCGGCGAGCAGGATGCGCGGCATGCGATGCACCGTAATCCCCCTCGACGAGAATGCCGCTGCAGGGCACATCGGTCAATGCTGGTATCATGGGCAGGCGCGCCGCCCGGCGCGGTCCCTTGCCCGAACACGAACCTGCGCAGCGCGCAGGCGGCGCCTTTCGCAATGACCACACTCGAAGCCGACATCACCGATCTCACGCACGACGGCCGCGGCGTCGCCCATGTCGCCGGCAAGGCGATCTTCGTCGCGGGCGCGCTCGCGGGCGAACGTGTTCGCCTGCGCGTCTCGGGCAAGCACCGGCACTACGACGAGGCCGTCACCGAAGAAGTGCTCGAGGCCGCCGCCGAGCGCGTGACGCCGCGCTGCGCGCATTTCGGCACCTGCGGCGGCTGCGCCTTGCAGCATCTGGATCCGGCGGCGCAGATCGCGGCGAAGGAACGCGTGCTCGTCGAGAATCTCGAACGCATCGGCAAGGTGACGCCCGAACGCATGCTCGCGCCGCTCGTCGATACGCCCTGGGGCTATCGGCGCAAGGCGCGCCTCAGCGTGAAGTTCGTCGAGAAGAAAGGCCGCGTGCTCGTCGGTTTCCGCGAGGGCAACGGCCGCTACGTGGCCGACATCGCGCGTTGCGAGGTGCTGCATCCGGCTGTCGGCGAGCGCATCGGCGCGATCGCCGCGCTGCTCGAGACGCTCGACGCCAAGCGCGACATTCCGCAGATCGAAGTCGCCGCGGGCGACGATCTCGTTGCGCTCGTGTTCCGCCACTTGCATCCGCTGAGCGCGCGCGACAGCGAAGCGCTCGTCGCATTCGGCCGCGAGCACGGCCTCGCGATCTACCTGCAGCCTGGCGGCATCGACAGCGTGGCGCCGCTCTGGCCGGCCGATGCACGCCTGAGTTTCCGCGTGCCTGATTTCGGCGTGGAGCTCGAATTCCAGCCTCTCGATTTCGTGCAGGTCAACGCCGGCATGAACCGGCGCATGATCGACCATGCGTTGGGCTTGCTCGATCCGCGTCCCACCGACCGCGTGCTCGATCTGTTCTGCGGCCTCGGCAACTTCACGCTGCCGCTCGCACGCCGCGCCGCCGAGGTGACGGGCGTGGAAGGAGAGGCCGGGCTCGTGCGACGCGCGGCGGAGAACGCACGGCGCAACGGCATCGCGAATGCACGTTTCTTCGCGGCCGATCTCGCCGCCGATCAACGCGATGCGCCGTGGGCGAAGGAGGAGTACGACCTCATGCTGCTCGATCCGCCACGTAGCGGCGCGGCCACGGTGCTCGAATATCTGCCCCGGCGCGGCGTGCGCCGCGTCGTGTACGTGTCGTGCCACCCGGCTTCGCTCGCGCGCGACGCCGGCACGCTCGTCGCGCGCCACGGCTTCGTGTTGCGCAGCGCCGGAGCGATGGACATGTTCCCGCATACGGCGCACGTCGAATCGATCGCGTTGTTCGAGCGCGACTGATCGGCATTGCTACAATCCCCGCACAAGGAATCTTCTTCCGCATGTTGATCATCGGCATCGCCGGCACCGAACTTGCGCCGCACGAGCGCGATTGGCTCGCCACGCCCGCAGTGAGCGGCGTGATTCTGTTCTCGCGCAATTTCGCCTCGCGCACGCAGGTGACGGAGCTCGTCGCCGAACTGCGCGAGCGGCGCCCGGGACCGTTCCTCGTCAGCGTCGATCAGGAAGGAGGGCCCGTACAGCGGTTCCGCAGCGGATTCACGCGTCTGCCGGCCCTCGCGCGCATCGGCGAAGTGTACGATCGCGATCCGCGCCTCGCGCTTGCACTCGCGGAGGAGCACGCCTGGCTCATGGCGACCGAAATGCGCGCGATCGACATCGACCAAAGCTACGCGCCCGTCATCGATCTGAAGCGCGGCAATCGCGTCATCGCCGACCGCGCGTTCCACGGCGATCCCGCCGTCGTGTCCGCGTTGGGGCTCGCCTATCTGCGCGGCATGCGCTTGGCCGGCATGGCCGCGACGATCAAGCATTTTCCGGGGCATGGCACCGTGCTCGAAGATACCCACATCGAACGCGCCAGCGATCCCCGCACGCTCGACGACCTTGCCGCGGCCGATCTCGTGCCGTTCGCCGATGCGATCGCCGCGGGCGCCGAGGCGGTCATGATGTCGCACGTCACGTACCCGGCTGTCGACGCGCAGCCGGCCGGCTATTCGCGGCGGTGGATCGAAGAGATCCTGTGCGGCCGCTACGGATTCCGCGGCGTCGTGTTCAGCGACGACATCAGCATGGCCGCAGCCGAGACGGCGGGCGGCATCGGCGCGCGGATCGAGGCGCACCGCACTGCAGGTTGCGATCTCGTGCTCGTGTGCCATCCGAAGGTCGTGCCCGAAGCGCTCGCAGCGCAGCGCGACGCTGCGCCTTGCGATCCGGCTCGCGTCGCTTCGCTGCGCGGTGCGGTGGCGCAACGCTGGGACGATCTCGTCGACAACCCGCAGCGCGAGCGTTTCCTCGCGCGCATCGCCGCGCTCGACGGCGCGGCGACATCCGCCTGAGGCGCCCATGACCAAGCCAATGCTCGACGAAGCCCTGGCGAGCGCGGAGCTCGTCCACGATCGTGCGGCACTCGATGCCGCGATCCTGCGCATGGGCCGGGACATCGACGCCGTGCTCGGCGAGGTGCCGTTGTTCCTGACCGTCATGAACGGCGGCCTGATCTTCGCCGGCGCGCTGGCGGTCGCGATCAAGACCGATCTCGAATTCGACTACGTGCACGCCACGCGCTACCGCAGCGGCACCGAGGGCCACGAGATCGTCTGGATCAAGCGACCGCGCGCCGATCTGGCCGGACGCACGGTGCTGCTCGTCGACGATATCCTCGATGAGGGCTACACGCTCGCGGCGATCCGCGACCATTGCCTCGCGGCCGGCGCGCGCCGCGTGCTCATCGCCGTGCTGTGCGAGAAGCGGCATGGCCGCACGGCGCCCGGCATCCGCGCGGATTTCGTCGGCGTCGAGGTTCCGGATCGCTACGTGTTCGGCTTCGGCATGGACTACTACGAGCAAGGCCGCAATCTTCCCGGCATCTACGCGCTCAAGGAGGCGGCATGACGCCCGCTCTCGCCATCGTCGGCGGCACCGGATTGTATAAATTTCCCGGTTTGGACAATGTGGAAAGGCGCGCCGTCGAAACCCCTTTCGGCGCGCCGTCGGGCGAGATCGTGGTCGGCACGCTCGCGGGCCGCCGCGTGGCGTTCCTCGCGCGCCACGGCGAAGCCCATTCGCTCGCGCCGCACCGCGTCAACTATCGCGCCAACGTGTGGGCGCTGCACAGCCTCGGCGCGCGCCGCGTCGTCGGCGTCAATGCCGTCGGCGGCATTCGCGACGACATGGGTCCGCGCGTGCTCGCCGTGCCGGACCAGATCATCGACTACACGCATGGCCGCTACGACAGCTTCTGCGATGCGCAGGGCGCCAAGGTCGAGCACGTCGATTTCACCGAACCGTACTCGGCGCCGTTGCGTCAGGCGCTGCTCGCCGCCGCGAAACGTGCAGGTATCGCCGCGGTCGACGGCGGCTGCTACGGCGCCACCCAAGGTCCGCGGCTGGAGACGCGGGCCGAGATCGCGCGCATGCGCCGCGACGGCTGCGACCTCGTCGGCATGACCGGCATGCCGGAAGCCGCGCTCGCGCGGGAGCTCGGCCTCGACTACGCCTGCGTCGCGCTCGTCGCGAACTGGGCGGCGGGCTGCGGCGGCGAGACCAGCATCAGCCTGCCCGAAATCTTCGCCAATCTCGAAGCGGCAACTGCGAAGGTGCCGCCGATCATTCGCGCATTGCTCGAGGATCGTTGAGCGCGTGCGAGCGCGCGCGTTCGGGCGGTCCGAACAACTGGCCCAGCGCCGCACGCATGCCGCCCGCGCGCGCTGCATCGTGCAGCATCGCGGCCCATTCGTGGAACGTGAGCGTGAGCGGATTGTGGCTTTCGATCTGTCCGACGATGCCGTATTCGCACGGCACCGCGGGGTCCTCTTCGACGAAGCTGCCGAACAGCTTGTCCCACACGATCAGGACGCCGGCGTAGTTGCGGTCGATGTATTTCGCATTGCGTGCGTGGTGCACGCGATGATGCGACGGCGTGTTGAACACGCGTTCGAGCCAGCCGAGCTTGCCGATCGCTTGCGTGTGCACGAAGAATTGGAACGCCAGGTTGATCGCCACCACCGCGATGATGTTGGTCGGTTCGAAACCGACCCACGCCAGCGGCAGCCAGAACAGCCACATGCCGGAAATCGGGTAGGTCAGGCTTTGCCGGAACGCCGTCGAAAGATTGAGCCGTTCGGACGAATGGTGCGTCACGTGCGACGCCCACATCCAGCGGATGCGGTGGCTGGCGCGATGGAAGAAGTAGTAGACGAAATCCTGCGCCAGGAACAATCCGGCTATCGTCCAGCCGTTCGCGGGCAGGTCGAACAAGCGGTGCGCGTACACCGCATAGTAGATGCCGATCACGAGCGCCCAGGCCACGGCGTCGGCGCCCTGATGCATGAGCGCGAGCGCGCCGTTCGAGAACGTGTCGATCCACGAGTAGACGTGCGCCTGCCGCTTGCGCCAGTACCGGGCCTCCCAGCCGATGCAGAGCAGGAACACCGGCGCGAGACCCAGGAGTATCCACTTTTCCATTTTTCAGCACTGCTCCCCGCCGAGTTGCGTCGCCATGACATCCAGGCAACGCTGCATAGCGCCGCGCATGAACACGCGCAATAGCGGCGTCGCGAGTACGGCGGCCACGGGCGACGTGAGCTCGAACGCGTAGCTCCACGTCACGCGCGTGCCGACGGCATCGGGAAGAAAACGCCAGTCCGCCCGACCTTCGCGCACGAGCCACGACAGCGGCGGCTTGAGCCCGGACAACGCATAGGCGTGCCGCCGGCCGGGTTCCAGCGCTTCGATGCGCTCGCACATCACGACGCCGCCGAGATCTTCGACGTCGCGCGTGGCGCCGACCTCCGGCGGCCCGTGCGGCGTGATGCGGCGCAAGCCGGGAATCGGGCCGAAGCCGGCGAACGTCGCGGGGAAGCGCACAGGATCCAAGCTCAGCGCATAAACGGCTTCAGGCGCCGCGTGCATGAGGCGTTCGGTGTGCAAGTGGACGATCATCGGCATCTCCCGCGCCGATGATTGCATCGTGCGTTCCGTCTGGCTACTTCGGCGTGCTGCTGCCGGTATGGCTCACGCGCCAGATCGTGCCCGAACCGTCGTCGCTGACGAGCAGCGAACCGTCCTTGGCGACAGCGACACCCACCGGCCGGCCCCACACTTCGCCGGTCTCGGTCACGAAGCCCGTGAGGAAATCCTCGTATTCGCCGCTCGCGTGCCCGCTGCCATGCAGCGGCACACGGATGACTTCGTAACCGGCGCGCACCGATTTGTTCCACGAGCCGTGCTCGGCCGCGAAGATGTCGCCGCGATATTCGCCCGGGAACTGCGCGCCCTCGTAGAACGTCAGCTCGAGCGACGCGTTATGCGGCTGCAGCAGCACGTCGGGCACGAGGGTCCGGTCCTTGAGCTCGGGGTGCTTGCCGGCGTGCCGCGGATCTTGGTGCGCACCGATGTACCACCAGGGCCAGCCGTAGAAGCCGCCGTCGCGCACGTGCGTGATGTAGTCGGGTACGAGATTATCGCCGAGGCCGTCGCGTTCGTTGACCGAACACCACAGCTCACCGGTGCCCGGCTGCACGGCGAGCCCGACTGCATTGCGGATGCCGCTTGCGAACACGCGTCTTGCGCTGCCGTCGGGCGCGAACGCGAGGATATCGGCGCGGTCCTTTTCCTCGGGCGTCGTGTCGGGATCGGAAACGTTCGAACGCGAGCCGACCGAGACGTACATGGTCTTGCCGTCGGGCGAGAACTGGATATCGCGCGTCCAGTGTCCGCCGCCGTCGGGCAGTGCGGCAACGCGCTCGGGCGCGGCGCGCGCGCGCAGATCGCCGTCGTCGTACGGGACGCGCAGCACGGCGTCGGTATCGGCGATGTAGATCCATTGCGGCTGCGGGCCGGGTGGGTAGAACGCGATGCCGAAGGGTTCGCGCAAACCTTCGATGTACGTGTGGCTCGATTCCGCCTTGCCGTCGGCCGTCATGCCGCGGAAGACGACGATGCGCCCGGCCGCGCTGAGCGCCGCGAAGACGTCACCGTTCGGCGCGGTGCGGATCAGCCGCGGGCGCTCGAGGTCGGTCGCGTACTGCTGCACGGCGAAACCTGCCGGCGCCTTGGGCCAGGCGCCTTCCGGCCGGTGGACGAGATGCGGTCCGTTGTTCGCCGATGCGGTCGCATACGGCGCCGGCAGATCGGCGACCGTGATCCTGTGTACGGTACCCGGCGATTCGTGACGGAAATCGGTGAACGGACCGGCGCTCGTCGAAGCCGCCGGAACGACGGTGTTCGCCGGCGCCGATGTCGGCGCCGCGGCTGCCGAGCCGGCCGCGAGCGCCCGCAGATACGCGATGACGCGCCAGCGTTCCGCTTCGGGTAGTTGCTGCCACGACGGCATGCCGTTCTCGACGTCGCCGCGCGTGATGTACCAGAACAGCTCGCCGTCGGAGGCGCGACGAACCGCTTCCGAGACGAGCGAGGGCACGTTGCCGCTACCTTGTGCGCTCGCGCCGTGGCAGGCCGCGCAATTCTTGCCGAACGACATGCGTCCGGCCTCGACGGCGTCGCCGCCCGATTCGGGATTGCGCTTGGCGTGCGCGGACGCGGGCGCGCCGTGGAAATTCGTCGGCGCATCGGCAGCGATCGCGGCGAGCGCGACGAGCGCGACGAGTGCCGTCGCGGCGATTCCGATCAGCGGGTGGACGCGCATTTCCATGCTCCTTGTCCGGGACCGACGCGCATTGTCGGGCCTCGGCCGGCGCATGGCCAATGAAATCTCCGCAATCTCAGAACTCGGCGGAACCCGGCACGCGCGGGTACGGAATCGCGTCGCGGATGTTCGACAAACCGCACACGTAGACGACGAGGCGCTCGAAGCCCAAGCCGAAACCCGCATGCGGCACGGTGCCGTAGCGGCGGAAATCGCGGTACCACTGGTAGTGCGCCGGATCGAGACCGAACTGCGCCATGCGCCGATCGAGATGATCGAGGCGCTCTTCGCGCTGCGAGCCGCCGATGATCTCGCCGATGCCGGGCGCGAGCACGTCCATCGCGGCGACGGTCTTGCCGTCGTCGTTGAGGCGCATGTAGAACGCCTTGATCTTCTCGGGATAGTTCATGACCACGACGGGCCGGCCGACGTGCGTCTCAGTCAGATACCGCTCGTGCTCGGTCTGCAGGTCGCTGCCCCATTCGACCGGGAACTCGAACTTGTGCCCCGATTTCTTCAGGATCTCGACGGCATCCGTGTAGTCGATGCGCTCGAACGGCGCGTCGACGAAGGCCTCGAGACGCGAGATCGCGGTCTTCTCCTGGCGCTCGGCGAAGAAGGCCATGTCGTCCATGCGTTCGGCGAGCACGGCCTTGAAGATGTACTTGAGGAAATCCTCGGCGAGCGCGGCGTTGTCGTCGAGATTCGCGAACGCGATCTCGGGCTCGATCATCCAGAACTCGGCGAGGTGACGCGCCGTGTTCGAATTCTCGGCGCGGAACGTCGGCCCGAACGTGTATACCTTGCTGAGTGCAAGGCAATAACCTTCCACGTTGAGCTGTCCCGAGACCGTGAGATAGGCCTCCTTGCCGAAGAAATCCTTGTGCCAATCGATGCCGCCGGTCTCCGGATTGCGCGGCAAGTTGACCATGTCGAGCGTCGAGACGCGGAACATCTGCCCCGCGCCCTCCGCGTCGGACGCGGTGATGATCGGCGTGTTGATCCAGAAGAAGCCGCGCTCGTGGAAATAGCGATGGATGGCCTTCGCGATGCAGTCGCGCACGCGCGCGACGGCGCCGAACGTGTTCGTGCGCGGGCGCAGATGCGCCACCTCGCGCAGGTACTCCATCGTGTGCGCCTTCGGCTGGATCGGATAGGTCTCGGGATCGTCGACCCAGCCGACGACGTCGACGTTGCTCGCCTGGATCTCGAACTTCTGGCCCTTGCCTTGCGAAGGCACGAGCTTGCCCGTGGCGATCACCGAGCAGCCGGCGGTCAGGTGAACGATCTGGTCGGCGTAGTTCGGCAGCGAATTCGGTGCGACGACCTGGATCGGATCGAAGCAGGAACCATCGCTCACGTTCACGAACGACAGCCCGGCCTTGGAATCCCGCCGCGTACGCACCCAGCCGCGGACCGTGACCTCGCTGTCGACCGCGATGGAACCCGACAACGCCTGCTTGACACTGACTACCGACATGCCTTGAAACTCCGACCGGTGGGCCTCAAATGGAGGTTTGAGAATCGCGAATGATAGCGGATTCGCCGCGTCCGCATGCGGCGAACTGGTTGAATCAACGTCATGGCCATCCAACTGACCCAAGCCGCGCGCCAACGGATGCAGAACTTCTTGGCCGCCAATCCGGCGGCGGCGGGCGTGCGCTTCGGCGTGCGCAAGACGGGCTGTTCCGGGTACGCCTATCTCGTCGAGATCGCCGACCGCGTGGCCGCCAACGATCGTGTCATCGAGCAGGACGGCATCAGGCTCGTCGTCGACGACAAGAGCCTGCCGCTCGTCGACGGCACCGAAATCGATTTCGCGCGACACGGGCTGAACGCGACCTTCGTTTTCCGCAACCCCAACGTGACGGGGGAGTGCGGCTGCGGCGAGAGCTTCACGGTGGACGAGCAAGGCTGACCGCTCGTCGTCATGGCCGGACCTCGGCTTCGGTTGCATCAAACCCCTGATCCGTTTTACAATTTGCGGCTCGCCAGAGCAGGCGAGACCTTGCCTCACCGCATCGCGGGAGGCTGCCGTCGCGGAATTCCCCGCCCGGTATCCACGAGGAGACGACATGCGTCATTACGAAATCGTGTTTCTGGTCCACCCTGACCAGAGCGAGCAGGTGCCCGCGATGATCGAGCGCTACAAGGCGCTCATCGAAGGCGACAAGGGCAAGATCCACCGCCTCGAGGACTGGGGCCGCCGCCAGCTCGCCTATCCGATCAACAACCTGGCCAAGGCGCACTACGTGCTCATGAACATCGAGTGCGGCCAGAACGTGCTCAAGGAGCTCGAGACCGGCTTCCGCTTTAACGATGCCGTGCTGCGCCATCTGATCCTCGTGCGCGACAACGCCGTGACCGAGCAGTCCTTCATCCTCAAGAACAAGGACGAGAAGGGCGGCCGCCGCCGTGACGAGGAAGGCTTCGGATTCGGTGCCGACGACGACGAGCCGCGCCGCGAACGCGCGCCGCGTCCGCCGCGTGCCGAGGCCGAGTGATCGCCAGCGCCGACTAGATTCCGGAGACCATCATGTCGAAATTTTTCCGCCGCAAGAAATTCTGCCGCTTCAGCGCCGAAGGCGCCGTCGAGATCGATTACAAGGACATCAACACGCTGCGTCAGTACATCACCGAGACGGGCAAGATCGTGCCGAGCCGCATCACGGGTACGAAGGCGCGCTACCAGCGCCAGTTGACCCAGGCGATCCAGCGCGCGCGCTTTCTCGCGCTGCTGCCGTACTGCGACAGCCACTGAACGAACGCGTCCGCGTCGCGGACGCCCTCGATCGACGCGTTTCATCCACCTCCTCGGACAACTGAGGCTAGCTGCGCCGGGTTTCCGGCGCTAACGATACGGAGAACATCGTGGAACTTATACTTTTGCAAAAAGTGAAAAACCTGGGCGGGCTCGGCGACAAAGTGCGCGTGAAGCCCGGCTACGGTCGTAACTTCCTCGTGCCGCAGGGCAAGGCCGTGGCCGCCACCGAGGCCAATCTCGCCGAGTTCGAGAAGCGCCGCGCCGAGTACGAAGCCAAGGCGAACCAGGTGCTGTCCGCCGCCGACACGCGCAAGAACGCGCTCGAAGGCGCCAGCGTGACGATCAAGGCCAATGCGAGCCCCGAAGGCAAGCTGTTCGGCTCGGTCGGTCCGCGCGACATCGCCGACGCGTTCAGCGCCGCCGGCCATCCGCTCGAAAAGAGCGAGGTCGTCATGGGCGAGGGTCCGATCCGCCACACCGGCGAGTTCGAGATCCAGGTCCATCTGCACGCCGACGTGCACACGACCGTGAAGGTCGTCGTCAGCGCCGACGAATAATCGCCGCCTTCAGCGAACGAAAAGAAGCCCGCGCAAGCGGGCTTTTTCGTTTCCGGTCATCATCCGCTCAGGATCGCGGCTCGAACAATACGTCGCGCGTGACCTTGCGCACGTCGGTCTGTCCGGTCAATGCGAGACTGACGTCGAGCTCTTTGCGGATGAACTCGATCGCCTGCGTCACGCCGGCTTGGCCACGTGCGCCGAGTCCATAGGTGAACGCTTTGCCGATGAGCCCGGCGCGCGCGCCGAGCGCGAGGGCCTTGAGCAGGCTCTGTCCGCTGAGAATGCCGCCGTCGAACCAGACCTCGCTCGCGCCGCCGACCGCGTCGACGACGCCCCGCAGCGCGTGGATCGTCGCCGGCGCGCTGTCGAGCTGGCGGCCGCCGTGATTCGAAACGACGATCGCGTCGGCGCCGGCTTTCACGGCGAGCTTCGCGTCCTCGGGATCGAGAATGCCTTTGAGGATCAGCTTGCCGGGCCAGAGACCGCGGATCCATTCGACGTCGCGCCACGACAGTGTCGGATCGAACTGCTGCGCGATCCATTGCGCGAGCGTGGTGAGGCTCGCCGCCTCGGCGACGCGTCCGCTCAGGTTGCCGAACGAACGGCTCGGGCCCGTGAGGACGCTCCATGCCCACGCCGGCTTGCTCGCGATATCGAAGACGTTGCGCATCGTGAGCTTGGGCGGCACGGCGAGCCCGTTCTTGTGCTCGCGATGGCGTTGGCCCTGAATCTGCAGATCGACGGTTAGCATCAGGGCCGAACATTGCGCGGCCAGCGCGCGTTCGACGAGCGAGGCCGTGAAGCCCCGGTCGCGCATGACGTAGAGCTGGAACCAGAACGGCGCATCGACGGCCGCACGCACTTGCTCGATCGAGCAGATCGACATCGTGCTCAGGCAGAACGGAATTCCGGCCGAGATCGCGGCACGCGCGGCGAGGATTTCGCCGCCGCCGCGTTGCAGGCCCGTCAAGCCGACCGGGGCGAGCGCGAGCGGCATCGAAACGGGCTGCCCGAGCATCGTGGTCGCGAGGCTGCGCTTGGAGACGTCGACCATCACGCGCTGGCGAAACCGTATCGCCTCGAGCGCTTCGCGGTTGGCGCGCAGCGTGATCTCGTCGTACGAACCGCGATCGGCGTATTCGAAGAACGCCCGCGGCACGCGCTTGCGCGCGATCTCGCGCAGGTCGAGCACGTTGGTGACTACCTTCGGCATGTTCGCGGCCGTTCGGACTGCGGAAGAAAGAGCGACGATTTAATCACGAAGGCCGCGAAGATCGCGAAAGTGGACGTCCGATTTTCCGTGTTCTTCGTGACCTTCGTGGTTCGGTCTTTGGGTTAGAACGAATTCCACAAGATATCCACAGAGTTATCGTATCGCGCGCTGAGACACGGGTGTGTAGTATGCGTGGCGCTGCTTCCACGCCAAGAGTCGCAAAGTATACGATGGCCGCTTCCCCGGACAGGATCTTTCCTGCGCGTGTCGACGCGCTGCGCGTGCCGCCGCACTCCATCGACGCCGAGCAAGCCGTGCTCGGCGGGCTCATGCTCGACGAGCGCGCCTGGGAGCGCATCGCCGACAAGCTCGAAGAGAACGATTTCTACCGCAAGGACCATCGCCTGATCTACCGGGCGATCGGCGAGCTCGCGAACAAGAACATGCCGTGCGACGCCGTGACGCTCGGCGAGTGGTTCGAATCGAACGGGCTCGCCGAACTCGTCGGCGGGTCGAGCTACGTGATCCAGCTCGCGAACTCGACGCCGAGCGCGGCGAACATCGCGGCGTACGCCGAGATCGTGCGCGAAAAATCCGTGTTGCGCCAGCTCATCGACGCCGGCACGGAGATCGCCGGCGACGGTTTCCAGCCGGAGGGCCGCAGCACGCAGGAGATCCTCGAGAGCGCCGAGCAGAAGGTGTTCCGCATCGCCGAGTCGGGCGCGCGCGGACGCAAGGGCTTCGTGCCGATGCGCACGGCCGTAAAGGAAGCGTTCCAGATCCTGCACCAGCGCTACGAGAGCAAGGGCGCCGTCACGGGCCTCGCGACCGGTTTCACCGATCTCGACGAGATGACGGCCGGTTTGCAACCCGCCGATCTCATCATCGTCGCCGCGCGTCCGTCGATGGGCAAGACCGCGCTCGCGGTCAACATGGCCGAGTGCGCGGCGATCAAGTCGAAGAAGGCCGTGGCGATTTTCTCGATGGAAATGTCGGCCTCGCAGCTGGCGTTCCGTCTCATTTCGTCGCTGGGCCGCATCAACCAGCAGCACCTGCGCACCGGCGACATCCAGGAAGAGGAATGGCCGCGCGTGACGAGCGCGATCACGCTGTTGTCGGAAGCGAAGATCTTCATCGACGACACGCCCGCGCTGTCGCCCGCGGAGTTGCGCGCCCGCGCTCGGCGCTTGAAGCGCGAGCACGATCTCGGCCTGATCGTCATCGACTACCTGCAGCTCATGCAGGTCCCCGGCAACAAGGAAAACCGCGCCACCGAGATTTCGGAGATCTCGCGCGGCCTCAAGGCGCTCGCCAAGGAACTCAACATCCCGGTGATCGCGCTCTCGCAGCTCAACCGCTCGCTCGAGCAGCGCACCGACAAGCGGCCCGTCATGGCCGATTTGCGCGAATCGGGCGCCATCGAGCAGGACGCCGACGTCATCATCTTCATCTACCGCGACGAATACTACAACCCCGATTCGAGCGACAAAGGCACGGCCGAAATCATCATCGGCAAGCAGCGTAACGGCCCGACCGGCACGATCAAGCTGACCTTCCTCGGGCAGTACACCAAGTTCGAGAACTTCAGCTCCGAGGCGTACGCGGGTTATTGAAATTGACTTCCCTCAACTCGGCGCGCACGCAGCCGAGGTAGCGTGTGGCCGTTCGTTGCCGAGGGGCGCACGTGACCGACAGTCAACTCTGGATCGCCGTCGTGGCGGAGCTTTACGGCGAGCCCACGCTCAATGCCGCCTTGGTCAACGTCGATGTCGAAGGCGGCGTGGTGACGCTGAGCGGCGACATGCCCGACACGGAGCAGTGTCGGCAAGCCGAGAAGGCGGCGCGGCGCGTCGCAGGGACGCGTACCATCGTCACTTCGCTGCGCATCGATGCTCGACACGCGGAGCGACCGACCGACGAGACGATCGCGCGCGCGGCCTATGCCGCGCTTGGGCCGTATGCCGGCACCGTCCGCCTCGCCGTGCGCGGCGGCTTCGTGACGGTGTTCGGCACGGTTGCCCGCACCGATCTGATCGCGCCGATGTTGGCGCAGATCGCGGCGCTGCCGGGTGTGTTCGGCGTCGTCGACCAGCTCCGCGCCGCGCCGGCCGTGTCTTAGGAATTCAGTTCACGCTTGGCGGCGGCCCAGCTCCGAAATCCGCTCGCTGAGCTCCTCGTGACGTTCCCGGATCGCGGAGAAGCCCTTGCGCAGGGCGTCGATGCGTGCGGCCATGCGCTGTTGCGCCTCCAAGGCGTTCTGGCGATCGTGACGCACGATGTCGGCGCCCGAGACATGGTCCGTGACGGCGGTGAGCATCTGCGTCACGGAAGCGAAAGCACGCTGCACACTGTTGTTCATCGGTGAATCCCCTATCGTGTTCGCGCATTCAACGTAGGCGATGCGCCGGGGCGAAAACTGTGAACCACGTCGAGTTTGCGGCGTTCTGGAGGTCGCCTTGCGGGTTTTCCCCTACACTTGAGGCCGCTAGATCGCACGCGAATAGCGCGTCTCGGGCCTGCCGCGCTCGAGGTAGGCGTCGAAGCACATGGCGATCACGCGCAGCAGGAAGCGTCCGCGCGCCGTCACTTCGAGGCGCCGGGGACCGATGACGACGAGCCCGTCCTCGGCGAGACTGCGCAGCCGATCGAGTTCGACCGCGAAGAAGTCGGCGAAATCGATCGCGTGCCGCGCTTCGAACGCGCACACGTCCAGCTTCCCATGGCACATGAGCGACTGGATCGCGTCGGCGCGGATCGTGTCGTCGGCCGTCAGCGCGATTCCGCGCACGATCGGCAGCTGCCCGGCATCGAGCGCGGCGTAGTACGCCGGGAGATCGCGGGCATTCTGGCTGAAGCTCGGACCGACATGCGATATCGCGCTCATGCCCAAACCGATCAGATCGCATTCGGCGCACGTCGAATAGCCCTGGAAATTTCGCTGCAGCGTCCCAGCATCCTGCGCTCGTGCGAGATCATCATTGGGCCGTGCGAAGTGGTCCATGCCGATGTAGCGGTATCCCGCCGTCGTGAGCATGTCCACCGTCATGCCGAGCAGCGCGAGGCGCGTCGCGGCGTCCGGAAGCTCGTGCGCTGCAATGTGCCGCTGCGGCCGGAACCGATCGGGCAAATGCGCGTAGGCGTAACAGGCGATGCGGTCGGGCGCCAGCGCGATCACGCGCTCGAGCGTACTTGCAAACCCCGCTTGCGTCTGCCGCGGCAGGCCGTAGATCAGGTCGACGCTGACGGAGCGGAAGCCGCTCGTGCGCGCCGCTTCGACGACCGTTCGTGTTTCCCCGAAGGACTGCACTCGGTTCACCGCGGCCTGGACCGCGGGATCGAAGTCTTGGATGCCGATCGACGCCCGATTGAAGCCGAGCCTGGCGAGCGCCCGGACATAGTCGCCGTCGCAGCTGCGCGGATCGAGCTCGATGCCGAATTCGCGCTCGGCCGCGGCGCTGAACGAAAAATTCGCCGCGATTGCGGCGAGCAGCTCGCCGATCTGGCCGGCGTCGAGGAAATTCGGCGTGCCGCCGCCGAGGTGCAACTGCTGTACGCGGCGGCCCGGTGCGAACAACGGCGCCACGAGCGCGATTTCGCGCCGCAGGTGATCGAGATAGGCGACGGATTTCGTGCGATCGCGGGTGATGATGCGCGTGCAGCCGCAATAGAAGCACGGGCTCGCGCAGAACGGCACATGCGCATAGATCGACAGCGGTCGGCGCGAGCTGCGCGTGTTCGACGCGCGCGCGGCCGTGCGCAGCGCCGCTTCGCCGAAATCGGAGTGGAATTGCGGTGCGGCAGGGTACGACGTGTAGCGCGGCCCCGCCACGTCGTAGCGGGCGACGAGCGAAGGGTCGAATTCGACGACATGACTTTCCATGCGGCCATGCTAGGCCGACGACCGCGGCAGATGCTGATCCAAATCAACCCGAGTTCGATGGAAGGCCGGCCCAGCGCGCGTAGGGAAACGCGGCGAGGTTCGCGTTGTAGTAGCGCGGATCGCCGGTCACCTCCGCGCCGACCCAGGCAGGCTTCATCACCGGCTGGTCTTCGCGCTCGAGCTCGATCTCGGCGAGGACGAGGCCGGCATTGTCGCCGAGGAATTCGTCGACTTCCCACAGCGCGCCCGCATGCGTGATTTCGTAGCGGACCTTCTCGACGAGTGGCCCGTCGACTAGCGCGAGCAAGGCTTCGGCATCGGCGAGCGGAATGGCATATTCGAACTCGCTTCTCGTCGCACCGCGACTTGCGCCCTTGACGGTGAGGAAGCCCGCGCTTCCTGCAATGCGCACGCGCACCGTGCGTTGCGGATCGCGGTTGAGATAACCCTGCACGAGGCGCGTGCCGCGGCCTTGCCGCCACGCGGTGCCCTCGACGAGGAATTTGCGCTCGATTTCGGTCGCCATGCGCCCTCGAAGCCGGTAATGCGCGTGCTAAGCTATGCGCGGGAGTGTGTCGGGGATTCGCTCGATCTGGATCTACATGCGTTCACAGCCATCGGCGGCCTGCGCGCCGTCTAGCGCCAATCCCGCACCCGTGTTCTGCCGGCGGCCCCTGCCGTGAGCCGCACCGCCAAGGCTACCATCCACCTCGGCGCATTGCGCAAGAACTATGCGCGTGCCTGCGAGCTCGCCGGCGCGGCCGCGGTCATGGCCGTGGTCAAGGCGGATGCGTACGGCCATGGGCTCGAGCGCGTGGCGCGCGCACTTGCCGACGCGCCGGCGTTCGGAGTCGCCGCGCTCGGCGACGGCCAGCGCCTGCGCGCGGCCGGCAGCAAGGCGCGCATCGTCGTGCTGTCGGGCCCCGACGAACCGGGCGACATCGCCGAGTTCCGGCGCCTGCTGCTCGACGCCGTCATCCATCACGACAGCCAGATCCGCTGGCTCGAAAACCAGCCCGGCGGGCGGCCGCTGCGCGTCTGGCTCAAGGTCGACACGGGCATGCACCGGCTCGGCTTCGCCCCGGCGGACGTCGGCGGCGCGCACGCGCGCCTGCGCAAGCTCGACGGCGTCGACGCCGAGATACTGCTGATGACGCATTTCGCGGCATCCGACGAGTTCGACAACCCGCTGACGCCGGCGCAGATCGCGTGTTTCGCCGACGCGACCGTCGGCCTCGGTTCGACGCGCAGCCTGGCCAATTCCGCCGCGCTGATCGGCTTCCCGCAGGCGCGCGCGCAATGGGTGCGCGTCGGCGGTTTGCTCTATGGGCTTTCCGTCATCGCAGGGCGTAGCGGCGCTTCGCTCGGCTTCGAGCCGGCGATGACATTGTCCACAAAGTTGATTTCGATAAAAAATATACGCGAGGGCGAGCACGTCGGCTACGCGGCTACCTGGCGCAGCCCCGAAGACATGCGCTTGGGCGTGGCGGCGATCGGCTACGGCGACGGCTATCCGCGCAGCGCGCCGAGCGGCACCCCCGTGCTCGTGAACGGCCGGCGCGCCGCGATCGTCGGGCGTGTCTCGATGGACCTCGTCACGATCGACCTGCGCGGCCACGACGACGCCGAGGTCGGCGACGAAGTCGTGCTCTGGGGGCGCGGCCTGCCGGTCGAGGAGATCGCCGCATGCGCCGGCACGATCGCCTACGACCTGACCTGCGGCATGACCAAGCGCGTGCTGTTCACCGAGGACGAAGTCTGATGGCCAAGGCGAAGACCGCCTATGTCTGCGCGCAGTGCGGCGCCGAGCATGCGAAATGGCAGGGCCAGTGCGAAGGCTGCGGTGCGTGGAACACGCTGACCGAGTTTGCGATCGAGGCGGCCAAGCCGGCTGCGGCCCGCCGCAGCGGCTACGCCGGTGCGGCGGGCGCGGCGAAGATCGTGCCGTTGAGCGACGTCGCTGCGCAAGCCGAAACGCGCGTTTCGGTCGGCATCGGCGAGCTCGACCGCGTGCTCGGCGGCGGCCTCGTCGCGGGCTCCGTCGTGCTCGTCGGCGGCGATCCCGGCATCGGCAAATCCACGCTGCTGCTGCAGACGCTCGGCACGCTCGGGGCGACGTGGCGCACGCTCTACGTGAGCGGCGAGGAATCGCTGGCGCAGATCGCCTCGCGGGCGCGGCGGCTCGATCTGCCGCTCCAGGCGCTGCGCTGCCTGGCCGAGACCTGCATCGAGCGCATTGTGGAGAATGCGCAAAAAGATACGCCGCAGGTGCTCGTCGTCGATTCGATCCAGACGATCTGGACCGAGCTCCTGACGGCCGCACCGGGTTCGGTGAGCCAGGTGCGCGAGTCGGCGGCGCGGCTCGTGCGCTATGCCAAGGAGACGGGCACGAGCATCTTCCTCGTCGGCCACGTGACCAAGGAGGGCGGCATCGCCGGTCCGCGCGTGCTCGAGCACATGGTCGACGCGGTGCTTTATTTCGAGGGCGAATCGGGCTCGCGCTTCCGCGTGCTGCGTGCGTTCAAGAACCGCTTCGGCGCGGTCAACGAGCTCGGCGTCTTCGCGATGTCCGACCGCGGTCTGCGCGAGGTGCCGAACCCGTCGGCGATTTTTCTCTCCGCGCACGCGGCGCCGACGCCGGGCAGCGCCGTCATGGTCACGCGCGAAGGCACGCGGCCGCTGCTCGTCGAGGTGCAGGCGCTCGTCGACACCTCGCCGCTCGCGAATCCGCGCCGCGTCGCGCTCGGTCTCGAACAGAACCGGCTCGCGATGCTGCTGGCCGTCCTGCACCGTCACGGCGGCGCGGCGGTCTACGACCAGGACGTCTTCGTCAACGTCGTCGGCGGCATCCGCGTGCAGGAGACCGCGGCCGACCTGCCCGTGCTGCTCGCCGTGCTGTCGAGCTTCCGCGACCGGCCGCTGCCCGACAAGCTCGTCGCCTTCGGCGAGGTCGGCCTTTCGGGCGAGATCCGTCCGGTGCCCAACGGCGAGGAGCGCCTCAAGGAAGCCGCCACGCACGGTTTCCTGAAGGCGATCGTGCCCAAGGCGAATGCGCCGAAAAAAGGGAAAATGGGAGAAATGGACATCCTGGCCGTCGACCGGCTCGCAGAGGCTCTTGCTGCAGTAGCGTAAGAGCAGGAAAAGCCTGAACCACGAAGGACACGAAGCACACGAAGGAGCGGGAGAGAGATGACTCGCTTCCCTTCGTGATTCCTTCGTGCTCTTCGTGTCCCGCTTCGGCGGCGGCTCAGCCGAGTGCCGAAAGCTCGCGATTGAGCAGGTCCGGATCGCCCAAGTTGAGCTCGATCAGGCGCTTGAGCTGCGCGAAGCTGTCGAGATCGATCTTCTGCCACTGAAAACCGACGCGGTGCGGCATCACGTGCGCCGTGATCACGCCCATGCTGATGATGACGCTGTTGTTGATGCGCAGGTCCATGCGATAGCTCGTGCCGGTCTTGCCGTTCCATTCCATGGGCCGCTCGATGAGCACACCCTTGAGCGAGATGTCGACGAGCTTCGTCTCCCACATCGCTTTGTCGGAATAGAGCTTGACGGTGCCTTCGAACGTGAAGCGATGGAAGCGCCGGCGCTCGGCTTGGTTGGTTTCGTGGCTCACGGCATTGCCCCTGGGCCCGGCGCGTTGTGCTCGCGAGGCCATCGTCCGATTGTGCATACGCCACACGCCGCAATCAAGCGACGCGCTTCAGCACGACCTCGAGCACGAAACGGCTGCCGAAATAGGCGAGCAGCAGAAGCGCCATGCCGGCGAGCGTCAGGCGCACCGCACGGCGTCCGCGCCAGCCGTAGCGCCAGCGTCCGACGAGCAGCGCGCCGAACACGATCCAGGCCGCGATCGACAGCACCGTCTTGTGGATCAAATGCTGCGCGAACAGGTTGTCGACGAACAGGATGCCGCTCACGAGCGCGAGCGTGAGCAGCGCGAAACCGGCGCCGATGAGCTGGAACATGAGCGCCTCGGTCAGCGTGAGCGGCGGCAGCGCGCCGACGATGCCGTGGAACCGGCGCAGGCGCAGCGCGCGTTCCTGCGCCGCGAGCAGGATGGCGAGCAGCGCAGCGATGCTGAGCACGCTGAAGCCGAGCAGCGCGAACACCACGTGGAGCTTGATCTGCCACTCGATCGGCAGCGGTTGCGTGCTCGGGCCGAGGTACACGTCGACGGCCAGCAGCAAGGCCGCGAGCGGATACACGACCACGCCGAGCGTGCCGACGGGCCGCGCCAGCGTGACGAGCACGCTGAGCGCCGACACGCAGGCGCCGACCAGCGAGAGCGCGGCGAAAAAATGCAGATCCACCCCGCCGCCGTGACGCGCGACGAGCACGATCACGTGCGCGACGACGGCGACGCCCGCAATGCCGAGGCCGGCCGCCCGCGGCGCCGCGCGGTGCGCGACGAGCGGACGCGCGAACACCCACGTGGCGGCGAGGTAGAGGACGATCGCGAGTGGGGTCAGCGCTTGGACGAGCATGAAGGCAAGTGTGGCATATCGGTGAGGCAAGGTGAGGCCCGGCGGTGACGTTTGCCCGGAAAACCTGCCCGATAACCTCGCCTCGGATATAATTCGCGATCCTCCCGTTTCATTCCTTGCCTGCCATGTTCGAGTCCCTGAGCCAGCGCCTCTCCACCACGATCGACCGTCTGCGCGGGCGGGCGCGCCTCACCGAGGCCAATATCCGCGAGTCGCTGCGCGAAGTGCGCATCGCCTTGCTCGAGGCCGACGTGGCGCTGCCGGTCGTGCAGGCGCTGATCCAGCGCGTGCAGGTGCGCGCCGTCGGGCAGGAAGTGTTGAAAAGCCTCACGCCGGGTCAGGCGCTCGTCAAAGTGGTGCGCGACGAGCTCACCGCGGTCATGGGCACGGCAAATTCCGACCTCAACCTCAACTGTCCGCCGCCGGCCGTGGTGCTCATGGCCGGCTTGCAGGGCGCCGGCAAGACGACGACGGTCGCCAAGCTCGCGTTGTTCCTCAAGAGCAAGAAGCGCAAGAAGGTCATGGTCGTGAGCTGCGACGTCTACCGTCCTGCGGCGATCGAGCAGCTGCGTACGCTGGCCGAGCAGGTGGAGGTGCTGTTCCATCCGAGCGCGGGTGACCAGGACCCCGTCGCGATAGCGAAATCTGCTGTCGATGCGGCACGCAAGAATTTCGCCGACGTGCTGATCGTCGATACCGCGGGTCGCCTCGCGATCGACGCCGAGATGATGGCCGAGATCAAGCGGCTGCACGCGGCGCTCGAGCCGATCGAAACGCTGTTCGTCGTCGACGCGATGACGGGCCAGGATGCCGCGAACACCGCCAAAGCCTTCGCCGAAGCGCTGCCGCTGACGGGCGTGGTGCTGACCAAGGCCGACGGCGACGCGCGCGGCGGCGCCGCGCTCTCGGTGCGCTACGTGACGGGGAGGCCGATCAAGTTCATCGGCGTCAGCGAAAAACCCGACGGCCTCGATGCGTTCCATCCGGATCGCATCGCGCAGCGCATCCTCGGCATGGGCGACGTGCTCTCGCTCGTCGAGCAGGTCGAGCAGAACGTCGATCGCGAAAAGGCGCAGAAGCTCGCCGAGAAAGTCATCAAGGGCAAGCGCTTCGACATGAACGACATGCGCGACCAGCTGCAGCAGATGCTGAGCATGGGCGGCCTCGCCTCGTTCATGGACAAGCTGCCCGGCGCTGCCAACTTGCCGGATCAGGTGAAGTCCAAAGTCAACGACAACGAAGTCAAGCGCATGGTGGCGATCATCAATTCGATGACCAAGAAAGAGCGCCGCCATCCGGACCTGCTCAACGGCTCGCGCAAGGCGCGCGTCGCGCGCGGCTCGGGCACGCAGCCGGCCGACGTCAATCGCCTGCTCAAGCAGTACATGCAGATGGAAAAGATGATGTCGAAGCTCTCCTCGGGCGGCATCAAGGGCCTCATGCGCCAGATGGGCGCGGCGATGAAGGGTATGGGCGGCGGCATGCCGCCCGGCGGAATGCCTCGGCACTGACGCAACGCAGTTTCGCGACGGCTCGCAAGCACCGCGTCGGCGCGTTCCGACAGCGCGCGTGCGCCGAGATTTCGTCGCCCACGTCCCAGTTTTGCGCGACCGCGCATCGGCACTGTCAACCGATCGTCCAATTTCGCGTTGCCCTCAATCGCAACGGAAACTTACATTCCGGGCGTTCGTCACAGCGGGGTCGGCGAAGCAGCGTTAGGCTCGCGCTCCGGCCCGACGGACCTGGCGATGCGGGCGGCTAGCGAGGGTTCTTCCATGAAAGACCGGTGCGTGGTTCTTGCGTTCGGATTGTTGTGCGCGTCTGCGGCGCAGGCGACGGTGCACGATCACGTGTTCAAGGGAACGTTCGATATACCGCCGGACGCGCCGGCGAGCGCGAACGATGCGGCGAGATTCCTCACGCAGGCGACGTTCGGCCCGACCCAGGCCGACATCAATTATCTGATGGCGCAAGGCTTCGGCGAGTGGATCGAAGAAGAGCTGGCGAAACCGGCGACGATCGGCGAACCGACGGTCGAGGACGTGGTGACGAAGCGCACGGGCGGCGGGCAAAACGTGGGCCAGTCGCAACGGTTGAATCGCTGGTTCTGGCAGGCCACCTACGCGCCGGATCAGTTGCGCCAGCGCATGGCCTATGCGCTGAGCCAGATCTTCGTGATCTCCGACGCGAGCAGCGCGCTCAACGGGTTCTACGTCGAGATGACGGATTACCAGGACATGCTCGCGCGCGATGCGTTCGGCAGCTATCGACAGCTGCTCCAGGACGTGACCTATCACCCGATGATGGGCCAGTACCTCAACACGTACCACAACCTCAAGCCCGGCACCACGACGAGTCCGGACGAGAACTACGCGCGCGAAGTCATGCAGCTCTTCTCGATCGGTCTCATCATGCGCAATATGGATTTCTCGCCCGTGCTCACGACCCCGGGCGATCCGTCGAGCACGATCCCGACCTACGACCAAAGCGTGATCACCCACACCGCGAAGGTGTTCACGGGCTTCACGTACAGCGATGCGCCGACCGGCAGCGGTCCGCCGAACTATACGGGCGTGAACTTCTTCGGCGGCGGCCTGAGCTACGCCGCGCGTTATGCGCCGATGGCGTGCTGGGGCACCGAGCTCGCGCCGCCGCTCTGGTACGACCCTGCGCACAATCACGATCAGACGCGCCACGATCTGACCGGCGACAACGGCACGATCGGCGCGGGCGATCCCAAGGTCGTGCTGTCGAACCAGCAGATCCCGTCCGGGCAGACGTGCACGCAGGACGTCAGCGACGAGCTCGATATCCTCACCGCGCATCAAAACGTCGCGCCGTTCATCTCGAGGCAGTTGATACAGCGCTTCGTCACGAGCAACCCCTCGCCGCAATACATCCAGCGCGTGGCGACCGTGTTCGACACGGCCGGCAACGACTTGGGCGATGTCGTCAAGGCGATCCTGCTCGACACCGAAGCGCGCAATCCGCCGCCGCTCGCGAGCGGCGACTCGTACGGCAAGCTGCGCGAACCCGTGTTGCGGCTGACCGCGATGTGGCGTGCGTTCAACGCCAAGGCGCCCATCGCCGATGCGTACGACGAAGTGAAGATGATCGGCAACAACGGTTTCGCCGGCAATTTCGGTCAGGCGCCGCTCGAATCGCCGACCGTGTTCAACTTCTATCTGCCGGACTACCAGCAGCCGGGCCCGTTCGCCGACGCCGGCCTCTACTCGCCCGAATTCCAGATCACGAACGAATCGACGACCTACACCACCGCGAATACGTATTACGGCTTCACGGAAGGCGCCTATCAGGGCATGACCAACCCGCCGATCGATCGTCCGCTCATCGATCTGAGTTCATTGACGGCGAATTCGGCGAATCCCGCAGCGATGGTCGCCACGATCAACGCGAACATGCTGTACGGCTCGATGTCGGCATCGATGCAGAGCACGCTCACGACGCTTCTGACCGAGCTCGCCGGCGGCGGAACGTCGCCGTCCGAGATGGCGTGGTCCGCGATCTACCTGACCATGCTGTCGCCCGAATACGCCACGCAGCGCTGAGGAACCCGCCATGAGCCACAACCGCAACTCCCGTCGCGATTTCCTCCGCAAAGTCGCTTGCCTCGCTTGCTCCGGCGGCGCTTCGGCCTTGATCCCGCAGCTGCGCATGATGGGCACCGCGCTCGCGAGCACGGCCTCGCTGACCGGCTACAAAGCGCTCGTCTGCGTCTATCTCGCCGGCGGCAACGATTCTTGGAACATGCTCGTGCCGCACGACACGACGCGATATACGACGTACGCGAACTCGCGCGGCGGTGTATACAATTCCGCAACGAACCCGGGCGGGCTCGCGCTGGCGAATCCCGCCGCGGGCAACTCGCAGATCGTCACCGACGGCAACGACACGAACTCGTCGACGAACCAGTATTTCCTGCATCCGAG
>DASRGX010000008.1:0-8470 GCA_035650835.1 Rudaea sp. | reverse complement strand
AGCTGATCGTCTGGCTGCCCTTCGCCACCGCGAACGACTGCTGCACTTGCGGCGCGGCAGTGTAGTTTGCGTTGCCGGGCTGGTTCGCGTCGATGACGCAGGTGCCCGCGCCGATGAACGACACGGTCGAACCTGAGATCGAACACACCGACGTCGCGGTCGCGTCGATCGTCAACGTCACGGCCAAACCGGAGGTCGCGGTTGCCGTCGCTGTGTACGTCGGCCCGCCGACGGAGGCGCCGACAGGTGCCGTCGAGGTGAAGCTGATCGTCTGGCTGCCCTTCGCCACCGCGAACGATTGCTGTACTTGCGGGGCGGCGTTGTAGTTCGCATTGCCGGCCTGGTTCGCGTCGATCACGCAGGTGCCCGCGCCGATGAACGATACGGTCGAGCCCGAGATCGAGCACACCGAGGTCGCCGTCGCGTCGATCGTGAAGGTGACCGCGAGACCCGAGGTCGCCGTCGCCGTCACCGTGTAGGTCGGACCGGCCACCGCCGCGCCCACAGGCGCGGTCGAGGTGAAGCTGATCGTCTGGCTGCCCTTCCCGACCGTGAACGACTGCTGCACCTGCGGCGCCGCGTTGTAGTTCGCGTTGCCGGCCTGGTTCGCGTCGATCACGCAGGTGCCCGCGCCGATGAACGACACGGTCGATCCCGAGATCGAGCATACCGACGTCGCCGTCGCATCGATCGTGAACGCAACGGCCAAGCCTGAAGTCGCCGTCGCCGTCACGGTGTAGGTCGGACCGGCGACCGTCGCCGCCGCGGGCGCGGTCGAGGTGAAGCTGATCGTCTGGCTGCCCTTGCCGACCACGAACGACTGCTGCACCTGCGGCGCCGCGGTGTAATTGCCGTTGCCGGCCTGATTCGCATCGATCACGCAGGTGCCGGCGCCGATGAACGACACGGTCGAGCCCGAGATCGAGCACACCGACGTCGCCGTCGCGTCGATCGTCAAGCTCACGGCCAGGCCCGAGGTCGCCGTCGCGGTCGCCGTGTACGTCGGGCCGCCGACCGTCGCCGCGGCCGGCGCGGTCGAGGTGAACGTGATCGTCTGGTTGGCCTGGTTCACGGTCTGGTTCACCGTGGTGCTCGTGCTGCCGGTGAAATCGACGTCGCCGCCGTATTGCGCGGTGATCGTGTGCGGGCCGACGCTGAGTGTACTTGTGGAGAATGTCGCCACGCCGCCCGTGAGCGTGCCCGGTCCGAGCGTGGTAGAACCGTCCTTGAACGTCACCGTGCCGGTCGGCGTGCCGGCTCCGGGCGCCGTGGCCGTCACGGTGGCCGTGAACGTCACGTTCTGGTTGAACATCGACGGATTGGGGTTCGCGTTAAGCGCCGTCGTTGTGCCGTCCTGATTGACGGTGTAGGGCAGCGCGCTGCTCGTGCTCGTGCCGAAGTTCGAGTCGCCGCCGTACTGCGCCGTGATCGAATGCGTGCTGCCGACGGCGAGCGCGCCGGTCGTGAGCGTTGCGACACCGCCGCTCAGCGTCCCCGTGCCGATGCTCGAACCGTTGTCGAGGAACGTGACCGTGCCGGTCGGTGTGCCGACGGCCGGCGGCGTCGCCGTCACCGTGGCCGTGAACGTCACGGATTGGCCGAACACAGAGGGCGACGGCGGATTCGCGCCGAGCGTCGTCGTGCTCGGCGCATTCGCGACCGTCAGCGTGAACGGCTGCGTGGCATCGGGCGGAATGCCGTTCGATGCCGTGATCGTGCAATTGTAGGTGCCGGCCGTGCCCGCGGCGGGCGTGCCCGCGAGCGTACCCGTGCCGTTGCCGTTGTCGACGAACGTGAGGTTCGCGGGCAGCGTGCATCCCGTCAGCGTGAGCGCCGGTGACGGCACGCCCGTCGAGGCCACGCTGAACGTGCCGGCCTCGCCGACGATGAACTGCGTCGAATTGGCACTCGTGATCGTCGGCGCCTGCGTCTGCACGTCCTTGACGTCGACGCGGAAATAGATCGTGTTGTTCTGGTAGGCCGCGAACGCGGCCACGAGGTCGATGTCGGGCGAACCGTTCGTCGGGTCGCCGGTCGGATCGGTCGCGACGGGCGGGATGCCGTTCCAGTCGTTGACGTTGCCGTCGGAGGCGAACGTCGCGGCGAGCGCCATGCCGCACAGCGCGAAGAAGCTCAGCGCCAGCATCCGGCCGTACAGACGCCCGTATCCCTTGCGGCGCGCGATCACCGCGACGAGCAGTGCCAACAGCGCCAGCGCGCCCGCGCCGAGCGCGGGGATCGGCAGCGTGATCGCGAAGAGGATCGGACTGCCGGTGTTCGTGCCGTTCGTCGTGAACAGCACGTCCGAACCCGTCGCGCTCTCGGCCGTGAAACCGAGCACCGCCGCGTTCGTGCCGGGGCCGAACATGCCGGCCGCGGACGACGAGAATTCGATCGCATCGGCACCGCCCACGCCGACGTTCAGACCGACCGGATAGCCGCCGCCGACGTGCGTACCGGCACCGAAGGAACCGTTTACACACTGGGCGAGCGTGACGTTCGTGACCTGCGGACTGCTACCGGTGGTGACGGTGGCCTGGAGGCGAAAATCCGCCCCCGTGAACGTTCCGCCAGGTAGCGTTACCGTACAGCCCGTATTCGTACGGCCGTCGGCATCGATGTAAGCGGTATAGGTGTTTTGTGCGAACGCGCCTGCGGCGAAAAACACGCAGAGCAGCGCGGAAAGGCGAGCGATCCAAACCTTCACGGTTTCCCCCAGGAACGACTACGGCAACGGCAGCCGCCGTAGCTTACACCCTGCGCTCGGAAAAGGAACACCCGTCGTTGCGGGTCCGCGCGTCACCTTCCTGTAAAGATTGACAGTTGCGCTCGCCAGGAGCGCTTGATCCAGCGGCGTTCTTGGGCACAAAAACAAAGAGCGCGCCGAAGCGCGCTCTTTTATACTTTTACACCGCTCGTCGCTCAGGCGGCGCCGGCTTCTTCCGTCACTGCCTTCATCGACAGCCGGATGCGGCCCTGCTTGTCGACCTCGAGCACCTTGACCTTCACGATGTCGCCTTCCTTGAGCTTGTCGGAGACCTTCTCGACGCGCTCGTTCGAGATCTGCGAGACGTGCACGAGACCGTCCTTGCCGGGCAGGATCGTGACGAATGCGCCGAAATCCATGAGCTTGGCGACCTTGCCCTCGTAGATGCGGCCCGGCTCGACGTCCGACACGATCATCTCGATGCGCTTGCGCGCCGCGTCCGCGGCGTCGCGGTTGACCGAGGCGATGACGACGGTGCCGTCGTCGGTGATGTCGATCGTGGTGCCTGTCTCTTCCGTGATCGAGCGGATCGTGGCGCCGCCCTTGCCGATCACTTCGCGGATCTTGTCGGGATGGATCTTCATCGTGAGCAGACGCGGTGCGTATTCGCTCATCTCCGGACGCGAAGTGCTGATGACCTTGGCCATCTCGCCGAGGATGTGCAGGCGGCCACGCTTGGCCTGCTCGAGCGCGATGCGCATGATCTCTTCGGTGATGCCGTCGATCTTGATGTCCATCTGCAGGGCGCTAACGCCCGTGGCGGTGCCGGCGACCTTGAAATCCATGTCGCCGAGATGGTCTTCGTCACCCAGGATGTCGGAGAGCACGACGAATTGCTCGTTCTCCTTGACGAGGCCCATCGCGATGCCCGCGACCGGCGCCTTGAGCGGCACGCCGGCATCCATCATCGCGAGCGAGGAGCCGCAGACCGACGCCATGGACGAAGAACCGTTCGACTCGGTGATCTCGGAGACCACGCGCAGCACGTACGGGAATTCCTCCATCGGCGGCTTTACCGCCTGCACGCCGCGGCGCGCGAGGCGGCCGTGGCCGACTTCGCGGCGCTTCGGCGAACCGACGCGGCCGGTCTCGCCCACCGAGAACGGCGGGAAATTGTAGTGGAACAGGAAGGTGTCCTTCGATTCGCCTTCGGGCGCATCGATGATCTGCGCATCGCGCGCCGTGCCGAGCGTGACGGTGACGAGCGCCTGCGTCTCTCCGCGCGTGAACAGCGCCGAGCCGTGCGTGCGCGGCAACACGCCGACGCGTACCGTGATCGGGCGCACGTCGTCGAGCTTGCGCCCGTCGATGCGCACCTTGGTCGACAGCACGGAATCGCGCATCGTGCGGTATTCGAGTTCGCCGAATTCCTTGGCGAGTTCGGCCGTGTTCCAGCCTTCCGCTTCGGCGCGCGCGCCGAGCGTCTGGAGCACGTCCTGGCGGATCGCGGCGATCGCTTCGCGGCGTTGCAGCTTGTCGCGCACCGCGAACGCTTCGGCGAGCTTGCTGCCGACGGCTTCCTTGAGTGCAGCGATCAAGGCCTGGTTCTTCGGCGGCGCCGTCCACGTCGACGGCTTGGTGCCCGCTTCGACGGTGAGTTCGTTGATCGCGTTGATGACCTTCTGCATCTCGCGATGGCCGAACATGACCGCGCCGAGCATCACGTCTTCGGAGAGGAGCTTCGCCTCGGACTCGACCATGAGCACCGCGTTGGCCGTGCCGGCCACGACGAGATCGAGAGCGGACGTGGCGAGTTCGGTACGCGTCGGATTGAGCAGGTACTGTCCGTTCGCGTAACCGACGCGCGCTGCGCCGATCGGGCCCTTGAACGGGATGCCCGCGAGTGCGAGCGCCGCCGAGGCGCCGATCATCGACGGGATATCGCCGTCCACGTCGGGATTCAGCGACAGCACGTTCGCGATGACCTGCACTTCGTTCTTGTAGTCTTCGGGGAACAGCGGGCGGACCGGACGGTCGATGAGACGCGAGGTCAGCGTCTCTTTCTCGGTCGGCCGGCCTTCGCGCTTGAAGAAGCCGCCCGGGATGCGGCCCGCGGAGTAGAACTTTTCCTGATAGTCGACGGTGAGCGGGAAGAAATCCTGCCCCTCACGCGGCTTGGCTGCGGCAACGACGGTCACCAGCACGACCGTGCCGGCCATGCTGACCATCACGGCGCCGGAGGCCTGGCGCGCGATCTCGCCGGTTTCCAGCGTGACTTCGTGTTTACCGTACTGGAACGATTTGCTGATTTTCGCCACGGTGCGTTTCCTGATTGAAAAGTGCGGCCGCAACCGGCCGCAGTCTGGCTTTCGCGTTCAGGCAGAACGCATCAGCGGCGGATACCGAGGCGCTCGATGAGCGTCTTGTAGCGCTCGCCGTCGGAATTCTTGAGATAGTTCAGCAGGCGGCGGCGCTGGTTGACCATCTTGAGCAGGCCGCGGCGCGAATGATGATCCTTCTCGTGATCGGCGAAGTGCTTCGAGAGATGCTCGATGCGCGCCGACAACAGGGCGACCTGGACTTCCGGCGAGCCGGTATCGTTCGGAGCGCGGCGGTAGTCCGCGATCACTTTGCTGGTTTGTTCGACAGTCAGAGACATGATTGCTGGCCTTTTCTAAAACTTAGGCGAGACTTGCGGCTCGCCACCGCCGAGCCCGGACGATGGCGATGCGCAAGCCCCGCGCACATGGAGGACAAAACTCAAGTAAGCTCGCTATTTTAGCGCATGTTTCCGGCGCATAACAACTTTGCGCCCGGCTGCCCGGCAGGGCGGGCGATCAACTCGCCGGCGCCTCCGGCGCCGCGTTGAATCCGCGCAGTACGCGGATGGCCCCGGCGTCGCCGATTTCGACGAGCGCGATGAGCCGCCCGGCCGGATCGAGCGCCGCGCAGCACGCGGCGGGCGCCGTGCCCGGCTGACGCAGGCGCTTGCCCTGGGCGAGATCGCGCGCCGCCGCCGCGTCGAGGTGCAGGGCCGGCAAGGTGCCGAGCGCGGCTTCGAGCGGCAGCAGGTGGCGGCGCAGCGCGGTTTCGTCGCCCTGAGCGCGCAGCCCTTCGAGCGTCTCGAGCGTGACCATCGCCGGTTCGCGGAACGGTTCGACCCACAACCGCCGCAGAGCCGCCAGGTGCGCACCGCAGCCCAGCCGTTCGCCGAGGTCCCGGGCAAGGCTGCGCACGTAGGTGCCCGAACCGCACTCGACGTAGAGGCGCACGCGCTCGGCTTCGCGACCGATCACCTCGAGACGATGAATCTCGACTTCCCGCGGCGGCGGCGCCACGGTCTCGCCGCGCCTCGCCCGTTTGTACAGCGGCACGCCGCCTTGCTTGATCGCCGAATAGGCGGGCGGCACTTGCACGATGCGGCCGCGCAAGCTCGTGAGCGCACGCTCGAGGGCCGCATCGTCGAACGGCGGCACTGGACGTGTTGCAAGAACGTCGCCTTCGGCGTCGTCGGTCGATGTCGTCGTGCCGAGCGCAACCTCGGCCGCATACGCCTTGCGCGCGCCGAGCAGATGGCCGGCGATCTTGGTGGCCTCGCCGAAACAGAGCGGCAGCAGACCGCTCGCGAGCGGGTCGAGGCTGCCCGTGTGCCCCGATTTTTTCGCTCCGATGAGCCGCGCCGCGCGCTTGAGCGCCTGGTTGGAGCTCAGGCCGACGGGTTTGTCGAGCAGCAGGAGGCCACTTAAAGCCCGGGATTGGGGATTCGAGATTCGGGATTCGGGAGAGCGGGTCATGAAAGCTGGGATTCGAGATTAGGGATTCGGGAGAACAGCGCTCAGTCGTCGGAACCGCTCTTGCCAATCCCCAATCCCCAATCCCTAATCCCCGCCTTTCAACAACTTCTCGATGCGCTCACCGCGATCGACCGAATCGTCGTAGCGGAACTTGAGCTCCGGCACGCGGCGGATGCGCATGACCTTGGAAAGTTCGCGGCGGAATTCCTTGGCCATCTCGTTGAGCGCAGCGACCGCTTCTTTCGACGTTTCCGGCACGAGCGCAGTCACGTACACGGTGGCGACATCGATGTCGCGCGTGACTTCCACGTCCGACACGCTGACCGACGGCAGCGCGTGGTCGCGCACGGCCTCGTGCACCATCGTGCCGAGCAGCCGGCGGAGCTCGGCGGAGATGCGATCGGAGCGGTTGAAGGAATGGCTAGGCATGGAATTGGGGATTTGGGATTTGGGATTCGCGAGATCCGGAATTCCGTTACGAATCCCGAATCTCCATTCCCCAATCCCTGCTCTCAGAGCGTCCTCGCCACCTCGGTGCGCTCGTAGCACTCGATCTGGTCGCCCGGGCGCACGTCGTTGTACTGCTTGACGCCGATGCCGCATTCCATGCCGCTGCGTACTTCTTCGACGTTGTCCTTGAATCGGCGCAGCGATTCGAGCTCGCCCTGGAAGATCACGGTGTTGTCGCGCAGCACGCGGATCGGCTTGTGGCGCTTGACCGTGCCTTCGATGACCATGCAGCCGGCGATCGCGCCGAACTTCGAGGAACGGAACACGTCGCGCACCTGCGCGGTGCCGATGATCTGCTCGCGGATCTCGGTGCCGAGCAGGCCGGTCGCGGCTTGCTTCACCTGGTCGATGACGTCGTAGATGATCGAGAAGTAGCGCAGGTCGAGATCGTTGTCGGCGATCACCTTGCGTGCGCTGGCGTCGGCGCGCACGTTGAAGCCGATCACGATGGCTTTCGAGGCCGCCGCGAGCGTGGCGTCTGATTCGGTGATGCCGCCGACGCCCGAGGCGATGACGTTCACCTTGATTTGATCGTTGCCGATCGCGGTCAGCGCGTCGCGCAGCGCCTCGACCGAACCCTGCACGTCGGCCTTCACGACGAGGTTCAGCACGCGCTGCCCATCGGTCTGCGCCATCTGCGACATGACGTCCTCGAGGCGCACGGCTTGCTTGGTCAGGCGCTGATCGCGGCGCTTGGCCTGGCGTTCGGCGGCGACCTGTTTGGCCAGGCGCTCGTCCTCGACGACGACGAAATCGTCGCCGGCGTCGGGCACGCCCGACAGGCCGAGCACCTGCACCGGAATCGACGGACCGGCGCCGTCCACCTGGCGACCGCCCTCGTCGAACATCGCGCGCACGCGACCGTATTCGACGCCGCAGACGAGGAAGTCGCCCTTCTCGAGCGTTCCCTGCTGCACGAGCACCGTGGCGACGGGGCCGCGGCCCTTGTCGAGACTCGACTCCACGACGACGCCCGTCGCGAGCCCCTTCTTGACGGCCTTGAGATCCATGACCTCGGCCTGCAGCAGGATCGCTTCGAGCAGGTTGTCGACACCGTCGCCGGTCTTGGCCGACACGGGCACGAACTGCACGTCGCCGCCCCACTCCTCGGGCACGACCTCGTGCTGCACGAGACCCTGCTTCACGGTGTCGGGATTGGCTTCGGGCTTGTCCATCTTGTTCATCGCGACGATGAGCGGCACCTTCGCCGCGCGTGCGTGCTGCACGGCTTCGATCGTCTGCGGCATCACGCCGTCGTCGGCGGCGACGACGAGCACGACGATATCGGTCAGCCGCGCGCCGCGCGCGCGCATCGCGGTGAACGCCGCGTGGCCCGGCGTGTCGAGGAACGAGATCACGCCGCGCTCGGTCTTCACGTGGTACGCACCGATGTGCTGGGTAATGCCGCCGGCTTCGCCCGCGGCCACCTTCGTGCGCCGGATGTAGTCGAGCAGCGAGG
>DASRGX010000007.1:0-14815 GCA_035650835.1 Rudaea sp. | reverse complement strand
GATTTCCATGATTCGCTCCGCTTAGGTGTCGTCGTTCACTGGGTCTTGAGCTGCGCCGCGGGCGCGACCTGGCATGCACGCCACGTCGGATAGACGCCCGCCAGCACCGCCGCGAATATCGACAGCAGGATCGTCGTCGCGACCATCGAAAAATCGAGCCGCGCGACGTTGCCGTAGTAGTCGTAGAGCATGCGCGTCATGGCCAGGCCGCCGAACGTCAGCACGAGACCGAGTACGCCGCCCGTCACGCCGACCATGCCGGCTTCGATCAAGTGCTGCGCGAAAAGCTGCGGCTTGCTCGCGCCGAGCGCGCGCCGCAGGCCGATTTCACCCGACTTGCGCGTGAACTTGGCGAGCAGCAGGCCGACCGTGTTGATGAGGCACACGAGCAGGAACGCGAACGAGAGGCCGACCTGGATCTGCACGTCCTTCGGCACGACCTTCTGGTTCTCGAGCCACTCGCGCACGTCGTAGAGATGGTTGTTGAGCGGGCGTTGGAAACGGCCGAGCTTCTTCTGCTCGTTGGCGTAGTTGTCGAGGAAGGCCCGGTACTCGGCCAATTTCGCCGGCGAATCGAGCTCGACCCAGAACTGCTGCCATACGCACTCGGAAGCGAGGTACGCATCCCAACCCGACGCGCTCGGTTTCCAGCATTGGTTGTTGCCGCTCGCGTTCGCCTTGAGCTCGATCGCCGTCGTGTAGGGCATGTAGAACTCTTCAGGATCGTTGAGCGAGCCGTTGGTCAGATCGTAGAACTTCACGCGCGGACGCCACTCGTCGAGCACGCCGACCACGGTGTAGTCGACGTCGTTCATGCGCACGCGCTTGCCGACGCTGTCCGCGCCGCCGAAGAGCTTCTCGTTCGTGGCCTTGCTCAAGACGACGACGCGCCCGTGCTGGCTGTCCTGGCCGTGGTCCCAAGCGCCCCCGTAGCGGAACGGCGGTTCGAACATCGGGAAGAAATCCGAATACGTCGCGCGACCGAGCGCGAGGAAGGGCTTGACCTCCGGGTTCTCCGGCTGGATCGGGTACGACACCTTGTACATGGCCGCCTGGCGGTCGGCCTTGCCGGCCTCCATGAGGGCTTGCGCATCGCGGTACGTGACCTGGTCGGGCGCGTTGCCTTCCTCGTCGAACGGCTGGTTGGGATCCCAGGTGTCGAGCTGGACGTAGTGCAGTTTCGTGCTCTTCGACGGGATCGGATCGCTGCCCATCATGTGGAACAGCGTGAGCGAGGTCATGCTCGCGGCGATGCCGAGCGCGATGCCGAGCACCATAAGTGCGGTGAGCACGGGATTGCGCTTGAGGCTGCGCAGGCCGAGTTCTATGTAGTAGGCGAACATAGGGAGAGCCGGGATTAGGGAGCTGGGATTGGGGATTTGGAAGAGCGCTCAGGACTGAGGCGTTCTGTACTTATGCCAGGACGCCTTCTTTTCCTAATCTCGAATCCCGATTCTCGAATCCCGGCTTCCGCAGCTTCGGCTCTTCGTCGAAGTCGGTGACCTGGCCGTCGATGATGTGCACGTTGCGCTGCGCGCGCGCGGCGAGCTCCGGATCGTGCGTGACCATGATGATCGTCGTGCCCTGCCGGTTGATGTCCTCGAGTAGTTCCATGACGCCACGCGCCATCAGCGAATCGAGATTGCCGGTCGGTTCGTCCGCCATGAGCAGCCGCGGAGAGCCGGCGAGAGCGCGCGCGATCGCGACACGTTGCTGCTGACCGCCCGACAACTCGGACGGGTAGTGCTTCATGCGCGAAGCCAAGCCCACGCGCGTCAGCGATTCCTCGATGCGTTTGCGGCGCTCCGCACCGCCGAAGCCGCGATAGCGCAGCGGCACGTCGACGTTGTCGAAGATGTTCAGATCGGGAATGAGGTTGAAGCTCTGGAAGATGAAGCCGATCTTTTCGTTGCGCAGCCTCGAGCGCGCATCGTCGCCCATGCCGCGCACGTCCACGCCGTCCAGCCAGAACTCGCCGCCCGTGAAATCCTCGAGCAGCCCGGCGATGTTGAGGAACGTCGTCTTGCCCGAGCCCGACGGCCCCGTCACCGCGACGAACTCGCCGTCGCGCACGTGAATGGAGAAATCGCGCAGCGCGTGCGTTTCGACCATGTGCGTGCGGTATACTTTGGAAAGATGCGACATTTTCAGCATGGCGGCGTATCCGTCTTTTGGTTCGATTGGGTTTTTGTGAGGGTTCTTCGCTTCAATTCACGACGACCTGCGGCGCGCCGTTGAACGCGTCGGTGCCGGAGATCACGATGCGGTCGCCTTCCTTGAGGCCCGAGACGATCTCGACGGCGTTGAGGCTCGTGGCGCCGACTTCGATCGGCGTGCGCACGGCCATGCCGTTGCGCAGCACGTACGCGACGCGGCCCGCGCCGGAATCGACGAACGGCCCGCGCTCCACGGTGAGCACGTTCGGATGCTCGTCGATGAGGATGCGCGTGGTCAGGCGCTGGCTCTGGCGCAGGCCGGCCGGCTTCGGGTCGGCGAAGCGCACGCGCGCGACGACTTCGCCATTGACGACTTCGGGCGAGACGGCCGAGAGCTCGCCCTTGTATTTCTGCGCGCCGTCGGTGATCTCGGCGGGCATGCCGATCGCGAGATCGTGCGCGAACACTTCGGGCACGTTGAGCTCGAGCTCGAGCGCCGAGAGATCGACGACGGTGAGCAAACCGGCGTTCGCCGCGACGTTCGCACGCTGCTGCACGAGCAATTGGCCGACCTGTCCGGCCACCGGCGAGCGCACCTTGAGCTCGTCGACCTGGCGCTTGAGGTCCGCGACGAGAAGCTTCTGGCGCTCGAGCGCCAGGCGTTTGGTCTTCAGCTCGAAGGCGAGCGTCTCGGCGAGCAGCTTCGCGTCCTGCTCGGCGTGGTCGACGTCGAGCTCGGCCTTGGCCAGCGCGTCTTTCGCGCGCAGCACGTTGATCTCGGGAATCGCGCCGGCCTGGAAGCCCTTGCTGTTGCGTTCGACTTCGCGGGCGGCCGTCATGCGATCGATCGTGGCCTGATCGAGCGTCTTCTTCGCCGCGAGCTGCTTCTGGCGGTTGTCGATGTCGGTGCGTTCGACGTCGATGCTCAAGCTGTCGTACGTGGCCTGCTCCTGCGCGAGCTTGTTCGTGAGCTCGGGGCTTTCGACGTCTGCGAGCACCTGGTCCTTCGCCACCTTGTCGCCGGCGTGCACGAGGAACGTCACCGTGCCGGCCGCGCTCGTGTAAAGCGTGGGGCTCACGGCGGCGACGACGCGCCCTTGCGTCGAGATGTCGCGCACGAGCGTGCCGCGCTTGACCTCCGCGAAGCGCAGGCTCGAAGCGCTGACGGCCGCGCCCGCCGAGATCAACCGCGCGACGGTCGGCACGACCCAGACGAGCGCCGCGAGCATCGCGGCTCCGGCCGCGCCCATGACGATCCAGCGCCGGCGCGAGTGGCTCGGTTCGATGCGGCGGTCCTGCGCGGTCGTGTCTCGGATCATTGCGGCATGTTCGTCGGTGATTTGAATCAGCGCTCAGCAACGGCCGTGCCAAGCGGGAAAACCGCATGGGAACGCGGAATCCTTCGATCCGGGTCGTGCGGCCGGTGTCCGCCGCCGCGTCGCGGACAGCGGGCGGACACGCCCCCGGCGCACGGCACTTGCGACCTTCGCCCGCCGAGGCGCATCTATACGGGCGTGAGCGCTTCCTCGTTCCAACTCGATATCCCGCAGAGCCTCATCGACCGGGCCAAGGCCGGCGAACTCGGCGCGTTCGAGCGCATCTACCGCCGCTTCGAACGGCCGGCTTATACGCTCGCCCTGCGCATGCTCGGCGACGCCGAAGCCGCGCGCGAAGTGCTGCACGATGCGATGCTCAAGGTGTTCCAGCGCATCGGACAATACCGCAATGAGGCGCCGTTCTGGGCCTGGCTGCGTCAGATCGCGCTCAACGAGGCGCTCATGCGCCTGCGCCGCGAGCGCCGCTTCGACAGCGACGTCGAAGCGGAAACCGTTCCCGACGATACCGCGCCGCCGTGGGTGCGCGCCGACGCCTTGGCGCTCGAACGCGCGCTCGGCGAACTGCCCGCCGTCACGCGCAGCGTGCTCTGGCTCTACCATGTCGAAGGCTATTCGCATCCGGAAATCGCCGAGCTCGTGGGCAAGACCATCAGTTTCTCCAAATCGCAGGTCGCGCGCGGCACCGCGCGGCTGCGCGCCATGCTCGATCCACCGCAGGAGTCCGCGCCATGTCTGATCGGATCCCCCGTCGCGAGCTGACGCTCGCCGAAGCCTTGCGCGGGCTGCCGCAAGTTCAACCCGGCCGCGACGTGTGGTCGGTGCTCGCCGCCGAGCTCGCGCCGCAAGCGCGCCCGCGCCGCCGGTATGCGCTGCCCGCTGCACTAGCCGCATGCTTCATCGCGGCGGCCGGCGTGCTGTGGTTCGCACAGCATCGCAGCGCGCCCGCCGTGGCGAACGCCTCCGCTGCGACCGCCGAGCCCCAGCGCGCATCCTTTGTAGCAAATGCCGCAAATGCGCAGAGTGAAGCAAATGGGAAAAGTGCACAAAATGGCGATGCGGACACCCGGCTTGCGGCACTCCAGGCGCGCTCGCAGGCGCTCGAGCATTGGTTGCGCGAGACCGGGCGCGTGGCGTCGCCGCTGCCGGGCCAGGATCTCGCTGCCGCGACCGAGCTCGAGAACCTCATCGGCGTCGTCGACGTCGAGCTCGCCGCGGCACCGGGCGCCGATGCCGTGCCGCTCTGGCAGCGCCGCGTCGCCTTGCTCGAGGACCTGACCGCCTTGCGCTATTCGTACTACCGCCTCGCCGAAGCCGGACCTGCGCCGGCCGACGCGGGCGGGCTCCAGAGAATCAACTGAAAGGCACGATCATGAACCCGCGATTCACCACGCTTTCCGTCCTCGTTCTCGCGCTCGGCGCCGCCGCAGCGAGCGCCGGCGAACCTACGCCTCGTGGCGATGCGGACGCCTCCGTCCGCGCCGGCGCGCACGAAGATGCCGAAGCGGCGCGCGCCGATGCCGAAGCCGCACGCCGCGAGCTCGACGGCATGCGCGAGCAGATGCGCGAACTCTCGCGCAAGATGGCCGACCTGTCGGCGAAGTTCGGCGACGTCGGGCCGCACACCTATGCCTACCGCTATCTGGGCGATCCCGATCGCGGCTTGGTCGGCATCGTCTTCGAAGCCGAGAAGCGAGGGTTGCGGGTCAGCGCCGTCACGCCGGGCGGTCCGGCCGAGAAAGCCGGCATCCGCGTCAACGACGTCATCGTCGCGGTCGACGGCAAGCCGCTCGCGGGCGAGAAGAACGATCGCAGCTTGCACGGCATTTCGCTGGGCGACGTCAAGGTCGGGCAGGTGCTCGAATTGCGCGTCGTGCGCGACGGCAAGGAGAGCACGGTCGCCGTCAAAGCGGAGCGGCGCGATCCGTACAACTTCAGCTTCGCGCTCGAAGTGCCGGACGGCGTCGACGTCGCGAAGTTCGTGCCGCCGGATCTCGACAAGCGCGTGCAAGAGCAGGTCCAGCGCGCCATGCAGCGCGCGCAGAAAGCCGCCGAGCTCGGCGAGCGCGCCGGCGAACGCGCGGCCGAGCGCGCCGCCGTGCAAGTGCAACGCGCAATGTCGCGATTCAACTACGTGACGCCGTGGTGGGGGCTCAATCTCGCCGGGCTCAACCCGGATCTCGGCGGCTATTTCGGCACCGACAAGGGCGTGCTCGTGCTCTCGGCGGACAGCGATTCGTTCAAAGGATTGAAATCCGGCGACGTGCTGCTCAAGATCGGCGGCGAAACCGTCGAGCGCCCCGAAGACGCGTTTCGCGCGCTGCGCGACCGTCCCGCGGACAGTGAGATCAAGGTCGAAGTGCTGCGCCAGCACAAGCCGGTGACGCTCGCGCTCAAGGCACCGGAATTCAGTGGGATCTTCGTGCCCGCGCCGCCGGCTCCACCGACACCACCCGTTCCGCCGACGCCGCCGGCAGCGCCCGCGCCGCCAACACCACCCGCGCCGCCGACGCCGCCCGCGCCGCCGACGCCCGCCACGCCGCCTGCGCACGTCGCGCCGGCATCCCAGGCCATCGTCGTGCCGTCGGCGATTGCGGTAACCGACGACGACGCGGACGGCGATTCAAACCCATAGCCGTCGCCGCAGAAGTCCGTAGGCTGGTAGCATGTGCCGGTTTCGGCCGCGCACATGCAAACGTTCCTAATTTCTCTCGCCACCGTCGCGCTCGCTGAGATCGGCGACAAGACGCAGCTCCTCGCGCTGATCCTGGCGGCAAAGTATCGGCGGCCGTGGACGATCTGCGCAGGTATCCTCGCGGCCACATTGCTCAACCATGCGCTCGCCGGTGCGTTCGGCGCCTGGATCGCCGCATGGCTCAGCCCGTCGACGCTGCGCGTGCTCGTCGCCGTCGGCTTTTTCGCCGTGGCGGCATGGACGCTGGTGCCCGATCGAGCGAGCGAGGACGAGGCCGCGCGCGGCGCGGGGCACGGCGTGCTGTTCGCGACGATCGTGAGTTTCTTCCTCGCGGAAGTCGGCGACAAGACGCAGATAGCGACCGCCGTGATCGCAGCCGAATATCGCCCGCTCTGGATGGTGGTCGCCGGGACGACCTGCGGCATGCTGCTCGCCGACGCGCCGGCAGTGTGGCTCGGCGCCCGCTTCGCCGAGCGTCTGCCGCTCAAAGCTGCGCGCCTCGGCGCGGCGCTCCTGTTCGCCGGGCTCGCCGTGTGGATTCTGCTCAAATAGCAAAAAGTATACGGACTCAGGACATCGTCGCGAACAGTGTGCCTTGCGCCGCGACGACGGTGTTGCGGCCGGCTTCCTTCGCGCGGTAGAGCGCCTGGTCGCAGCGCCGCAGGCAGTGATCGATGGATTCGCCTGCCACGAGCTCGGCCACGCCGAGGCTCAGCGTGACGCGCAGATCTTCGCTGCCGATGCGCAGTTCGCCGACCGCGCTGCGCACCTGCTCGGCACGCTTGCACGCGGTGGCCAGCCGCGTTCCGGTCAGCAGCACGAGGAATTCCTCGCCGCCCCAGCGCGCCGCGTTCTGCTGGTGCTCGCCGAAGAACTCCAGGAGCTTGGTCGCGACCGCCGCGAGCACTTTGTCGCCCGTCTCGTGGCCGTAGAGATCGTTGATGCGCTTGAAGCGGTCGACGTCGCCGATGATGACGCTCAAGCCCGGCTCGCCGGGCTTGACCTGCGCCGCAGCCTGGACGAGCATCTCCATCATGGCGCGCCGGTTGAGGAGGCCCGTCAGCGCATCGGTCAGCGCCGCTTCGGCGAGCAGGGCTTCGACATGCACGCGGCTCTCGATCTCGCCTTTGAGCTTCGAATTGGCGCCTTCGAGCTCGGCGGTGCGCTCGCGCACGCGCGATTCGAGCTTCTCGTTCGCTTCGCGCAACGCGGCGTACGCACGCTCGCGGTCTTCGAGCGTGTGGCGCAAGCGCCCCGCCATCGAGTCGAATTCGCGCGCCAGGTCGTCGAATTCGTCGCGCTTGGCCGCGTGGTGCCGCGGCGGCAGCGGCTCGCCGTTGGCGAGCGCTCGACAGCGCTGGACGAGATCGTTGATGCTGACTTGGAACCGCCCCGCGAGATGGCGGCTCAGCACGAGCGCGACGAGCACGCAGACGAGCGCACCGAGCGCTGCGCTCAACCGCAAGATGTAGAGCGCGTCGCCGATCTGGCTCGAGCGCGTTTCGAGGCCGACCACGAATCCTGGCGCATCGGGCACATCGCTGTGCGCGATCAGTCGGCCGTCTTCGTCGGACGGCGCACCGCCATCGGTGCTGCCGTCTGAGCTCGCCAGGAGCCGATTCCCGTCCGCGGTCGAACGCGTGCTCACGTAAGCGCGCGCGATGTCGGAATTGTGCTGCGCGGCAGCCTTGAGGCGTTCGCTCAACGCGCTGCGTGCGGCAGTGTCGGTCAGCGCGGCATTGAGCGACGCCGCATCCAGCGAGCGCGCAAGCGCGAGCGCGCTGGCGCCGAGCTGAGCACGCATGCGCTCGACCACCTGCTGCGCGGCGATGTAGTAGACGAACGCGCCGAACGCGCACGCCACCACCACCGCGGCGAACAAGTGGCTCAGCAGCAGCCGCTGCCGGATGCCCAACGATGCGCCCATCGTTCCCCCGCCATTCCTCGGCGCAGTCTAGCAGGACATTTCTTGCGCAGCGACGCACGGGTGCTCTACTCTCGCGGCCTGCCCCGCCGGGCATCCGAGCCTGAAGCCGCCGCTTTCCATGAGCCTCAAACTGCGCCTGATCGTCATGAACTTCCTCCAGTTTTTCATCTGGGGAGCGTGGCTTCTGACGATCGGCGAATATTGGTTCCAGAACAAGCACTGGTCGGGCGTGGGTTTCGGCGCGATCTTCTCCACGATGGGCATCGCCGCCCTGTTCATGCCCGCGGTTACGGGCATCGTCGCCGACCGCTGGATCAACGCCGAGAAGCTCTACGGCTTCCTGCAGATCGCCGGCGCCGTCATCCTGTTTTGCGTGCCGATGGTCGAGACGCCGACCGTGCTGTTCTGGGTCATGCTGCTCAACATGATCTGCTACATGCCGACCATCGCGCTCGCGATCGCGGTCGCCTACAACGCGCTCAAGACGAACGGCTGCGACGTCGTGCGCGACTACCCGCCGATCCGTGTCTGGGGCACGATCGGCTTCATCGTCGCGCTGTGGACCGTGAGCTTGCTCCGGTTCGAGACTTCCGCAAGCCAGTTCTACGTAGCCGCGGGTGCCTCGCTGCTGCTCGGCATCTACGCGTTCTCGCTGCCGCCGTGCCCACCCAAGCTCGGACGCGGCGCGGAGCGTTCGCTCGTCGACGCGCTCGGCCTCACCTCGTTCCGGCTGTTCAAGGACCGGAACATGGCGGTGTTCCTGCTGTTCGCGATGCTGCTCGGCGCCGCATTGCAACTCACGAACGCGTACGGCGGCACGTTCCTCAAGGATTTCGAGAGCATGCCCGAGTTCCAGGGCACGTTCGGCGTGACGCACCCCGCGATCATCATGTCGATTTCGCAGGTCTCCGAGACGCTGTTCATCCTGACGATCCCGTTTTTCCTGCGCCGCTTCGGCATCAAAGCGGTCATGACGATGAGCATGACGGCGTGGTTCCTGCGCTTCGGCCTGTTCGCCTACGGCGATCCGGGCGCCGGGCTCTGGATGATCGTGCTCTCGTGCATCGTCTACGGCATGGCGTTCGATTTCTTCAATATCTCGGGCTCGCTGTTCGTCGAGCAACAGAGCGATCCCAAGATCCGCGCGAGCGCACAAGGTTTGTTCATGGTCATGACCAACGGCGTCGGCGCGGTGCTCGGCAGCTCGATCAGCGGCTGGCTCATCGATCGGTACTTCACGCGCGTCGGCGGGGCGAAGGACTGGCACGACATCTGGCTCACGTTCGCGTTGTATGCACTCGCCATGGCCGTGCTGTTCGTGCCGCTGTTCAAGCACAAGCACGATCCTGCGATGCGGCGCGACTTGCATCCGGATGTGAAGGTCGGCGCCTAGCTCGAATTCCGAATCCTCAACCCAACCCCGTTTCCCGCCAATGAGCTCATCACCCCAAGTCGTCGTCGTCGGCAGCTACGTGCAGGATCAAGCCTGGTTCGTCGAACGTTTTCCGCGTCCCGGCGAAACGCTGCGCGCGCATCGCTACAACACGGGTCCGGGCGGCAAGGGTTTCAACCAGGCCGTCGCATGCGCGCGGCAAGGCGTCGCCACGGGCTTCATCGGTGCCGTGGGGCGCGACACGTTCGCCGAATTCGCGCAGCGCTTCGCGCGCGACGAGCACATGCCGTGCCGCTGGCAGATTTGCGAAGACCAGCCGACGTCCACCTCGAGCATCACGGTCAACGCGCGCGCCGAAAACCAGATCTCGATGATCTTCGGCGCCAACGAGCATCTCGATCCCGCGTTCGTGCGCGCGCAGGACGATCTCTTCGCCGGAGCCAAGACGCTCCTGCTCCAGCTCGAGAACAACCTCGATGCGCTCGCCGCGGCGCTCGAAGTCGGCGCCAAGCACAAGCTCACGCGCATCCTGAACCCGGCGCCGGTCCACGCCGATCTCTCGTTCGCGATGCTGCGTCTCGCCGACATCATCACGCCGAACGAAACCGAGTTCTCTCTGCTGCTCGAGCGCTTCGCGAACGAGAACGCCGATCCGGCGACGCTCGCCGAACGCGACAACGCGGAACTCCACCGGCTGGCGCGCACGCTCGGCGTGGCTACCGTCGTAGTGACGCTCGGCTCGCGCGGCTGCTTCGTCTCGCACGACAATGACCTGCGTGGCGACGCGCAGAGCCACTATCGACTGGCGCCCGAAAAAGTGAACGCAATCGACACCACGGGCGCGGGCGACGCGTTCAGCGGCAGTCTCACGGCCGCTCTCGTGCGCTTCGCCGGGCGCCCGTTCCGCGAAGCCGTCGTGCACGCGAACCGCGCTGCGGCGATGTCGACCGAAATCGTCGGCACGGCGCCGGCAATGCCGACGTTCGAAGCGGTCCAGAAACGCTTCGGCTGAGACGCCGCCTCGAGGCTGCTAAAATCCGCCGATGCACATCGGCCCCTACCGTATCGACCCGCCCATCGGCTTGGCGCCGATGGCAGGCGTCACCGACAAGCCCTTCCGCCTGCTTTGCAAGCGGCTCGGCGCGGGGCTGGCCACGTCGGAGATGACGACGTCCGATCCGCGTCTGTGGACGACGCGCAAGTCGCTCAAGCGCATGGACCACGCGGGCGAGCCCGACCCGGTCAGCGTGCAGATCGCGGGGTACGATCCGGCGATGCTCGCCGATGCAGCACGCTACAACGCCGACCAGGGCGCCCGCATCATCGACATCAACATGGGCTGCCCCGCGAAAAAAGTGTGCAATGTATACGCGGGCAGCGCTTTGCTGCAGGACGAGCCGCTCGTGGCGCGCATCCTCGGTGCGGTGGTCGCCGCCGTCGACGTGCCCGTCACGCTCAAGATCCGTACCGGGTGGAACCGCGAAAATCGCAACGGCGTACGCATCGCGCGCATCGCGGAGGACTGCGGCATCGCCGCGCTCGCCGTGCACGGCCGTACGCGCGCGGACCTCTACGAAGGCGACGCCGAATACGAGACGATCGCCGCGATCAAGGACGCCGTGCGCATTCCCGTGCTCGCCAACGGCGACGTCGATACGCCCGAGAAGGCGCAGCGCGTGCTCGCCTCCACGCGGTGCGACGGCCTTCTCGTCGGACGCGCCGCGCAAGGGCGGCCGTGGATTTTTCGCGAGATCTCGCACTATCTCGCGACGGGCGAGCGGCTGCCGGCGCCTGCGGCCGCCGAGGTCTGCACGATTCTGTGCAGTCATCTCCAAGCGCTTTACGCGTTCTATGGCGAAACGCCAGGCGTCCGCGTAGCGCGCAAGCATCTCGGCTGGTACGCGAAGGATCGCCCGGAAAATGCGGCTTTTCGCGCGATCGTCAATCGCGCGGAAAGCGCGCACGAGCAACTGCGGTTGACGCACGAGTATTTCGATACGCTCGAGGCCGGCTTGCCGCTGGCCGCTTAGCGGCGGCGATGCCGCCGCTGCTGCAAACTTGTGCGCGTCCGTGTATGATGCGCGCCTCTTTTATCCTTCCATCCGCATCAAAGGATGGATCACACCCGGAGCAGGCCGCATGAGCAGCTATCTCTTCACTTCCGAATCCGTGTCCGAAGGTCACCCGGACAAGGTTGCCGACCAGATTTCCGACGCCGTGCTCGACGCGATCCTGCACCAGGACAAGCGCGCGCGCGTCGCCTGCGAAACCATGGTCAAGACCGGCGTCGCCATCGTCGCTGGCGAGATCACGACGTCGGCATGGATCGACTTGGAGGCGCTCACGCGCAAGGTGATCCTCGACATCGGCTACGACAGTTCCGACGTCGGCTTCGACGGCGCGACCTGCGGCGTGCTGAATCTCATCGGCAAGCAGTCGCCGGACATCAATCAAGGGGTCGATCGCAAGAATCCCGAAGAACAGGGCGCGGGCGACCAGGGCCTCATGTTCGGCTACGCCACGAACGAAACGCGCGACATGATGCCGGCCGCGATCTACTACTCGCACCGGCTCGTCGAGCAGCAAGCCAAGGTGCGCAAGAAGGGCAAGCTGGCGTGGCTCAGGCCCGACGCGAAATCGCAGGTGACGCTGCGCTACGAAAACGGCAAGGCCGTCGCCATCGACGCGGTCGTGCTCTCGACGCAGCACGATCCGGACGTCAAGCAGAAGCACCTCGTCGAAGCCGTGCGCGAAGAGATCCTCAAGCCCGTGCTGCCCGCAAAATGGGTGCACAAAGGCACGAAATTCCACATCAATCCGACCGGCAAGTTCGTGATCGGCGGTCCGGTCGGCGATTGCGGTCTCACGGGACGCAAAATCATCGTCGACACCTATGGCGGCTGGGCGCGCCACGGCGGCGGTGCGTTCTCGGGTAAGGATCCGTCGAAGGTCGACCGCTCAGCAGCGTACGCCGCGCGTTACGTCGCGAAGAACGTCGTGGCTGCGGGGCTTGCCGACCGCTGCGAAATCCAGGTGAGCTACGCGATCGGCGTGGCCGAGCCGACCTCGATCTCGGTGACGACGTTCGGCACCGGCAAGATCGGCGACGACAAGATCGAGAAATTGATCCGCAAGCACTTCGATCTGCGCCCCTACGGCATCATCAAGATGCTCGATCTGATTCACCCGATGTACCAGCAGACCGCGAGCTACGGCCACTTCGGTCGCGCGCCGTACGAGGTCAAACTCGACAACGGCGAGAAGTTCACGGCGTTCAGCTGGGAAAAAACCGACAAGGCCGACGCGCTGCGCGCCGACGCCAAGCTCAAGTAAAACGCGCCATCTGCGGCCAAGGACGGCCGCTGTAGCCTATCTGCCGCCGCGCAGTACGCGCGCCGGCAGAAACAGGATGGCGCGCAGAAGCTCGAAGACGCCGTCGACGGCGATGCCGAGAATCCGGAACGGCAGCGTGATCAGCCACACGAACGGATAGAGCACGAGCGCCAGCAGCGCGAGCGGCCAGCAGAACACGAGCAGCAACAGCCACAGAATGAAGGTCGTCACGGCCTGGAACCTCCTCGTTCCGCTTCGACGTGGGGACATTTTCGATCGGCGCAAGAGGCGACGCATGTGCCGGAAGCCGGCCTGGCAATTCCGCGCCCAAGCGGCCCTGGATCGGACCGGTGCATTTGCTATCGTGATTTAATGCGCGACCCCGCTGCCTTGACGTTGGACGTCCATTTCCGCCGCTTGCGCGAATACGGCTTTGCGTTCGTCGAGAGCGCAACGATGCGGAGCTGGCTCGAATCGCGATGTGTGCTCGAAGACTGGACGGAATTCGCCGAGAGCTGGAACGAGCTCGCTGTCGATACCTATCTTGCCGATCACGGCCGCTACCGGCGGCGCCGCCATGCCGTCTACTCGGCTGGGCGCGACGGCAATCTAAGCCGCGAACCACAACAGCCTCACTATCAAGGTCTCGAATACAACAAGCTCTATGGCGGCATCGAGCGTTGGTTCGAGCCGATCGAGCCGCATATCGCCGACGGCGCGAGCATGCGGACAATACTCGGCTTCTGCGTCGCGCTGTTCGGCATGCTCTCGGCGGATGTCGCGCGCTGGCATGTCGAAGTGCACCAGTTCCGCATCGAGGCCCGCCCCGGCGAACCTGGACAGCCGACCCCCGAAGGCATGCACCGTGACGGCGTCGACTACGTCCTGGTACTGCTCGTTGCACGTGTGAACATCGCCAGCGGCACGACGACGATCCACGCGCCGGACGGAACGCCGCTAGGAAGCTTCACTCTCGAACGCGCATTCGATTCGGCACTCGTCGACGATGCGCGCGTGTTCCATGGCGTGACGGCGGTCGAACCGATCGATCCCGAACAGCCCGCATATCGCGACGTGCTGGTGGTGACGTTCAGGCGGCTCGGTGCACAAGCCGCCTGAGGCATGCACTTGGAATTTCAAAATCGATATTCTGCGCTCAGCGACAACTCGCGGGTACCTACGTCCGAGTTGTGGGGGTCGGAACGGTTGTAGTTCAGCCCAACGCTGAAGTTCTGGTTCACGTCATAACCGAACCCAATACCAACGTACCAACCGGTGTCGAAATCCTTCCAACTCGAAAACGTTCCGTCATATATCACGCTATGTTCATCGTGATAGCGAAATGCACCGAGGCGGCTCGTAAGGTACCAATCACGAATCAGGTCAAACCGCCCGTTCGCACCCAGAAAAAATCCGCGAGACGATTCGCGAAACGAGTAAGGGCCGACGGCTCCTGAAGGCTCTGGAATAGTGATCGTTTCTTCGAAGTGACCGATATTCTTGTAGCCGGCCTCGATACCCAGAGCGATACCCGGCCGGACGTCCCAACGATAACCGAGCGTTCCCGAATAGCTCGAGCTGCTGCCGTCGAGGGAGCCAATGGATGTACTTTTTCCCACGTCTGCGTCTACGAAGAATCCGCCTTTCTCAGCATCCGAGGCTTCTGCCGAAGACGAATGCACGAAGATCGGCAAAGCTATACCGCTGATCGCGAGAGAAACGAGAGCTTTGAACATTGGTTGCGCTCCAGAGGAAATGGCGATAGTCGCAGTTGCGACCTCGATGAGTACGACGCGACATATCGCATTCCGCCGGAGTAGCCACACGCAGTTCAGCGAATGTTGGGCCAATAAAAAACCCTCGGAGGATGAGATCCGAGGGTTTATTGAAGAAGCCCCTGGCAGTGACCTACTCTCGCATGGCTTAAGCCACACTACCATCGGCGCGGGCGCGTTTCACTTCCGAGTTCGGGATGGG
>DASRGX010000006.1:0-21494 GCA_035650835.1 Rudaea sp. | reverse complement strand
CGTGCTTGCGTTGTTCCTCGTGCTGCAGCGCCACTACATCCAAGGCCTCCTGCTCGGGAGCGTCAAAGGGTGAGCCGTGTCGCCTGGCTGCTCGCGCTGATCGCCGCGGCCGCCAGTGCGGATGCGGCGGGACGCGTGCTCGACGATTTCCGCGACGCGAGCCGCTGGCGCGTCGAGCACACCGACGATGTGACGGCGGCGCTCGCGGCCGTGCCCGACGGCGCCGGCCGCGCGTTGCGCCTCGATTTCGATTTCACCGACGCGCGCGGCGCTCCCGTGAACGGCTATGCGACGGCGCATCGCGATCTTCCGCTCGAGTTCCCGACCAATTTCGAGATGTCGTTCCGTGTGCGCGGCGAGGCGCCGGTCAACAACCTGCAGTTCAAGCTCATCGATGCGAGCGGCGAGAACGTGTGGTGGATCAACCGCCCCGATTTCGTCTTCACACACGATTGGCAGGAAGTCCGCATCAAACGCCGCCAGATCGATTTCGCGTGGGGTCCGACGCCGGACCGCAGCCTGCGCCGAACGGCGGCCGTGGAGTTCGTCGTCAGCTCGGGTCGCGATGGCGGCAGAGGCTCCGTCTACTTCGACCATTTCGCGATGCGCGAACTGCCGCCGGAACCTGCTACGTACCCGCCGCCGGAAGCCAGTGCTTCTTCGTCGCCAGCGACAGCGCAGAATGCGTTATCGGAAGCGGGCACCGCGCCCTGGTGCAGCGACGCCGCGCTCGGTTCCGAGCAGCACTACGACATCGACTTCCGCATTGCGCGCGAATTCGGCGGCCTCACGCTCGAATGGCAGCCGGGTCGCGCCGCCACACGCTACGGCGTCGAGTTCTCCGACGATGGCAGAAAGTGGCGGACCGTTCGGCGCGTGCTCGACGGCAACGGCGGCAGCGACCCGCTGCGGTTGGCCGAGTCCGAAACGCGGTATGTGCGGCTGGCGCTGCACGCGGGGCAGGACGATCGGTATTGCCTCGCGCACATCGCCGTCGAGCCGCTCGCGTTCGGTGCCTCGTCGAACGCGTTCTTCGCGGCACTCGCCAAACGCGCGCCGCGCGGCAGCTATCCGCGCGGTTTCGTCGAGCAGCCGTATTGGACCATCGTGGGTGTCGACGGCGGCGGCGCGCCCGCGCTCGTTTCCGAAGACGGTGCGATCGAGCCCGTAAAGGGCGGCAGCTCGATCGAACCGTTCCTGATCGTCGACGGCAAGCTCCTTACTTGGGCGGATGTCGCAGCGACGCAGACGCTCCCCGACGGCTACCTGCCGATGCCGCGCGTGGAGTGGAAAACTCCACATGTGGAACTTTCCATCGCGACGTTCGCGACCGGCGATCGCGAACGCTCGCAGCTCGTGGCGACCTACCGCGTGGCGAATCGCGACGCGATCGCGCACGAGGTGGCGCTCGCGCTCGCCGTGCGGCCGTTCCAGGTCAATCCGCCGGCGCAATTCCTGAACTCGCCCGGCGGTGCGAGCCCGATCGTCGACGTCGCCTGGGACGGGCATGCCGTCTCGGTCGACGGACGCGCGGCGCTCGTCCCGCTCGGCAAGCCCGATCGCTTCTTGGCTGCGAGCTTCGACGCGGGTTCGGTCATCGATCGCTTGCGCCGCAACGATCTCGGCGCGACCGATACGCCGATGCTGCACGACGAGTCTGGCTATGCCTCGGCGGCGCTCGTGTATCGGCTATCGCTAGCTGCGCAGGCGAGCCGGGAGGTCGCGATCGTGGCGCCGATCCGCGGCCCGGCCACGACGGAACCCGCGCAGGGCGACGCCTCGACCTGGGCGCACCGCGAAGCCGAGCGCGTGGCCGCCACCTGGCGCGCGCGCCTCGATCGCGTGCATTTGCGGCTGCCGGCATCGGCGCGGCGCATCGCCGACACGCTGCGCACCGCGCACGCGGACATCCTCATGACGCGCGACGGCGCGGCGCTGCGGCCCGGCACGCGGTCCTATGCGCGCTCGTGGATACGCGATGGCGCGATGATCGGCGACGCGCTGCTCAGGCTCGGCGATCTCGACGCGGTGCGCGAGTACGTCGACTGGTACGCGCCGCATCAGTTCGCCAACGGCAAGGTGCCGTGCTGCGTGGATCACCGCGGCGCCGACCCGGTGCCCGAGAACGACAGCCACGGTGAGCTGATCCATGCCATCGCACAGCTTTACCGCTACGGCGGCGATCGCAGCGAGCTCGCGCGGGCGTGGTCTCACGTCGATGCGGCGATCACCTACATGGACGCATTGCGCGCGAGCCAAACGGGCGCCGCGAATCCCGCGTTCAAGGGCCTCATGCCGGCCTCGATCAGCCACGAGGGCTATTCGGCCAAACCCATGCACTCGTACTGGGACGACTTCTGGGCGCTCACGGGCTACAAGGATGCGGTCGAGATCGCAAGCGCGCTCGACAAGCGCGATGCGGCTGCGCGAATCGCGCATTCCCGCGACGAATTCCGCGGGGACCTGCTCGCCTCGATCGCACTCGCCACGAAGGCACACGCCATCGACTACGTGCCGGGCTGCGCCGAACTCGGCGATTTCGATGCGACATCGACGACGATCGCGCTGTCGCCGGCAGGCGAGCAGGCCGCGTTGCCGCAGAATCTCCTGCAGAACACGTTCGCGCGCTATTGGCGCGACTTCGCTGCGCGTGCGGACGGAAGCAAGACCTGGGAAGACTACACGCCGTACGAATGGCGAACCGTCGGCACGTTCGTGCGGCTCGGCGAGCGCGAGCGCGCGCAGGCCGCCGTCGCGTTCTTCTTCGCCACGGGCGCGCGTCCGCCGGGCTGGAACCAATGGGCCGAAGTGGTCGGCCGCGATCCGCGCAAGATCCGTTTCATCGGCGACATGCCGCATGGCTGGGTCGCCTCGGACTTCATCCGCTCGGCGCTCGACCTGTTCGCCTACGAGCGCGAGTCCGACCACGCGCTCGTGCTCGCGGCCGGTGTCCCCAGCGACTGGCTCGCGGGCGACGGCATCGCGATCGAGGGCTTGCGCACGCCGTACGGCGCGCTCTCGTACACATTGCACCAAAGTGGAAAACGCCTGGAACTGCGCATCGCGAAGGGCGCCGCGCCGCCGGGCGGCTTCGAGCTCGATGCACCGGGCGCGCCGGCGAGGCGTATCGCCGCGGCGCCGGCCGACATCACGGTAGATCTCGACGACGAAGGAGGTCCGCGTGCGCATTGAATGGCGGTTCGCCCCAAGCAGAAGCGTTTCGATCTCGCGACGCTTCCTGCGCCCATTTTCCCGAGGCTTGGCGACGCTGCTGCTCGCCTCGCTGCCGGCGGCGGCCGCGGAGCTTTCGAGCGAACCGGCGACGCTGGTCGGCAGCATCGACGGCGCTTCGTATCGCATCGATCTTCCGTCGGATTGGAACCACAAACTCGTCGTGTTCTACCACGGCTATTCGACGTCGCCGATTCTCTTCGGCGAGCGCGAGCGCATCTCGCCGATGTTCGCGCCGATGCTCAAGGAAGGCTATGCGGTCGTGCAGTCGGGCTATTCGGCCACGGGCTGGGCCGTCGAGGAGGCTTACGCCGACACGGAGAAGCTACGCAAGGCCTTCATCGCCAAATTCGGCGCGCCGGCGCGCAGCTACGTGATGGGCATGTCGATGGGCGGTGCGCTGACCGCGCTCACGATCGAGCGCCGGCCGGGAGTATACAATGGTGCATTGTCGCTGTGCGGCGCGCTCGAGCCGAGCGATCGGCTCGTAGCGCGCGATCTCGCGCTGCGCGCGGCGTTCGACTACTACTTCCCGAACCTGCTGGGCCCGTTGGAAACCGCGAGCGCCGAACCCGACGAGGCCGCGGAAACGCGCATCGAAGGCGCGCTGCGCTCGAAACCGGCGGCGGCGCAGGCGCTGCTGCGCTGGTACGGCGCCGCGGAAGAGCGCAATCTCGCGCCGGTGATCGCCTTCGTCGCGTTCGAGATCGGCGAGCTCGAACGCCGCGCGCACGGATTGCCCGTCGGCAACGCCGATCTCTTGTATGTCGGCTCGGGCGACGACGCCGCGCTCAACGACGGCGTGCGCCGATATCGTGCGGATCCCAAGGCGGCGCAGTACCTCGCACGTTGGTACACGCCGACCGGCAAGCTCACGCGCCCGTTCCTCGCCCTGCACGATACGGGCGATCCGCTCGTGCCCGCCAACAGCGCATACGAATATGCACTAGCCGCTGCGCGCAACGGCCACGGCGACGATTTCGTTCAGCAGTACGTGAACCGCGAAGGCCATTGCGTCTTCACGGCCGGTGAAATCGGCCACGCGTTCGACGAGCTCGTCGATTGGTCCGAAAACGGCAAGCGGCCGGGTTCCGGGAAGTTGAAATAGAGAGAGAAGTCTGACCCACGAAGTACACAAATTCAAAAAATCTTCTTCTTCGTAATGTTCGTGGTTCAATCTTCCTTGTCGGCTCCGTTCAACGACGCGCCGTTCGTCGCGATGACGCGCGCGTAATGGCGACCGCTCGCCTTGATCGTGCGTTTCTGCGTGGCGAAATCGACATGCACGATGCCGAAACGTTTCGAGAATCCGAGCGACCACTCGAGATTGTCGAGCAGCGACCACGCCATGTAGCCCCGTACATCGCAGCCGTCGGCGATCGCGCGCGCAACGGCGGCGAGGTGTTTCTTCTGATAGTCGACGCGTAGCGGATCGTCGAGCACGCCGCCCTCGGCGATCGGCGGGTCGTAGAAGGCCGAGCCGTTTTCCGTGATGTAGACGGGCGGATTGCCGTAGCGCTCGCGCACCCAGTTCAGCGTGTCGGTGAGCCCCTGCGGGTACACCTCCCAGCCGGTCTCGGTATACGTCGCGTGCTGCTTGACGGACGCGACTTTGAGCGGATAGTTCGACGGCTCGTGGCGCGTCACGTTGCGCGTGTAGTAATTGACGCCGAGGAAATCGATCGGGGTGCGGATCAATGCGAAGTCTTCGGCCGGCCACGCGGGCCATGCTTCGCCGAAGATTTCGGCGAGCTCCTCGGGATACCGGCCCAGGAACACCGGATCGAGGTACTGCCGGTTCATGTAGGCATCGGCGCGCTTGACGGCGGCGCGGTCTTCGGCGCTCTGCGTCGCCGCGTACTTGGGTTCGAGGTTCACGACGATGCCGATCGCGTGCTTGCCTGCAGCGCGATACGCCTGCACGGCGGCGCCGTGCGCACGCAACAGGTGATGGCTCGCGATCGGCGCCTCGAAGCGGCTGCGGTGGCCGGGCGCGAGCGCGCCGTGCAGATAGCCGCCGTCGGTGACGACCCAGGGTTCGTTGAGCGTCGCCCATTTGCGGACGCGGCCGTCGAGCTTGACGAATACCGTCTGCGCGTATTCGGCAAACCAGTGTGCGATGTCGGGATTCAGCCAGCCGCCGCGATCGTCGAGCGCAGCGGGCAAGTCCCAATGGAACAGCGTCGCCAAAGGCTCGATGCCGGCCTCGAGCAGCGCATCGACGAGACGGTCGTAGAAGCCGAGCCCGGCAGGATTCACGCGCCCCTTTCCCTCGGGCAGCACGCGGCTCCACGAAATGCTGAAACGGTAGGCCTTGAGGCCGAGCTCGCGCATGAGCGCCACATCGTCGCGCCAGCGCCGATAGTGATCGCAAGCGATATCGCCGGTGTCGCCGTTCACCATCATGCCGGGCGTGTGCGCGAAGCGCTGCCAGATGCTCGGCCCGGCGCTGTCGGCGAGCGGCGAACCTTCGATCTGATAGGCCGAGGTGGCGGCTCCCCAAAGGAAATCGGCGGGGAATTGCACCCGGTGCGCCATGTCTGGATCCTTTCGCCCTGCGTATGAAAACGATTACATGGCAGAATAACTCAAGCGTCCGGCGATGGGTAGCGCGGCTTGCGCGCAGGCCGGCACAGCGAAACCATAGACGGCCGGGCGGTGCCCTCGGGGCGCCAGGGACGAGAGATTCGAGATGGCTGCTGTAAAGCTGGAGCGGGTGCGCAAAGTATACGAGAACGGCCACGTCGCCGTGGCGGGTGCGAGCTTCGAGGCGCGCGACGGCGAACTGCTCGTGCTCGTCGGCCCGTCGGGCTGCGGCAAGACGACGACGCTGCGCATGATCGCGGGACTCGAATCGATCACCTCGGGCACGCTGAGCATCGGCGAGCGCGTCGTCAACGATGTCGCGCCCAAGGATCGCGACATCGCCATGGTGTTCCAAAGCTACGCGCTGTACCCGCACATGACGGTGGCCGAGAACCTCGCGTTCGGCCTGAAGCTGCGCGGCGAATCGCGCGAGACGATCGCGGCGCGCGTGCGCGAAGCCGCGGACATGCTCGGGCTCGGCGAGATGCTCGAACGCCAGCCTCGCGCGCTGAGCGGCGGACAGCGCCAGCGCGTGGCGCTCGGCCGCGCGCTCGTGCGCAACCCGAAAGTCTTCCTGCTCGACGAACCTCTGTCGAACTTGGACGCGAAGCTGCGCTTGAGCATGCGCGTGGAGATCGCGCGCCTGCACCGGCGCCTCGGCACGACCACGATCTACGTGACCCACGACCAGATCGAAGCGATGACGCTCGGGCAACGCATCGTCGTGTTCAATCGCGGCGAGATCCAGCAAGTCGATGCGCCGATGGAATTGTATACGCGGCCCGCGAATCTGTTCGTCGCGGGCTTTCTCGGCAGCCCCGCCATGAATTTCTTCCGCGGCACGCTGCGGCGCGCCGACGTGGGCCTCGAGCTCCAGTGCGGCGGACTGCGCCTGCCGCTCGGCGAGGAGCTCGTGCGCTTGGCGCCGCTCGCCGATCGCGAGGTCGTCGCCGGCATCCGCCCGGAAGATCTGCACCCGCTCGAGGGCCGGGCGTCGGGTCATGCACTCACGGCTCAGCTCGAAGTCGTCGAGCCGGTCGGCAACGAAATTTTCCTGAATCTGCGCTGCCCCGCCGGCGAAATCGTCGTACGCACGCCGCCGCGTGCGCTGCCGGAACCCGGCAGCACCGTCGCGCTCGGTTATGCGCCGGCGGCGCTGCATTTCTTCGACGCGAAGACCGAGCAGCGGTTATGAGCTCGTTCTTCGTGCCGTTCGTGGTTCAGGCGCTTCCCGAAAACACGCTCACGTGAAGAGTTCCGGCTGCAGCGACGGGCCAGCATCGGGATCGAGAAAATGGCTCACGCCCACGCCGACGAGCCGGTAGCGCGTATGCGCCGGCAGTGCGACGCGTTCGCGCAGGCCGACGGCGATGTCGGCGAGCTCCTGTTCCGACGACGGCGGCGCGGGCGGCGTGTGGCTGCGCGTCAAAATGTGGAAATCGGCGGTCTTGAGTTTGAGCACGACGGTGCGGCCGATGCGCGAGGTCTTGCGCGTCGCGGACCAGGTCTTGGCGGCGAGCGCGCGGATCATCGGCTCGATGTCGCCGAGCGGCAGATCCTGCGCGAACGTGTCTTCGCACGAGATCGACTGCACGGGCTGGTTCGGATCGACGGGTCGTTCGTCGATGCCGACGGCGAGCTCGGCCAGGCGCCGGCCATAGCGGCCGAAGCGGCGTTCGAGCTCCGCGACGTCGCGCGTGCGCAGGTCCGCGCAAATGCGGATGCCGAGCGCTTCGAGCTTGGCATCCATGACTTTGCCCACCCCCGGAATCTTCGCCACGGGCAACGGCGCGAGGAACGCCTCGGCCTCGTGCGGGCGGATCACGAACAAACCGTCGGGCTTGCGCCAATCGGAGGCGATCTTGGCGAGGAACTTGTTCGGCGCGACGCCCGCCGAGGCGGTCAGCGCGGTCGCTTCGTATATTTCTTGCCTAATACACTTTGCGATTTCGGTCGCCGAGCCGAGGCCCGATTTCGGTGCGGTCACGTCGAGGTAGGCCTCGTCGAGCGACAGCGGCTCGACGAGGTCGGTGTGGCGCAGGAGGATCTCGCGCACCTGCTTCGACGCCGCGCGATAACGCGTGAAATCGGGTGCGACGAACACGGCATCCGGACACAGGCGCTCGGCCCGGAGCGCCGGCATCGCCGAGCGCACGCCGTATTTGCGCGCCTCGTACGAGGCCGCGCAGACGACGGAGCGCTGGCCGCGCCAGGCGACGACGACCGGCCGGCCGCGCAGCGCGGGGTCGTCGCGCTGCTCGACGGAGGCGTAGAAGGCATCCATGTCGATGTGGACGATCTTGCGTATCGCGCTCGGCGTCGGCATCGGCGCATGTTACTCCCGGCGGCGGCGCCCGGAAGTCCGGTTTACGCTTCGGCCGGCGATATTGAAGAATGAACCCGGGTCTGCGAGCAGAGACATGAAAGCGAAGATGGTTGCATCCGCGCTCGGACTCGTTTCCGCACGGGCCGGCGCCGAGGAAACGCCGTCGAACCGCCAACAACGTGCACAGCGCCTATTACAAATCGATCCACGTCTCGTATCCGAACGACGAAGACCGCAAGCGCGCCGCCCGCCTCGGCGTCGCACCGGGCGGCGACATCATGATCCACGGTCAGCCGAACGGCTGGGGCGCGATGGCGGCCGTGACGCAGCGCTCGAACTGGACGCTCGGCTGCATCGCGCTCAGCGACGAGGACATGGACCAGGTCTGGCAGGCCGTGCCGGTCGGGACGCCGGTCGTCATCGAGGCCTGAGGCGGATGTGCCTTACGATTTCAGCATCGCCTTGAGCTTGGCCGCTTGTTCCGGGAACCACGGCCCATTCTGTTCGAGCGCCTCGGCCACGACTTTTTCGGCATCCGATCGCCGGTTCAGCTTGAGCAGCGCTTGCACACGCAGCGTCGCCACGGTCAGCCGATTGACGCCAAACGCCTTGTCCGCGGCCTGCTCGAGGTAGGGCAGCGCCTCGGCCGGCTTGTCGCGTTCGAGCAGGCTGCGGCCGTAGCGGTACGCATAGACGTAGTCGTCGGGATACGCGGCCATGAGCTTCGGCATCAATGCGTCGAGTTCGTCGATGCGCTTGGCGCGGACGAGATACACGCGCAGGTTGTCGGCGAGATTGCGGTCTTTGGCGAGATCGCCGCCCAGGCGGCGGCGTGCGTCGTCGGCCGCGCGGTCGAGCACGGCCTTCTCGCCCGCGCCGTCGCCGACGGCGGCAGCGAGATCGGCCGAAACCATCACGGCCGTGCGTTGATCGGCGCAGACCGGAGGTTCGACGAACACCTGTTTGTCGAGCAACGCCGCGAGCGGTGCGCGCTCGGGTTCGAGCAGCGCCTTGCGTTGCGCCGCCGGCGTTTTTTCGCTGCAATCGAGCAGGTTTTCGAGCACGTAGTAGCGGTCGCACCCGACGTTGCCGGCGAGCACGCGCTTGGCGGCCGCGATGCAGGTCGCGTCGTCCTTGGCCTTCGCGGCCTTGTCGAGGCGCAGCCGATCGAGCCATAGCGATACGTGCGCATCGCCGGCGCCGCGCTGCGCTTCGGGCAGGCTCGCGTACCAGTCGAGACCGGATTGTGCGTCGTCGCGAGCGTCGTAGCTCGAGAGGGTTTCGGCGACCGCCGCAACCGAGCCCGCGGCGGCTTTGCGCTTGAGCGCATCGAGCGCGTCGCCGCCGGCCAGGATCTCGTTCACTTGCGCGTAGAACTTCGCGCGCGGCTGCTCCGCGATGATGCGACCGAGTTCGCTGCCGTCGGGCTTGAGAACCACGTACGCCGGCAGCGCCTTCACCGCGAGCTTCTTCATCCATGCCGCGCCGTCTGGCGAATCGGCATCCGCTTTCGCGATCACCGCGCGTTTCTCGAGCGCCGTCCATTCCGGCCCGTTCAGCACGTGCGTTTCCATGTAGTAGCACGAGTAGCACCATTGCGCGCTGAAATCGACGAGCACGGGTTCGTGCTCGCGCGCGGCGTTCTTGAGCGCCGCATCCAGCGTGGCGGGGGCGGCTTCGGCGGCGAGCGCGCCGTGCGCGGCGAGCGCCAGAACGAGTAGCGATTTCATCGTGCGGTTCCGGTCGTGGAGTCGCGGTATTGTAGCGATTCGCGCGCGCCGCATGGCGTAGACTTGCGGCACTGTCCCGAGGTGTCCTCGCGTGTCTTCATCGCGCCAGAATCTGCGCGGCATGCTCGTCATGCTGCTCGCCGTCTCCGCGTTTTCGATCATGGACGCATGCCTGAAGGCGCTTACGCCCGCTTACGCGCCGATGCAGGTCGCCGCCTTGCGCGGCCTCGCCTCGCTGCCGCTCATCGCGCTCTGGGTGCTCTGGGACGGCGGTCTGCGCCAGCTCGTCGCCGTGCGCTGGTCGCTGCACCTCGTGCGCGGCGTGCTCTCGGCGTTCACGCTCGCGGCGTTCGCGTACGGACTGCGCGGCCTGCCGCTCGCGGAGACCTATGCGCTGTTCTTCGTGGCGCCGCTCCTGATGACCGGGCTTGCCGCGCTCGTGCTCGGCGAGCCCGTGGACTGGCGCGGCTGGTGCGCGATTCTCGTCGGCTTCGCGGGCACGCTGATCGTCCTGCGTCCGACCGGTGCCGGCATGCTGACGCTCGCCGGCCTCGCGGTGCTTGCCTCGGCCGTCGGTTATGCGGTGTCGTCGGTCATGGTGCGCGTGCTCGGGCGCAGCGATTCGACGCAGAGCATGGTATTTTGGATGCTCGCGATGACGAGCGCCTTCGCGCTCGCGCTGGCGTGGAACGAGTGGGCGCCGATCCGGCCCGAGCACTGGCGCGTCCTCGCCGTGCTGGCCGTCGCCGGTGCGCTCGGGCAATACGCGATCACCGAAGCGTTCAAGCTGGCCGCCGCCTCGCGCATCGCGCCGCTCGAGTACACGGCGCTGGTCTGGGGCATCGGTTTCGACTGGATTTTCTGGCGCACCTTGCCCGACGCCGCGACGCTCGCCGGCGCCGGAGTGATCATCGCGAGCGGGGTGTACCTGATCCGCCGCGAACGCGTGCACACCGAGGCCGAACATCCATGAGACCTTCGCGATGAGCAACGACCACTACGCTCGCTTCACCGCCGGCATCGTCGACGTGCTGGCGCCGCTCGGAGCCGTTTCGCAGCGCCGCTTCTTCGGCGGCCAGGGCCTCGTCTGCGACGGCGTGCAGTTCGCGATGGTGATCCGAGGCGCCCTCTATCTGCGCGTCGACGCGGCGCTCGCAGCGACGATGATCGAACGCGGTGCGCAGCCGTTCGAATACGGGACGCGCAAGCGCACCGTCAGTGTGGCCTCGTACTATTCCGTGCCGGAAGACGTCCTCGACGAGGCGGAAATCCTGATGTCGTGGGCGCGGCAGTCGATCGCGCTCGCGCGTCAGCGCGGACGGCCGCACGCGAAGCGCACGCGAGCGCGCGGCTAGTCCGTATCGGCGATTTCCTACGCCACGGCGCGCCGCCCGGCGCTGCCGCGCGCTCCCGTCGCCGTGGAACCATGCACGTCGCGGCCGCAGCGGCTGCATCGACGGGAGAACGCGCATGGACAAATTCGATCTCGGTACGCGCCACCGCACGGCGCGCTGGTACGAGTGGCTGGCAGTGCTGGTCCTCCTGTGGCTTGCGTTCGGCGTGCGGGCGGCCGTGGTATACAAGTGTACCGGCGACGCGGGCGACATCGCCTATCAGTCGACCGCTTGCATCGGCGGCGACCAGCAGGAGGTCGCCTTGGCGCCCGCGACGTCCGGCGCATCCCCACCGTCGTATGCGATCGAGCGCCCCGCACCGCGGGTCGTCCAGCGAGCGGCGCGGCCCGTGCAGCGGCGGACGCGGCGCCCCGCCGACATGTCGTACGAGTGCCGCGTGGCCGACGGCGAGGTCTTCTATCGCCACACGCCGTGCCCCCGTTCGATACGGGCCGAGAACATCTCGGGCGTGACGCGTACGCGCAAACCGTCCGTGCACGCCGGACAGTCTCTCGCCGTGACCTCGCGTGCGATCCCGCGCGAGGAAGCCTGCGCCGAAATCCGGCGCGCGGGAGCGATCGGCCGCGCCGGCCACGAGCGCGACGAGACCGTGTCGACCTACGACCGCAACCTAGGCCGCGACCCCTGCGGCTAGAACCGCGGCGCGCGAGCCGGTATCTTTGCGCGCTCCGCATTGCGCGCATCTGCCATGTCGCATCGAAACCGCCGCCTTTCCGCCTGCCTCGCCGCCATCCTGCTCGCTGCCTGCTCGGGGGGCAACGCACCGCCGCCGCCCGTCGATCCGGCAGTGGCGGCGAAGTCCGCCCAGGAAGCCAAGGCCGCTGCACAGTTCCGGCTGTACGAGCAGATGCGCACGAGCGGCAGCTTCGATCTGGCCGCTCCGCTCGGCGAAGAGTTGATCAAGACGTACCCGGGAACCGCTGCTGCCGTGCGCGTGCAGCAAACGATCGCGGAGGTGCGCTCCAAGGCCGATGCGCAGCGTGAATCGCGGCGCCTGTCGCGACTCTGGGCGTACAACGCCGTCCCCGAAGCCGGAGGCACGCAGTACACCGCGGCGATTGCGAGCAAAGATCCACTGCCGGGAGCCGGCGCGCGCATCCGCCTGGTGCTGCGCCAGCATCCGAAATGGGGTCAGAGCGTGTACCTCTTGCTCGACAACGCCACATTCGATTGCAGCAAGGGCTGTGCGACGCTGCCCGTATCCTTCGACGGCGCCCCTGCGCAGCGTATGAAGGCGACGATCCCGCCCGGCGGCGAGCCTGCGCTCTTCATCGACGACGACAAAGGCTTCATCGCCAAGCTCGAAAAGTCCAAGACTGTCGCCATCGACGTGACGATCAAGGGCGTGGGACCGAAGTCCGAAGTGTTCGAGGTCGGCGGCTACGACGCGACGAAGCTGCCGGAAAAACCGAAGAAATAGTGTCTTTTCAACGTTTGCGCGCGAGCATCACGCCGTCGCCGACGGTCAGCAGCACGGCGTCGACTCGCGCATCCGCCTTGATTTTCGCGTTGAGCTCGCGCAGCGCTCGCGTATCCGCATCGTGCTGCGACGCGTCCGCCACGCGTCCCGACCACAGCATGTTGTCGAGGGCGATCAAACCGCCCGGGCGCAGCAGCTCGAGACAGGCTTCGTAGTAGGCGTCGTAGCCAGGCTTGTCGGCATCGATGAAGGCGAAATCGTAGCGTCCGCCGCCGCCCTCGGCGAGCAGCGCGGAGAGCGTGTCGCCCGCCGGCGCCAAGTGCAGGTCGATGCGCGAGGCCAAGCCGGCTTCGGCCCAATAGCGACGCGCGATCGCCGTCCACTCCGCACTCACGTCGCAGCAGACGAGCTTGCCGTCGGGGGGCAGCGCTGCAGCCACCGCCAGCGCGCTGTAGCCCGTGAACGTGCCGACTTCGATGCAGCGCCTGGCGCCGAGACTCTTCACGAGCAAGGCCAGGAATTCGGCCTGGTCCGGACCGATCTGCATCCCGGCCTGCGGGAGTTTCGCCGTCTCCTCGCGCAGACGCGCGGCAACGGCGCTTTCGCGCGTCTGTGCGCGGACGTAGTCTTCGATGCTTTCCGACATCACGTAGCGGCGGGCCATGGCGTTCTCCTTTGCATCCAGCATAACCGCTCGCGTGCGTGCAAGAAATCGGGCGGCGTTCCGGTCTGCGCTGGCACGCCGCTGCGGCGACCCGCGGCAACCCACTTACACTCAGCGAGGCGATCATGCGAATACTCCATCTGCTGCTGTCCTTGGTGATGCTGCTCCCGTTTGCGGCGTACGCTGACGACGCCGCGCCGGCGGAAGGTCAGGCGGCTCCCCAGTTCAAGCTCAAGGATCAGAAAGGCGACTGGCACACGCTCGATCAATACCACGGCCAATGGGTCGTGCTGTATTTCTATCCGAAGGACTTCACGCCGGGCTGCACGACCGAGGTCTGCACGTTCCGCGACGACGTGCTCAAGCTGCACAAAGCGGGCGCCGAAGTGCTCGGCGTCAGCCTCGACGACGTCGATTCGCACGCCAAATTCGCGAAGGAATACCATGTGCCGTTCCCGCTGCTGGCCGACGCCGACAAGACGGTCGCCACGGCCTATGGCGTCCTGACGACGCACGCCGGCATGACGTACGCCAAGCGCGAGACCTTTCTGATCGACCCCACGGGCAAGGTCGCCAAGCATTACGTCAACGTGGACCCCAAGGAAAACTCGGGACAGGTGCTCGCCGATCTCGACAAGCTCAAGCAGTCGAAGAGCTGAATAGCGGCGAAGCGGATCGCGAAGGACACGAAGAACCGAAGATCAGGCGTTTTGCCGCATCTTCGCGTTCTTCGTGCCCGGCGTTTTCAGATCAGTGCAGGCTGCGCTCGAACTCGCGGATTTCGCGCTCGGCCTGATCCTTTTGCCAGCCGTAGCGCTCCTGCAGGCGGCCGACGAGATACTGATGGTCGCCTTCGGCACGACGCAGGTCGTCGTCGGTGAGCTTGCCCCAGCGGGCCTTGAGCGAGCCCTTGAGCTGCGTCCATTTGCCTTGGATGATGTCGTTGTTCATCTTCGATCTCCTGATTGCACGGAAGCACCGCGTTCGGCGGTGTCGCCGACCATAATCCCCGCGCGGTGAAGCGGAACTTATGTGCCGGTTAACGGCGGGTTACCGTGCTTTTGCGCAATTTATACAAATATACGTCACGCACGATTGAGGCGCTGCCGAATTTCGTGCAAAACTGCGCGCCTCGATCGAGGAGGTGGCATGCGCTGCGCGCGACGCATTTGCGCTCTTGGTTGGTTGGCGGCCCTCGCGGCGCCGCTGCTGCACGCCGAGGGCGGTCCGCCGATGCTGACCGACGACCCCGGCACCCCGGGTGACGGGCGCTGGGAAATCAACCTTGCCGCGCTCAGCGAAAACGCTGCCGGTACCGAGACCTACGAGCTGCCGCTCGTCGACCTCAACTACGGCGTCGGCGACCGTCTGCAGCTCAAGATCGAAACCCCTTGGGTCATCACGCGTGGGGCCGCGGGCGACCGGTCCGGCGTGGGCAACGGCCTGGCCGGCGTCAAGTGGCGGTTTTACGACGGGGGCGACGACGGCTGGCGCGTGTCCACTTATCCACAAGTGGAATTCAACCCGGGCGGTGCGCGGTCTTCACGGCACGGTCTGGCGGACCCGGGGACGAGCTGGCTGCTGCCGATCGAGGTCGAGCACAAATTCGGCGAAATCGATCTCGACGTCGAAGCGGGGCGCTGGCGGCGTTCGGCGGGACGGCCCGACACGTGGATCGGCGGCGTCGTGGTCGGACACGAGGTCGCGAAAGGGTTCGAGCTCATGTTCGAGCTGCATGACGAGAGCGCCGTGCACGGTTCCGCGAGCGAGCTCGTGGCGAACCTCGGCGCGCGCTACGACGTCTCGGAGCGCTTCACCGTGCTGGCTTCGGCCGGACGCGATCTGCACGATACGCTGGGCGCGCGAGCGGCCCTCGTCACGTACGCCGGCCTGCAACTGCACCTGTGATGCGGATGCGCGATAATGCGCGCGTCCCGCCCGGAGTACATCGCCATGCCCGAAGGCCCAGAGATCGACACCGACAAGCTGCGCGAAACCATCGACGAGGAAATCGACAAGGAAGGCGGCAGCCTGCTGCGCACGATCGCCTTGACGACGGCCTTGTTCGCGGCGCTTGCCGCGATCGCTTCGCTCGAAGCGGGCGGCACGGTCAACGAGGCGCTCGCGCTCAAGACGGAAGCCACGGAGCTGCAGGCGCGCGCCTCCGACGAGTGGACGTATTATCAGGCGAAGGGGCTCAAGGCGACGATCATCGACGCCGAGAAAAATGTCTGGTCGGCCGCGGAAAAGCCGCAGCCGCCGGATCTCGACGCGAAGGCCGCGCGCTATGCCGACGACCAGGCCAAGAGCAAGGAAAAGGCCGAGGAACTCGAGCACGAGCGCGACGAAAAGATCAAGGAAGCCGACGCTCTCATGCATCGCCACCATTTCTACGCGGAGGCCGTGGCCCTGCTCCAGGTGGCCATTGCGCTCGGCGCGGTGGCCGCGCTGACGCGCAAACGCTTGGCGTGGCTCGGCTCGACGCTGCTCGGCCTGATCGGTTGCGGCGTGTTCGTCTGGGCGTTCCTGTTGCACTGAGGCGCGAGCGAGGAGCGACGATGGAAGACACGACGCATTTCGGCTACCGCGAGGTACCGACGCCCGAGAAGGCGAAACTGGTCGGCCGCGTGTTCACCTCGGTGGCGGCGCGCTACGATCTCATGAACGATCTCATGTCGCTCGGCATCCATCGGCTCTGGAAGCGCTGGTTCGTCGAAACCTCGGGCGTACGCGCGGGCGACGCCGTGCTCGATCTCGCCGGCGGCACCGGCGACATCGCCGCGTTGCTGCTGCCGCGCGTCGGCCGCGAAGGTTCCGTCGTGCTCGGCGACATCAACGCCGCGATGCTGCGTACGGGCCGCGATCGCCTGCTCGATCGGGGCTTCGTCGGCAATCTCCACTACGCGCAGCTCAACGCGGAAGCGTTGCCGTTTCCCGACGCGAGCTTCGACGCGGTGACGATCGCGTTCGGGTTGCGCAACGTCACCGACAAGACACGCGCGCTCGCCGAAATGCAGCGCGTGCTCAAGCCGGGCGGGCGCGCGCTGATCCTCGAGTTCTCGACGGTCCGCTCCGAATTCCTCAAACCGCTCTACGATTTCCATTCGTTCGAAGTCCTGCCGCGCCTCGGCGCCGCCATCGCCGGCGACGCGGAAAGCTACCGCTATCTCGCCGAATCGATCCGCCGGCACCCCGATCAGCAGACGCTCAAGGCGATGATGGAGACCGCGGGGTTCTCGGCGGTCGACGTGCGCAATCTGTCGGCGGGCATCGTCGCCATCCATCGCGGCTACAAGTTCTGACGCGCGCATGCGCGTGCTGGTGACCGGGGCGAACGGGTTCATCGGCGGTTTCGTCGTTATCGCGCTGCGCGATGCGGGACACGACGTGATCGCCGCCGCGCGACGGCCCCGCCGCGACGCGCAGTCGATCGCCTGCGATCTGGGTCGCGACACTGATCCGGCTGTGTGGATGCCGCGACTCGACGGCGTCGATGCGGTCGCCAATTGCGCCGGCATCTTGCGCGAGACGCGCACCGACACGTTCGAAAACGTGCACGTGGCGGCGCCGCTCGCGCTGTTCCGCGCCTGCGCGGCGCGTGGCGTACGGCGCATCGTGCAGATCTCCGCGCTCGGCGAGCCCGAGGACGGCGCCTTCATCGACTCGAAGCATCGCTGCGACGCGGCGCTCTTGGCGCTCGATCTCGATGCCTGTGTGCTGCGGCCGAGCCTCGTGTGCAGCGCCGAGGACGCATACGGCGGAACCTCGCTGCTGCGAGCGCTTGCGGCACTTCCGGGCGTGCTGCTCCTGCCCGGGCCCGGCCGCAAGCGTGTGCGTCCGGTCCTCGCCGAGGATCTCGCGCGGGCGGTCGTTGCTGCGCTCGGACGTGCGGAGCCGCCGCGCGGGATCGTCGAAGTCGTCGGACCCGACGTGCTCACGTTGCGCGATTACCTGCTCGCGTGGCGGCGCTGGTTCGGGTTGCCGCCGCCGATCATCCTGTGCTTGCCCCGGTTCCTGGAACAGGCGGCGGTCGCGCTCGGCGAGTCGTTCGGACGCGGACCCCTCTGCCGGGTCATCGCGAACCTGCTCGAGCGCGAACGCATCGGTGCCGCCGACGCGCCGCTGAAGCTCGAACGCACGTTCGGGTTCGTGCCCACAAGTCTTGCGGCGGCCCTCGCATGCCGGCCGGTGCGCGCGGTCGACCTGCTCGCCGCGCGCTGGTATACCTTGCGCATAATGCTACTTTGTATCTTCGGCTTCACGTGGTTCGCTTCGGGCGCGCTCGGCTTCGCGCTGCCGCCTGCTGCCGCGTACGCGACACTACCCGGCTGGCCGATGTCGTTGGTCGACGCGCTCAGGGCGGGCGCCAGCGCGGCCGATCTCGGAGTCGGCGCGCTGCTGCTTTCCGGGCGTGCGACGCGCTGGGCGCTCGGCGGCGCGCTCGCGATGACGATCGGGTATGTCTTGGCCATCGGACTCGCCGCGCCCGCGCACTGGCTCGATCCGCTCGGCGGCTTGCTCAAGAACCTGCCCATCGCCGCATGCCTCGCCGCGCTGCTGCTCCTGGAACCGCGCCGATGACGGCTTACGCGCTCGTCAAACTGCTGCACGTGGTGTCTTCAACGCTGCTGTTCGGCACCGGTCTCGGCACGGCGTTCTTCATGTGGACGAGTCACCGTAGCGGCGACGTGCAGGCAATCGCGCACGCGGCGCGCTTGACAGTCCTCGCGGACGGCTTGTTCACGGCGCCAGCCGTGGTCGTGCAGCCGCTGACGGGCGTCTGGCTCGCCATGCACGTGGGGTATCCTTTCGGCACGCCTTGGCTGACGGCAGCGATCGCGCTTTATGTCCTCGCAGGCGCCTGCTGGCTTCCCGTCGTCGTGCTCCAATTGCGCGCCCGCGACCTGAGCCTGCGTGCCGTGCGCGACGGCGCCGGCCTGCCGCCCGCGTATTTCCGCTGCATGCGCTGGTGGTTCGTGCTCGGTTGGCCGGCGTTCGCGGCGGTCCTGGCGACGTTCTGGCTCATGGTGGCCAAGCCGGTCCTCTGGTAGGAAGCTTACAAAATTTAACCGCCCTCCACGCCTTTCGTCATGGTGCAGGGCGGCTTGGGCCGCGGCATACTCGCGATCTTTGGACGCTTGGACGTCCATTCCATCGGAGTTCCCCATGTCGCGCCTCGCCTCGACCGTCGTATCCCTGCTGTTCCTCGCGCTCGCCTTGCCGCTCGCGGCTGCCGACCGCGATGACAGCGTCAAACGCGAGGAAAAAACCGAGACCGTTACGGTCAGCGGCAAGACCGAACCGCCGCCGCCCGAGCGTGCGGTGACGACTGCGCACCGCGTGCAGATCGGCGGTCGCAGCATCGCGTACAAGGCGACGGCCGGCACGCTGACGATCCGCGATGACAAGGAAAAACCCGATGCGAGCATGTTCTACGTCGCCTACACGGTGGAAGGCGACGCGTCGAAGCGGCCCGTGACGTTCCTCTACAACGGCGGTCCCGGCTCGGCGAGCATCTGGTTGCATATGGGCTCGTTCGGGCCCGTGCGCGTGGCGACCGCGAGCCCCGAGGCGACCGCGCCGGCACCGTACCAGCTCGTGCCGAACGGCGACAGCCTGCTCGACAAGAGCGATCTCGTGTTCGTCGACGCGATCGGCACGGGCTTCTCGAAAGGCTTGCCGAAGAAAGACGACAAGGACGGCACACCAAAAGCCGGCGACAAGGACGACAACCCGAACAAGCGGTTCTGGGGCACCGACCAGGACATCGAGGCGTTCGGTCGCTTTATCGCGCGCTACATCACGGTGAACAAACGCTGGAATTCGCCGAAATTCCTGTTCGGCGAATCGTACGGCACGCCGCGCTCGGCCGGCCTCGCGCGTTATCTCGAAGAACACGGCATCGCCCTCAACGGCGTCGTGCTGCTCTCTTCGGTGCTCAATTACGGCTCGCGCCTGCAAAGCCTCGACAACGACTACATCAACCTGTTGCCGACCTATGCGGCGATCGCGTGGTACCACGACAAGCTCGCGAACAAACCGGCCACGCTGGAACCTTTCCTGACCGAAGTGCGCAATTTCGCGCGCGGCGACTACGCCGTGGCGCTCAGCAAAGGGCAGGATCTGTCCCCGGCCGAGCGCGATGCAATCGCCGAGCGCGTCTCGAAGTACACGGGGCTCAGCGTCGCTTACCTCAAGGAAGCGAACTTGCGCGTCAGCCAGCCGCGCTTCCGCAAGGAGCTCCTGCGCGACGAACGCCGCACGCTCGGCCGCTACGACGGCCGTTTCGAGGGCATCGACGTGGACGCTGCGGGCGAGACGCCCGAAACCGATCCGTCCGACACCGCGATCCGCGGCGCTTTCACCGCTGCGTTCAACGACTATCTCGAGCGCGACCTCAACTATATGAGCGACGTGCCCTACAACACCTCGGCCGGCGCGGCGATCCGCGAGTGGGACTGGAAGCATACGCTGCGCGGACAGCAGCGCCCGGTGCTGCTGCCGATCATGGTGCCGGATTTGAGCGACGCCATGCGCCAGAATCCGCATCTCAAGGTGCTCTCCGCGAACGGCTGGTTCGATCTCGCGACGCCGTTCTTCGCGACCGAGTACGATCTCAGCCACATGGACATCGATCCGAAGCTGCGCGCGAATCTCACGTATACGTATTATCCGTCCGGCCACATGGTGTATCTGAATCTCGATGCGCTCAAGCAATTCAAGCAGGATCTCGCCAAGTTCTACGACAGTGCCGTGCACTGAGCCGGGCATCGCGCGATGCGCAATCGCGAAATGTCCGTCCTGCTGCGCTATGCGGTGCTGCTCATGAGCCTCGCGGCGGCCCAGGTCGTCCATGCGGCCGACCCGCACTCCTATGCGCAACCCGAGCGCGTGCGCGTCGCCTCGCTCGCGCTCGATCTCGATGTGTCGTTCGACAAGCGCGAGCTCGCCGGCACGGCCGAGCTCGCGCTCGAGTGGATCGACAAGACGGCGCACGACCTCGTGCTCGATACGCGCGATCTGGCCATCGAACGCGTCGAGGCCGACGACGGAAGCGGCCGCTGGACCGACGTGAAGTTCGTGCTTGCACGTCCCGATCCGCTGCTCGGTTCGGCGTTGCATATTCGCCTCGGCGGTCCGGCGCCGAAAGTGCGCATCGCGTATCGCACGAGTCCCGATGCCTTCGGATTGCAATGGCTCGATCCTGCGCAGACGGCGGGCAAGCGCCAGCCGTTCATGTTCTCGCAGTCGGAGGCCATCAACGCGCGAACCTGGATTCCGCTCCAGGACACGCCCGCGGTGCGCTTCACGTACACGGCGCATATCCGCACGCCGAAGGCGCTGCGCGCGGCGATGAGCGCCGACAACGATCCCAAGCACGCGCTCGACGGCGATTTCCGTTTTTCGATGCCGCAGCGCATCCCGTCGTACCTGCTCGCGCTCGCGGTCGGCGATCTCGACGCCGTCGAGATCGGCCCGCGCAGCGCGATCTATGCGGAACCCGCGACGCTCGCACTCGCCGCCAAGGAATTCGAAGACACCGAACGCATGATCGCCACGGCCGAGAAGCTCTACGGGCCGTATCGCTGGGGGCGCTACGACATCCTCGTGCTGCCGCCGTCGTTCCCGTTCGGCGGCATGGAAAACCCGCGCCTGACCTTCGCCACGCCGACCGTGCTCGTCGGCGACAAGAGCCTGGTCAGCCTCGTCGCGCACGAACTCGCGCACTCGTGGTCCGGCAATCTCGTCACGAACGCTGCGTGGCGACATATCTGGCTCAACGAAGGCTTCACGACCTACGTGCAGGGCCGCATCGTCGAGGCGGTCTACGGCAAGGCGCAGGCCGACGAGGAGTTCATCATCGCCGCGCACGAGCTCGAGGACGAGCTCAAGCGCATGCCGGCGCCCGATCAGCGTCTGGTGCCGGACCTCGACGGCCGCGATCCGGACGAGGGCATTTCCGAAGTCGCCTACATCAAGGGTTCATGGTTCCTGCAGTGGCTCGAAGCGAAATTCGGCCGCGCCGAATTCGATGCGTTCCTGCGCGGCTACTTCGACCATTTCGCGTTCCAAAGCATCACGACCGAGGCCTTCACGGCGTATCTCAAAGCAAACCTGCTCG
>DASRGX010000005.1:0-4551 GCA_035650835.1 Rudaea sp. | reverse complement strand
CGCGCCCCAGACGAGATTCGCGCGCTCGTCGTCGAAGCCCAGGCGCTGCACCATGTAGAACACGATGAGCGCCTGCATGCCGTAGAAGCCGAAGCGCTCCCAGAGCTCGATCAGGAAAACGGTGGAGAAGGATTTGGTCTGGGAAGCGGGCAGGTTCGCGGTGGACATGGCGATCGACGAATGAGCGGAAAACGCAAGCGTAGCGCAACTGGCGGGGCGATGCGTGTGCGGTTGCGGAAATCCGGTCAGGCCGAGTGCGGCACGGTGGCGATTTTTGGCGGTTCGGCGGCGGTCACGGGTTTGACCCAGCGACCGAGCGCCGCCGCCGCCGCGAGCGTGATCCCTGCCGACAGCGCGATCGAACCCAGCACGTCGCCGAGGAAATGGAAGTTCTCGTCGACGCGTGCGAGGGCGATGAACACCGGAATCACGAACAGCGGGTAGCGCCAGCGCGGAAACGCATAGGCGAGCGGGACGAAAAGGCCCCAGAAAAACGCCACGTGTCCGGACGGGAACGAACTCCCGCCTGCGAACCAGAGGTGGCTCCAATCGCCGCTTTCGAGGAGTTGATAGGGGCGCAGGCGCCCGAAGAAATCCTTGACTTGCCACGCGGTCTCGATCGTGACGATCTGCACGGCGCCGGCAAACGCGAGCCCGCGCGGCACGGGGTTCGCGCGCGCCGCGAGCGTCCAGGCGAGCCCGACCGAGAAGAACAGCGCGCCGAGCAGCAGCTGGCCCAGGCCCACGTGATTGCCGACGAGCCCGCGCCCCGTGAAGATGTCGAGGAAATCGCGCACGGCCACGATCCAGGCGGCGCTCTCGAAACCCGACGCGCGCACGGCGAGCGCGATCGGTCGGTCGAGGAGGAAGATGCTGAGCGGCACGGCGGCGGCCGATACGGCCGCAAGCCACGCCAGGGCGCGCTTGCTCATCGGCACATCATGCCAGAACACCCGCGCCCGGCTCCAGACGCCGGCTCTCAGGCGTTCTGCATCGTGACGAGCAGCACGGCGCCGAGAACGATGCGATAGACCGCGAACGGCGTGTAGCGATGGCTGCGGATGTAGCCGAGCAGCCACTTCACGGCCGCGAAGGCCGTGATCGTCGAGATCACGAAAGCGAGCGCGAGCGCCGCCCAGTCCTCGTGCACCTCGCCGGCTTTGAGCTGCTTCAGGAGCTCGTAGCCGCTCGCTGCGAACATCGTCGGGATGCCGACGAGGAACGCGAATTCGGTCGCCGCGGCGCGGTTGCTCGTGCCGGCGAGCATGGCGACGAAGATCGTCGCGGCCGAGCGCGACGTGCCGGGGAAGATCGCCGCGACGATCTGGGCGAGGCCGACCAGGATCGCGACCGTCCAGCTCACGCGCGTCTCGTCCGCGCGCTTGGCCGCGAGCCATTCCGCGGCGATCATCCACACGCCGCCGACGAGCAGCGCCCACGCCACGGGCGTCACGCGGTCCGGCAGCTTGAAGCCGAGCTTCGTCACGATGAAACCGAGCACCGCCGTGATCAGGAACGCGACGCAGAGCTTGAGTGCGTAATCGCGGTTCTCGGGCCGCGTCAAACCTGTGGCGAGCTGCCAGAGCCGCACGCGATAGATCAGCGTGACGGCGAGGATCGCGCCGGCCTGGATCACCACGTTGAACGTGTCCGAGCGTGCGCCGAGCCAGTGTTCGGCGATCAGCAAATGGCCGGTGCTCGAGATGGGCAGGAATTCGGTGACGCCTTCGATGATGCCGAGCAGGATGACGTTCAGCAGTTCGCTCATAGGTCCTTCTCTCGTTATGTGATGTCGGATTCACGCGGTTCGACGGTTTTCACACCAAAGCGCGACGACGCGAAGAGTGAAACCGGGGAAAAAGCGAAGCGCGCCGGAACCGGCGCCGGTACGCCCGGCCGGGACCCGCGGCGCCCGGATTGTGGCATGATACGCCGCCTTTGAAACCCACCTTTTTGGGCCACCATGCTGATTTTCGAGATTTCGCAAACCGGTCGCACCGCCGCCGCCCAGCTTCCGGCCGATGTGGCCGTGCCCGACGACGTTCCCGCAGCGCTCACGCGCACGACGCCGGTCGGCCTGCCCGAGGTCTCCGAACTGCAGGCCTTGCGCCACTACACGAACCTTTCGCGCAAGAACTTCTCGATCGACACGCAGTTCTACCCGCTCGGTTCGTGCACGATGAAGTACAACCCGCGCGCGTGCAATTCGCTGGCGCTGCTCGACGGGTTCCTCGCGCGCCACCCGTACGCGCCCGAATCGCTGTCGCAGGGTTTCCTCGCCTGCATGTACGAGCTGCAGGAGATCCTCGCCGACGTCACCGGCATGAAGGGCGGCGTCTCGCTCGCGCCGATGGCCGGCGCGCAGGGCGAGTTCGCCGGCGTCGCCATGATCATGGCGTATCACCGCCACCGCGGCGACACCGCGCGCACCGAAATCATCGTTCCCGACGCGGCGCACGGCACGAATCCCGCCACGGCGACGATGTGCGGCTGCACGGTGCGCGAGATCCCGACCGACAAGAACGGCGACGTCGACGTCGAGGCGCTCAAGAAGGTGCTCGGGCCGAAGACGGCGGGCATCATGCTGACGAATCCGTCGACGCTCGGCGTGTTCGAACGCCGCATTGTGGAAATTGCCAAATTGGTGCACGAGGCCGGCGGCCTGCTCTACTACGACGGCGCCAACTTGAACGCGATCCTCGGCAAGGTGCGTCCCGGCGACATGGGCTTCGACGCCATCCACATGAACCTGCACAAGACGTTCTCGACGCCGCACGGCGGCGGCGGTCCCGGCGCGGGCGCGGTCGGCGTCTCCGAGCGCTTGAAGCCGTTCCTGCCCATTCCGATGATCGAGCGCCGCGAAGACGGCCGCTACGGCTGGGTGCGCAAGAAGGACCGCCCGCAGTCGATCGGCCGCCTGACGACGTTCGCCGGCAACGCCGGCGTGCTGCTGCGCGCGTACGTCTATGCGCGCATGCTCGGCCGCGAAGGCATGCCGCGCGTCGCCGAGTTCGCCACGCTCAACGCGAATTACCTCATGAAGCGCCTGGCCGAGAAGGGGTTCGATCTCGCCTATCCGAACCGGCGTGCGAGCCACGAATTCATCGTCACGGTCGCCAAGCAGAAGAAGGAGAGCGGCGTCACCGCGCTCGATTTCTCCAAGAGCCTGCTCGACCGCGGCATCCACGCGCCGACCAACTACTTCCCGTTGCTCGTGCCCGAGTGCCTGCTCATCGAGCCCACCGAGACCGAGAGCAAGGAGACGCTCGACGAATTCGTCGACGTCATGGGGGATCTGCTGCAGCTCGCCGCCGCCGACCCGCAGAAGATGAAGGACGCTCCCGTGACGACGCCCGTGCGACGCCTCGACGACGTCAAGGCCGCCAAGGAGCTCGACATCGCCTGGCGAGCACGCGACGCGGCGCAGGCCGCGGCCTGAATCGCGAAGCAGGGGAATTCGCGATGCCGAGCACCGAACCGCGCGGCCCGAGACAGATCTACAAGGCGCTGATCTGGTCTCTCAAGGGATTGCGCGCCTGCTGGGCCTACGAAGCCTCGTTCCGGCTGGAAGTATACTTGTCCATCGTGCTGTTTCCGCTGGGCCTGTGGCTCGGCCACGGCGGCATCGAAAAAGCACTGCTCTGCGGCAGCTTGTTGCTGGTGCTGTCCGCCGAAGTGCTGAATTCCGCCGTCGAGGCCGTCGTCGACAAGGCCAGCCCGGAATTCCACGAACTCGCCGGCCGCGCCAAGGACATGGGTTCGGCCGCGGTGTTCCTGCTCATGGTGAATGTCGTCATGTGCTGGGCTCTCGTTTTGTGGCAGCACATGTGAGCGCTGCGCTCGCCAACGTTCGCCGGACGACGCCATGGAACGGCTGATCGACGCGCAGTTCCTGATCCCGCTCTTCACGCTGTCGACGCTCGAGATCGTGCTCGGCGTCGACAATCTTGTGTTCATCTCGATCGCGGTCGGCCGCCTGCCGCCCGCTTCGCGCTCGTCGGCGCGGCGCATCGGCCTCGCCTTCGCGTGCGTGACGCGCATCATGCTGCTCGTCGTGCTCGCGCATCTCGCGCGCATGGACGATGCGCACATGCGCCTGTTCCGCCTGTTCGGCGAAGTGATCTCGATCCGCGACCTGATCCTGATCGGCGGCGGCATCTTCCTGCTCGTCAAAGGCGCGATGGAGATCCACGAAGCGATCTACGCCGACCGCCCGCGGCCCGAAAAAGGCAAGACCGCCGCGGCGTTCGCGCTCGTCATCGCGCAGATCGCGATCATCGACATCGTGTTCTCGCTCGATTCGGTGATCACGGCCGTCGGCATGGTCAACGACCTGCCCGTGATGATCGCCGCGATCGTGCTCGCCGTGCTCGTGATGCTGTTCGCCTCCGACCCGGTCGGCAACTTCATCGACCGCAACCCGAGCATCCGCATGCTCGCGCTCGCGTTCATTATGCTCGTCGGCGCCGTGCTCGTCTGCGAAGGCTTCGACATCCACATTTCGCGCGGCTACATCTATTTCGCGATGGGCTTCTCCGCCGTCGTCGAAAT
>DASRGX010000004.1:0-2844 GCA_035650835.1 Rudaea sp. | reverse complement strand
TCGCCGGGGTCGGCGCAGCGCTGCTGCCGGCGATCATTGTCGCCGACGATCTCAAGTCCGGTGCGCTGGTCCAGCTTTTGCCGCGCTACGCGACCAACGAGGTGGTGGTGCAGGCAGTCTATCCACCGGGCCGCCACGTCTCGGCCAAGGTGCGAACCTTTCTCGACTTTCTTGTCGAGCGCCTTTGCACGACCCCCGCCGAGGATGGTGGCTGCGGCGCGAACGAAGACGCCGCGGCCTAGCCGCGCGAGCCTTCGTTCCGAGCGCTGGCGACGTGATCGCGCTCACAGCTGCCACCGACGAAAATGACATTAAATGCCCCTTGTTGGCGGGGCAGCAAGTGTGAGCAAATAAAGCTGCAGAAAAGGGCAGCGGCGTTCCGCCACGAGAGAGAGCGATCGTGATCGGTGCACTCGCTGGGCGCATCTTTGAATTTATTGAGCAGCGCGAAACTAAACCCTGACGCTAGCGTTTAAGGCAAGTCGGCTAACCCTACAAGGCACGTTGGGGAGGGGGCTTGTCCAATGGACGAGGTTGTACGGCTCATCGAAGCCGAAATACCGCGCTTGCGTCGCTACGCGCGCGTCCTGCTGCGTCGGCGGCCCGACGCAGCGGACGACCTCGTGCAGGACACCATTCTCCGCGGCATCGAAAAAATGCACCTGTTCGCCTCCGGCACCAATTTGCGTGCGTGGCTTTTCACGGTGATGCACAACCAGTATGTGAACTCGATTCGTCGCGCGACGCGACACGGGCAGGAGATCGAGGTCGAGAAAGTGCATCTTTCTGCGCCGCCGACGCAGATGGCGAGCCTCGAATTGCGCGACCTCGAGCACGCGATCGATCGCCTGCCGGACGAGCAGCGCGTCACGCTTCTGCTCATCGGCCTCGAAGGCTTGAAATACGAAGAGGTGGCGAAGATCTGCAACGTGCCCATCGGCACGGTGCGCTCGCGCTTGAGCCGCGCCCGCGAGGAGCTGCGCCGCATGCTCGACGGCGCCGACGATGCGCCGCCGTCCCTCCGCCCGCCCGGCGACCAGACCGGCGCCGAGGTGAAAGAGGGAGAGCGAGACGGCGTTTGGCACGTCCGCGCCGTGGAGCTGCGCGCAACCGCGGCGGCGGCCTCCAAGGCGGCGGAGCCATGTCGTCCCGTGGCAAGCGTCGTTCGCCTTCCGGCACCGGGTACGCTGTCGCCGTCCCGACGGCGAAATGGCCACGCCGCCCTCTGCGAGGAGTAGCCAGCACGCGCCAGCCCTGACGCGTCGCCAGTTGGTTCTATATTCCCCACCAGTTCAACGGCTGGGTTCATTTGTGCGCTAGCGTACCAAGCGCAGATTGGATGGCGCGGGCGCGCATGCCAGTATTTGTTCGAGTTAGAACAATTTGACTTTAAACCGACATCGTTTCGTCGTAGCTTGAGGTTTGGCCGAGCGGCACGCTTGCCTCCCAAGAATAAACGTCCCGCCTCCCACCCGCGTGAACCATGCGGAGACGTGCCATGCTGCCGATAGCAATGGAGCTGCGCGAGCTATCCACGCGCTTCCGAGACGCGGTGCAGATCGCGGCGGACACCCAAACGAAACAACGGCTTGCCGCGCACGCGTTGGCGCTCGCGCAGGTCGCGGAGCAAATCGAACGAGACGGCTCGCTCGGCGCTTTCGTGCACGGTGCCAACATCGAGCGCTTTGAGCGCCTGCTCCGAGACGCCTTGGATGAGAACGTGCGGGCGACGGTCGAAGCGCTTCTGGCTCAAGAAAAGCACGCCATCAGTGAGCGGCGCCGCGACATCACGCGATGGCGGGAGCGGGCGGGGGAACTGCGTGCCACTGCCGACGAGTTCGGGATCCCATCCGTGCAAGCGTCGCTGCGCGAGGGAGCCACCGGCTTCGATCAGATCGCTAACTATGTGGAAGCGCTCTTGGCGGGGACACTGCTGGCCTAGAGCGACACCGCGGGCTGAGCGCTGCTGGCCGGGGTGATCTTTCGCGTAAGGTCGGATTCCTCCGGTGACCCGCGACCAGTCCGGCGCCGAGGTGAAAGAGGGAGAGCGGGCGGGCGTCGGCAAATGCGCGCCGTGAAGCTGCGCACAACCGCCGCGCCCCTCTCCGACGCGGCGGAGTCGTGTCGTCCCGTGGCAAGCCTCGTTCACCGTCCGGTACCCGGTACGCTGTCGCCACCACGACGTGGCCACGCCGCCCTCTGCGAGGAGTAGCCCGCCCACGCCAGCCCTGGCGCGTCGCCAGTTGACAGGGTTTCGCGCTCCCGTCATTTCAGCGCAATGAGACCTCTCCAGGGCGTCATCATTCCGGTGACGCCCTTTCAGCAGAATTGCTCGCTCGTTTGGTGTGGCGAGACGAAGCGCGCCGCCGTCGTCGATCCCGGCGGCGAGCTCGAGCGGATTCTCGCCGTCGCCGAGGAGCGCGACGTCGTCATCGAGAAGGTGCTGGTGACGCATGGGCACCTCGATCACGCCGGGGCCGTCGCCGATCTCGCCGCGCGTCTCGCCATCCCCGTGGAAGGGCCCGAGCGCGAGGACACGTTCTGGATCGATCAATTGGCGGCGCAGGGCGACCGCTTCGGCATGGACCATTGCCGACCCTTTACGCCCGACCGCTGGCTCGTCGATGGCGACGAGGTCACGATCGGCGCGCAGCGTCTTTCCGTTCATCATTGCCCCGGCCACACGCCCGGTCACGTCGTGCTCTTTCATCCCGCCTCACGGCTCGCCTTCGTCGGCGACGTGCTGTTCCGCGGCTCGATCGGCCGCAGCGATTTTCCCCGTGGCGACCATGACGCGCTCATTCGCTCGATCACCACGAAGCTTTGGCCGTTGGGCGAGGACGT
>DASRGX010000003.1:0-10714 GCA_035650835.1 Rudaea sp. | reverse complement strand
CGACCCTGCGGAAAGCCCGGCATTTTCCGCAAGAATCGACGGACGTCCTACACTCCGGGCCGGCACGCCGCAAGTGCAGTTTTGGACATCTGGACGTCCATCGTAGGACATGAGTGCAATGCAACTTGTCCGGACAATTATTGTGCAAGGCACAATAATTTCAGGTATTTCAATGACTTAGCGGTGCGATTTCCTTGACGAGCGGTACCGTCGCTGCTACGTTCCGGCGCGTTTTCGGTTCCGGCATGGGATCGGAAAACCCCGGCGGATATAAGCGGCGGCACCTCCCGAACATTAGGGACGGGCAACGCCGTACCGGCAGCAGCAGGGCGCTACGCCCCGGACCTGAAGGAGCAGTTCCGGCGCAGCGCCGGGATGCATCGGGGGGCGATGGACCGCAGGTTCCGCGGACCCGTCCGCGGCTTCATTAACTCACTCGCTAGGGGTTATCCATGACTGCAACGACTTATTACAGGACTCGTCTTCGTTGGACCACGCTTGCGGCCGCGACCTTGCTCGTCTGCGGCGCCGGCATCAGCACGGCCCAGGCCGACAACGGCAGCGGAGATCAGAGCGACGCGACGGCGAACCCGTATTCGCCGAAGAACGGCCATCCGTACCGCCACGGCGTCGTCCCGACCCGCCAGGTTCAGAAGCTCATGAAGGAGTGGAACGCCGCGCATCCGAGCGTGGTGACCGCCGCGACGGGTCCGGAGACCCTGAGCTTCGGCGGCGGCGTCGACGGCATCGGCGTCATGAGCGGCCACAACAAGGTCTACCTCGTGTTCTACGGCACCCAATGGGGCACGCAGAGCACCGACTCGAACGGCAACTACACGTTCTCGGGCGACCCGGACGGTGCCGCGCCGAAGGCGCAGATGATGTTCAAGGGCATCGGCACGGGCAGCGAGCTGTGGTCGGCGGACCTCACGCAGTGGTGCGACGGCCCGAACGTGTCGTCGGGCGCGACGAGTTGCCCGTCGAACGCGAACTTCGTCCCGTATCAATCGGGCGGCGTGCTCGCGGGCGTTTGGTACGACAATTCGGCTGCATCGCCTTCGTCTGCCACGGCCGCCCAGCTCGGCCAGGAAGCCGTCAAGGCCGCCGCGCATTTCGGCAACACGACGGCGGCGTCGAACCGTTATGCCTACTACGTGATTCTGTCGCCGCACGGCACGAATCCCGACAACTACCAGAGTCCGACGCAGGGCTACTGCGCGTGGCACGACTACAACGGCGACGTGGGCGTCTCCTCGTCGTACGGCGACATCGCGTTCAGCAATCAGCCGTACAACATGGACGTCGGCCAGAACTGCGGCGTGAATTTCGTCAACTCGGGTTCCGCAGGCACGCTCGACGGCTACACGATGACGCTCGGTCACGAGTGGCATGAAATGATGTCCGACACGCTGCCGGCCGGCGGCTGGACCAACCACGTCAGCGGTTCGCAGTACAACGGCGAAGAAAACTCCGACGAGTGCGCTTGGATCTCGCCGGGACAGCCGGGTGGTGCGGCCAACATCACGATGGGCAACGGCTCCTATGCCGAGCAGGCGAGCTGGTCGAACGACACGAACTCGTGCGCGATCTCGCACGCGATCGTCGGCGGCGGCAGCGGTGGTGGCGGCACGCCGACGGCGAGCTTCAGCTTCTCGACGAACGGCCTGACCGCGAACTTCACCGACACTTCGACGGATTCGGGCGGCACGATCAGCGCGCATTCGTGGACGTTCGGCGACGGCGGCACCTCGACCGCGACGAACCCGAGCCACACCTATGCGGCGGCCGGTACGTACAGCGTTTCCGAGACGGTCACCGACAGCGTGAGCGGCAAGACGAGCACGGCGACGAAGTCGGTCGCGGTCTCGAGCGGCGGCGGCGGTTCGACGCAGCTCCTCGGCAACACGGGCTTCGAATCGGGCTCGGCCTCGCCATGGTCGATGACCGCGGGCGTGCTGTGCAGCAACAGCGGCTGCTCGGGCGAGACGGCGCATGCCGGCTCGTGGTTCGCGTGGCTCGACGGCTACGGCAGCACGCATACCGACACGGTCTCGCAGAGCGTCGCGATCACCGCGGGCAAGACGACGGCGACGCTGTCGTACTACCTGCACATCGACACGCAGGAGACCACGACCTCGACGGCGTACGACACGCTGACCGTGGGTCTCTACAACAGCTCGGGCACGCTGCTCAAGACGCTGGCCACGTACTCGAACCTCAACAAGAACACGGGCTATGCAGTGCACACGCACGACGTGAGCGCGTACATCGGTCAGACCGTCACGGTCAAGTTCACGGGCAAGGAAGACGTCTCGCTCGCGACCTCGTTCGTGCTCGACGACATCACGCTGACCGTGCAATGACACACGAGTAAGGGGAGGGATGCCGCGGGCCACAGGATGTGGCCCGCCATCTTCAGCTTGAGGGCCGCTCCGTGCGGCCCTCTTTTTTTTATCGGATCGCTGGCACTCGACGATGCAACGCTTGCCTGCCGCGCATCGTCTGGATTCTCCGCCAACGGAATCGAGGAGGAGCGATGGCAGGCATCATTCGGATTTCGGCGTTGTTGTTGCTGGTCGTGGCCGCGACGGCCGATGCGAACGGCGTCACGAGCGGCAGCACCGCTTTGACACCCTTGTTGCCGGCGCGAGGCGCTTACTACGATTCTTCCAAACCAGGCACGGGCGTGTGGGTGGACGTGGGTCTCGAGGGTTTCGTCTTCCTGAGCTACGACGGCTACGACGAACTCGGCGCGCCGGTCTGGCACATGATCCAGGGCCTTTGGACTCCGACGAGCGAACCCGAGCGCATCGCCTCGGGCAAGATCGGCAAGCTGACTCAGCCTTTGCTCGACGCGGCCGGCGGGCAGTGCATCACGTGCGATTACGCCGGTCCGCCGCACGTGAGCGTCGACGCGTTGGCGGCATCGGTGACCTGGACGACGCCGCGTCACCTCGATCTTGCGATCGGCGATCAGCAGTGGCACATGGACGCCGCGACTTACAGCGTCGCCGAAGACCAGCTCATGGCCGGCGACTGGGCTCTCGCGGTGAGTTGGGACATTTTCGACTGCACGGCGGCGGTTTGCCCCAGCGACGTCGGTCCGATCCCCGTACGCACCCAGATCGTACGTTTATCGCAGGGCGAACCGTTCGACTCGCCGCCGGTGCCGATCGAAGCGGTGCTGGCGGATGGCGCGGACCCTAGCATCGCGCTGCCGCCGTCGGGCAGCTTGTTCTATTACGTTTCGCCACAAAGCACGCCGACCGACGGATCGAGGCCGAGTTTCGGCGCCGTATTCGATGATCTCGCGGCCGGCGTGCAATTCGCTCCTGTCGATTCCTTCAACGCCTTCCCCAGTCCCGTGTTCTGGTACGACCCGGCGTCGCGACGCGGCGGGCTCGATATCGTCACCTTTGCGGGCGGCGTCGACACAGGACAGTTCGTGTTCGGACCGAACGACATCCATTTCGATGTCTACGTCGACGAGGACCGCATCGTCGGGCATGGCGTTCCGCAGGGTGCGAATCTCCTGCACGCGAGCTACTGGCAGACGAGCTCCGTCGTGCTGAACCTCGTCATGACGCGATTGCCGAACGACGGCGCCGGCTTCGTCGAGCACTGCATTCTCAATTGCATGTAGCGGCGAGCGCCTCAGGTGATCTTCGCGCGCGCGCGCAGGAAGCGCTCGCGCCGCGATTCCTCGTCGTAGAGCTGCCGCGCCGGCTTGACCAGATCGCTGCGGCTCACGATGCCGACGAGCTTCAGCGTGCCGTCCGCCTCGACGACGGGCAAACGCTCGTGTCCTTGCGCCGCCATGCGCGAGGCGACGCTGCGGCAGGTTTCGTCGGCGAGCGCGAACTCCGGCGTGCCGCCGCTCAAGACCTCGGCGAGAGCAGTCTCGCGACCGCTCTCGGCGGCGCGCAGCAGCAGGTGGCGATCGACCGTACCGACGAGGCGGCCGGCGGCGACGACGGGATAGGCACGATAGGCTTGGTCCGCACCGAAGAAACGCGCAAGCGCATCGGCGACGGAGAGCTCGCCCGCGATCGCCACCACGTCGCGCGTCATGACCTCGCCGACGAAATGCCGCTCGAGCGGATCGACGCCGTATTCGCGGTACACGTGCTGGCCGCGGCGAGCGATTTTTTCCGTCAGGATCGAGCGCGGCATCACGGCGACCGTGAACCCGTAGGCCACGGCGCAGCCGAGCAGCACCGGCAGCAACGCGTCCGCGTCGTGCGTCAAGCCGAACGCGAACACGGCCGCGGTGAGCGGCGCGCGCATCGTGCCGCCGAGCGTCGCTGCCATGCACACGAGCGCCCACAGTTGCACGCTGCCGCCGGGCAGCCACGGCCCGATGACGCAGCCGAGTCCCGCGCCGATCATGAGCAGCGGCGCGAGCACGCCGCCCGAGGTTCCCGAGCCGAGCGCCACGGCCCAGATCACCGCTTTGACGACGAGCAGCGCCGCGACCGCGGAAAGCACGAGGTGATTCGCGAGCAGATCGCCGATCACGTCGTAGCCGACGCCGAGCGCGCGCGGCTCCAGCCAGCCGCCGACGCCGACCACGAGTCCGCCGAGCGCCGGCCACCACGACCAGTGCAGCGGCAAGCGTGCGAAGCCGTCCTCGATGGCATAGAGCGCGCTCGTCATCGCGCTCGACAGGGCGCCGGAGGCGAGGCCTGCGAGCACGCACGAGACGAGCGCGAACAACGTCGGCGGCGGCGTGGTGAGCGGAAACAGCGGGCCCGCGTCGAGCCACAGCGGCCGCAGGAAACCGGCCACTGCGCAGGCGATCGCGACGGGCAGCAGACTGCGCGGGCGCAGTTCGAACAGCAGCAATTCCACGGCCAGCAGCACGGCGGCGAGCGGCGTGCCGAATACGGCGGTCATGCCGGCGCAGGCGCCGGCGACGAGCAGCGCCTTGCGCTCGGCCGAGGTCAGGCTGAACGCCTGCGCGAGCAGCGAGGCCGCGGCGCCGCCGGTCATGATGATCGGACCTTCGGCGCCGAATGGACCGCCGCTGCCGATGACGATGCCCGACGACAGCGGCTTCAGCACGGCGACTTTCGGCGACATGCGGCTCTTGCCGAACAGGATCGCCTCGAGCGCTTCGGGAATGCCGTGGCCGCGGATCTTCTCGCTGCCGTAGCGCGCCATGAATCCGACGATCAGGCCGCCGAGCGCCGGCGCGAGGATGACCCAGGCGCCGAGCGTGTTGTCGGCCGGCGAGCGCGCTGCGAGCGAGAGCGTCTGGAAGAAGAACAGATTCGTGAACAGGCGAATCGCGGCGAGCAGCAGCCACGCGCCGAGCGAGCTCAGGCCGCCGATGGCGAGCGCGAACAGCGCAAGCAGCGGCAAGCGCGGTTGTGCGGAAAAATCGCGTTTATGGCTCATGTTGGCGGCGGGCTCCTGCGCGTTTGCCGGGAGAGAGATCCGTCACGCGGGCGACGCGCATGACGTCGTCGAGCCGTTCGAGCTCGCGCACGTGGCGCGCGGCGATGCGCGCGACGATGCGATGCGCGCGCGCGCTGAGGCGCACTTCGACGCGCCGCGCGTCGACGGCGCTGCGGCGCTTGCGCACGAGACCGAGCGTCTCGCACCGTTTGACCAGCGCGACGGTGCCCTGGTGGCTGGCGCCGAGCCGTTCGGCGAGTTCGCCCACGCTCGCATGGCCCGTGGCGCCGCGGCCGCGCAGATGCAGCAGCAGCAAATATTGCAGCGGCGAAATGCCGACCCCGCGCGCCGCCTGCTCGCTGAAGCGCAGGAACTGCGTGAGGCGGAAGCGGAACTCCGAGAGCGCCGCGTAGCGATCGTCGTCGAGCATGGGGCCGTCCGGGGCGAAGCCGGAAATTATACAACGATGTGATATATCACGGCCAGCTGAGGAGGTTCGACATGCGTTTTGGCGGGCCGCTCCGCTCCGGAGCGTATGTACGACTCGGGTGAATCGCTATCGAGGAGAAACTTTCGGCAGTAGATTCAAAGGATCGGCGCCGGCGCCTTAGCATCCACGGCGCCGATCCTCCCGCTTGCGTTCAGTCGGCGGCGGCCGGTGCTGCCGCGCCGCGCGGCCGCCGGACCATCCAGCACAGCGGTAGCAGCGCGAGCGCGAGCCAGCCCGAAAGCCAGAAAATATCGAGGCTCGACAACAGATAGCCCTGACCGACCACCTCGCGCATGACGGCGGCCACGGCGGGTTGTTCGGCGAAACCTCTTGCGCCGAGCTTGGCGAGCGTTTGCAGAAACGTGGGATCGAACGCGCTCAGCGATTCGACGAGGCGCGATTGATGCAGCGCTTCGCGCCGGTCCCAGAACGTCGTCGTCAGCGAGGTCGCGAAGCTGCCGCCGGTAATGCGCAGGAAGTTGCTCAAGCCCGAGGCCGCCGGCACCTTGGCGGGCGGCTGGCCGTCGAGCAGGATCGTGAGCAGCGAAACGAAGAACAGGCCCATCGCAACGCCCTGCACGGCGAGCGGCAGCACGAACACCCAGAAACTCGCGTCGGCCGTGTAGTCCGAACGCATGAAGTACGACAGCCCGAACACCGCGAACGATGCCGTCGCGAGCCAGCGCGCATCCACACGTGCTATGTAGCGCCCGACGAGCGGCGAGATCAGCACCGCCGTGATGCCGCTCGGAGCGGCCACGAGTCCCGCCCAGGTGGCCGTGTAGCCGAGTTGCGTCTGCAGCCAGAGCGGCATGAGCACTACGTTGCCGAAGAACACCGCGTAGCCGAGACACAACGCGAGCGTGCCGAGCGTGAAGCTGCGCGACTTGAACAGCGACAAATCGACGATCGGATGCTGCTCGCCCAGCTCCCAGACGATCCACGCGACGAGGCTCACGAGCGTAACGAGGCCGAGCACGACGATCGGCGTGGCGGCGAACCAGTCGAGGTCCTTGCCCTTGTCGAGCATGATCTGCAACGCACCGACCCAGAGCACGAGCAAGGCGAGTCCGACGCCGTCGATGTGCAGGCGTCGCGTCGGCGTCTCTTGCGTGCGCAGCGCTTGCCACGAGACGGTCGCGCAGAAGAGGCCGACCGGCACGTTGATCAGGAAAATCCACGACCATGCGTAGTTGTCCGAAATGTAGCCGCCGAGGATCGGCCCGCAGATCGGCGCGACGAGCGTGGTGATCGACCAAATCGCGAGGGCCGTGCCCTTGCGCTCGGTCGGGAACAGCGAGAGCAGCAACGCCTGCGAACCTGGGATCATCGGCCCCGAGACCGCGCCTTGCAGCACGCGGAACACGATCAGCGACGAGAGGTTCCAGGCGACGCCGCACAGGAACGACGCCAGCGTGAACAGCAGCACCGACAACACGAACGTGCGCACGACGCCGTAGCGCTGCATGAGCCAGCCCGTGAGCGGCACCGAGACGCCGTTGGCGACGGCGAACGAGGTGATGATCCACGTGCCTTGATCGGTGGAGACGCCGAGATTGCCCGCGATGGTCGGGATCGACACGTTCGCGATCGTGGTGTCGAGCACCTGCATGAACGTCGCGAGTGCGAGCGCCACGAGGGTCACGGCGCGCGCGCCGCCGGCGCTCGGCGCCGAAGCGCGTGCGACAGCGGCGGCGGTGCTCATCGGCGCGCTCCGGCCAGGGCGACCGCGCGCGGGCCGCCGTCGTTGTCGGCGATGATTTCGGCGATGCGCGCCTCGACCGCCGGATCGCCGCCGCGGCTTGCCTGCTTGGGCTGCGGACCGCGTACTTGCGTGGCGACGAGCGGCCCCGAGGTATCGCGCACGTCGACCTGCGCCGTCATGGAAAGACCGACGCGCAGCGGATGCGCGTCGAGCTCGGCCGCATCGAGCGCGATGCGCACGGGCACGCGCTGCACGATCTTGATCCAATTGCCCGAGGCGTTCTGCGCCGGCAACAGCGCGAAGGCGCTGCCGCTGCCCGCGCCCAAACCGGCGAGCCTGCCGTGATACGTGACGGCGCCGCCGTAGACATCCGCATGCAGCGTGACGGGCTGTCCGACACGCATGTTCTCGAGTTGCACCTCCTTGAAATTCGCGTCGACCCACACGGCGTCGAGAGGCACGACGGACATCAGCGGCGTGCCGGCCGCGATGCGCTGGCCGACGTGCACGTTGCGGCGCGCGACCACGCCGGCGACCGGCGCGGCGATACGAGTGCGCCCGAGCGCAAGCGCGGCGTCGCGCACCGCAGCCTCGGCAGCGAGCACCTGCGGATGACGCTGCACCGTCGTGCCGTCGATCTGCGCCCAGGTCGCATTCAACTGCTCGCGCGCCTCGGCGAGGCTCGCCTGCATCTCGGCGATCGTGTCGTGCGTGTGCGCGAGCTCCTCGTGCGACACCGCACCGTCGCGCGTGAGGTCCGCGCGGCGCGCGAAGTCGCCTTGCGCACGCTTGAGCGCGGTCTCGCGCTCGGCGATCTGCGCGCGCAGCTCGGCGGCTTGGGCGAACAGCGTGCGCACCTGACGCACGGCGCGCGCGAGATTGGCCTCGGCGTTCTCCATCGCGATGCGCGCGTCGGCCGGATCGAGCTCGAGCAAGGTCTGCTCGCGCGTGACGCTTTGCGTATCGTCGACGTCGAGCGTGGTGACCGTGCCCGGCACCTCGCTCGTCACTTCGACGAGATCGCCGCTCACGTAGGCGTCGTCGGTCGACTCGTAGTGCCGTGCGTAGGCGGCCCACCACGCGCCGTAGCCGGCGAGGCCGAGCGTCACGGCGGCGGCGAGCGCCGCCAGGCGACGCCGCCTTGTGGATTTTGCCGCATCGTACACAACGAGCGCTGCATCCGTGTTGGTCGTTTCGGTCGTGCTCATGATCGTTCTCCGGAAGGAATCAGTTCGCGACGACGGCGGGCGCCGCCGAGCGCGCGTCGAAATCGCCGCCGACCGCGAGCATGAGCGCGACGCGCGCGCGGGCCTGCGCGGCGGCAAGCTCGACACGCTCGCGGCGGGCGCTCAACACCTCGGTCTCGGCGTTGAGCACCGTGAGGTAGTCCGACAATCCGGCTGCGTAGCGTTCGCTCGCGAGTCGGTAGGCGGCTTCGGCGGCGTCCAAGGATTTGCGTTGCTCGCCGATTTCGTCGCCGAGCGCGTCGATGCGCGTGAGCGCGTCGGCGGCCTCGCGCACGGCGCCGAGCACAGCGGCGTTGTACGCGGCGATGCTTTCGTCGATCTCGGCCGTCGCGCGGCGATATTCGGCCTTGAGCCGCCCGCCGTCGAAGAGCGGCAGATGGATTGCCGGACCGACGCCATAAGTCGCCGATGCGGTTTGCAACAGATTGCCGGCGCCGATCGCGGCGACGCCGGCGAACGCCGCGAGATCGACATCGGGGTAGAACGCCGCCTTCGCTGCGGCTTGGTTCGACGTCGCCGCATCGACGCGCGCCCTCGCCGCGAGTACGTCGGGGCGGCGGCCGAGCAAATCGGCAGGCAGCGCGGAGGGCAGCGCCAGCGCAGCGTCGAGCTGCCACCGCGGGCGTTCGATGCCGGCGTAGGCATCGGCGCCCTGGCCGCTCAGCGCGGCAATGAGGTGTGCGGCACGTGCGCGGTCCGCTTGCGCTGCTTTCAGTTCCACGAGGGATTTCGGCACCGCGCCTTCGGCTTCACGCAGTTCCACGTTCGTCTCGAGACCGGCGCCGACGCGGCGGCGCGTGATGTCGAGGATCTGCCGGCGTTGCGCGGTGCTGCGCTCGGCGAGATCGGCGAGCGCGTACTGACGATCGAGCTCGATATAGGCTTCGAGCATGGCACCGGTCACGGCCAGGCGTGCGCCCGAGAGGTCGAGCGCGGTCGCCGTCGTGCGCGCACGCGCGGCCTCGACGAGCGCACTCTGGCGGCCCCAGAAGTCGATGTCCCACGCGAACGTGAACAGCGTGCGCCCTTCCGAGTGCACGCCGCCCGCGTAGGGTGGCGGGACCACATCGTCGCGGCTGAAGCGCTGACGCGTTTCGGCCGCGTCGAGCGACACCGACGGCAGTTTTCCGGCGTAGGCGGAATCGGCCGCCGCTTCGGCGCCGCGCAGGCGTGCCAGCGCCTGCGCCAGCGTGGGATTGTTGGCGAGCGCTCGCTCCATGAGCTTGTCGAGCTGCGCATCGCCGTACGCCCGCCACCAAGCATCGACCGGCGTCGGCGCAGCGGTCTGACCGAGCCCCACGTCCGTGGCATCCAGCCTGTGTTCACGCACGGTCACGTTCGGCGGAGTCATGCAGCCGGCGAGCGCGAGTCCGAGCGCGATTGCGGCGATTCGCAGCCTGTTCATCGGTGCTCTCCCGTCAGTGCGGCAGCTTGCGGAATGCGACCGCGAACCGGTTCCAGCCATTGATCGCGGAGACCAGCAAGGTGAGGTCGACGAGTTCTTCGGGCGTGAACCAGGGTTTGACGCGCTCCCAGACGTCGTCCGGCACGTGCGTCTGCTCGACGCGCGTCAACGCCTCGGTCCATTCCAGCGCGGCGCGTTCACGGTCGCTGAAGAACGGCGCTTCGCGCCAGACGACGACGGCCGCGAGACGCCGCTCGTCTTCCCCGGCCTTGCGGGCGTCGCTCGTGTGCAGGTCGACGCAATACGCGCAGGCGTTGATCTGCGAAGCGCGCAGGCGCACGAGTTCCATGAGCGGCTTTTCGAGGCTGCTACGCGCAATCTGTTCTTCCAGGCCGCGCATGGCCTTGATCGCGTTCGGGCTGGCTTTGTAGAAGTCGAGGCGGAGTTGCATGGCGGATTCCTTTGTA
>DASRGX010000002.1:0-5260 GCA_035650835.1 Rudaea sp. | reverse complement strand
ACGATCGCGGCGACCACGTTCCGCGACAAGCGCCCGGGCGACGCCGTCAACATCGAAGTCGATGTCGTCGCACGCTATGTCGAGCGCCTGTACGGCGCCGTTCAGCACCAGGACCGCACATGAATACGATCGCTTCGGCCGCTCCGTCGGTGTTCCGCCGTGTCGTCGATTTTCCGCTGAGCCGCTTGCTGCTCGAGACCGCCTTCGTCGGCGTGCCGGTCATACTCCTGCGCGAGATCGCGTTCAGCGTGGCGGGCCGCAGCGCGGCCGCATGCGTGCTCGCGGGGCTCGCCGTCGTCGTCGCGAGCTGCCTCTGGTACGTCGCGTATGCGCGCTGGATCGCGCGGCGCGACGCGGACGAGCTGCCGCTGCGCACCGGCTTGCGCGAACTCGGTGCAGGCTTCGGCATCGGCGGCGGCTTGTGCATCGTCGTGGCGTTGTTGCTGCTGGCCGCGGGTGGGATCGCGATCTCCGCGACCGGCGACGGCGCAGGCATGGTCATCGGCTTCGCCTTCGCGCTCGCCGCAGGCGTGGTCGAGGAAATCCTGCTGCGCGGCATCGTCTTCCGCAATCTCGAAGCGCTCTGCGGGTCGTGGTTCGCGCTCGCGTTTTCCGCGGCGCTGTTCGGCGCCTTGCATCTGGCGAATCCGCACGCGAGCGTCGCCGGTGCGCTGTCCATCGCGCTCCAGGCGGGCATCCTGCTTGGCGCTGCGTACATGGCGACACGGTCGCTGTGGTGGCCGATCGGCATCCATATCGGCTGGAACTTCGCCGAGGGTGGTGTGCTCGGCGTGCGCGTATCGGGCACCGACGTGCCGGGCTGGTTCCATTCCGTCGCACAGGGTCCGGTGTGGCTCTCGGGCGGAGAGTTCGGCATCGAAGCGTCGTCCGTCGCCACGCTCGTCTGTCTCGCGGCGGCGCTCGCGTTCCTGCGGCGCGCGTGGATCAGCGGTCGTTTCGTCACTCCACTCTGGCGCAGGAACGCACGATGAGCTTCAGTTCCATTCCCGAGCTTCTCGAGGAAATCCGCGCCGGCCGGATGGTCGTCATCGTCGACGACGAGGATCGCGAGAACGAAGGCGATCTCATCATGGCGGCCGAAGCCGTGCGGCCCGAGGACATCAACTTCATGGCGCGCGAGGCGCGCGGGCTCATTTGCCTGTCGCTGACCAAAGCGCGTTGCGAACAGCTCCGGCTGCCGCCGATGGTCAGCGACAACGCCTCGCGCCACCACACCAACTTCACGGTCTCGATCGAAGCCGCCGAAGGCGTGACCACCGGCATTTCGGCCTACGATCGCGCGCACACGATACGCACCGCCGTGCGCGCCGATGCGAAGCCTGCCGATCTCGTGCAACCCGGCCACGTGTTCCCGCTCACCGCGCAACCGGGCGGCGTGCTCACGCGTGCAGGCCACACCGAGGCCGCGAGCGATCTCGCGGCCCTCGCGGGATTCGAGCCGGCCGGCGTGCTCGTCGAAATCCTCGCCGAGGACGGCACGATGGCGCGACGGCCGGAACTCGAGACGTTCGCCGCGGCGCACGGCTTGCGGATCGGCAGCATCGCCGACCTGATCCGCTATCGGCTGGAGACCGAGCAGACCGTCGCGCGTGTCGGCGCGCGCGACGTCGATACCGAATTCGGCCCATTCCGCCTGTACGCCTATCGCGACACGCTGAGCGGATTGGCCCATTTCGCGCTCGTGCGCGGGCGCATCGACGACGGCGAACCGGTGCTCGCCCGCGTGCACGTGCGCGAGCTTCTCTCCGACGTGCTGCACGTGAAGCGTGCAGACGGCGGTTTGCCGCTCGACGCGGCCTTGCGTCGCGTCGCCGCGGAAGGTCGCGGCGTGGTCGTCGTGCTCAGCGACGGCGAGGAAACGGCGCACGCGCTCGCACGCCTCGCCGACGACCCGCCCGTGCACGCGGCCGATCCCGTGCGTGAGTGGCGCCGGCATGGCGTCGGTGCGCAGATCCTCGCCGATCTCGGCGTGCGCCGCCTGCGCGTACTCGGCACGCGGCGGAGGTTCCTCGGGCTGTCGGGGTTCGGACTCGAGGTGGTCGGGTACGAAGAGGCCGGCGGCAAGACCGAACGCTGAACGCGGCGGCAACGCGCGTTCCGCGAATCCCGGCACGGCGTTCGGAATATAATCCACAGCCTCGCCCCTCGGCCTTCCACCCATGCCCGTATTCGCCGGCGAACCGCGCGTCCATCATGGAAGCCGCTTCGCCATCGTCGCCAGCCGCTGGAATCCCAGCATCGTCGATACGCTCGTCGACGGCGCACGTGCGGCATTCGTCGAGCACGGCGTGGCCGAGGCCGCCGTCGACGTCGTGCGCGTCCCCGGCGCCTGGGAAATTCCGGCGACGGCCGCCGAGCTCGCGCGCGACGGCCGCTATGCGGCGATCGTCGCGCTCGGCTGCGTGGTGCGCGGCGATACGCGCCACTACGAGCATGTCGCCGACGGTTGCGCCCAAGGCCTCATGCGCGTCGCGCTCGATCACGGCGTGCCGGTGCTGAACGGCGTGCTCGCCGTCGAGCGCCACGCTGACGCCCAGGCGCGCGCCGGCGGCGCACACGGCAACAAAGGCGCCGAGGCGGCCGCCGCGGCGCTTGAAATTGTAGATTTGTGGAAATTGCTGCAGGACGACCGGCCGCAAGGGAGAGGAGCATGAATCAGCGTCACAGGCCCGACGGCATCGACCTCGCGGCGCGCTCGCGCGCAAGGCGCCGCGCCACCCAGGCGATCTACGCCTGGCAGATGAGCGGCAACCCGATGAGCCGCGTCATCGACGAATTCCGCCACGAGCAGGACATGGAAATCGCGGATCTCGACTATTTCGAGGACTTGCTGCGCGGCGTGGAGCGTCATTGCGACGAACTCGACGCCGGTCTCGCGCCGTTCCTCGACCGCGATATCGCGCAGGTCGATCCGATCGAGCGCGCCGTGCTGCGCCTGGCCGGCTACGAACTCCTTCACCGCCCGGACGTGCCGTATCGCGTCGTGCTCAACGAGGCCATCGAGATCGTCAAGCGCTTCGGTGCGGAGCACGGTCACACCTACGTGAACGGCGTGCTCGACAAGGCGGCGCGCGAGTGGCGCGCGATCGAGCTGCGGGCGCGCGATTGACCGTGGCGTCGCCGTGCGATCTTCCAAGCAACGCCTTCGCGCGTCCTGACGCTTCCAATTCTCGAAGGCGGAACGCGGGCGGCCGCCGTGGCTGAATTCACGCTCATCGACGCGATCGGCGAGCGCTGCGCGGTGGCGCGCGACGACGTGCGGCTCGGCATCGGCGACGACGCGGCCCTGCTCGCCGTGCCCGCGGGGCAGGCGCTCGCGGTCAGCACGGACACGCTCGTGGCGGGTGTGCATTTTCCACAAAGCACAAAAGCGTACGACGTCGGCTGGAAATCGCTCGCGGTGAACCTGTCGGACCTCGCCGCCATGGGCGCCACGCCCGCCTGGGCGACGCTCGCGCTGACATTGCCCACGGCGGAGCGCACCTGGGTCGAAGCGTTCGCCGACGGCTTCGCCGCGCTTGCCCGCGAATTCAAGCTCGCCTTGGTCGGCGGCGACACGACGCAAGGCCCGCTCAGCATCACGGTGACCGTGCATGGTTTCGTGCCGGAACACGCGGCCGTGCGACGCGCCGGGGCGCATCCTGGCGATGTCGTTTGCGTCACGGGGACGCTCGGCGATGCCGCCGCTGGCCTCCGTCAGTTGCTGGTCGGCGACGGCGCGGCGGAGCATCGAAATCCCTCGGCGCCGGACTTCCTCGAAGTACGCCTGAATCGCCCCACGCCGCGCGTGCCGCAGGGGCTCGTGCTGCGCGGTCGCGCTTCGGCTTGCATCGACGTTTCCGATGGGCTCGTGGCCGATTTGGGGCACATCTGCGCCGCCAGCGGCGTCGGCGCCGAGCTCGACGCACCGGCATTGCCCGCGTCGCCCGCGTTGCTGGCGCTCGCCGACGATACGGAGCGCCGTCTCTTGCAGCTCGCCGGCGGCGACGATTACGAGCTTTGCTTCACGGTCGCAGAAACCGAGGCGCCGTTGCTCCTCGCCGATCTCGCGCGAAGCGGTTGCGCGGCGACGCGCGTCGGGCGCATCGTCGCCGGAACGGACGTCGTCGTTTACGATGCGCAGCGCAAACCCATCTCGTTGCCGCGTCGCGGCTGGGAACATTTCGCCTGATGCCGCTCGATGCCGCGATCCGCCGAGACCTGCTGCGCCGGCCTTCCGGCGTGATCGCGCTCGGCTTCGGCGCTGGCTTGAGCCCCGTCGCGCCGGGCACGGTCGGCTCGCTCGTTGCGCTCGCGCCTTGGCTCGCCCTGCGCGAGCTGCCGCCGCTCGCCTACGCGCTCGCGCTTGCGTTCGCGTTCGCGCTCGGCGTGTTCGTCTGCGGCGCCGCGGCGCGGCGCATCGGCGGCGAAGATCCGGGTGCCGTGGTCTGGGACGAATTCGTCGGTCTGTGGATCGCACTTGCGCCGCTCGCTTCCGCCTCGCACGGCATGTTGTGGATTTGTGCCGGATTTATACTTTTCCGCATCTTCGACGTGTGGAAGCCCTGGCCCGTCTCGTGGGCGGACGAGAACGTCAAGGGCGGTCTCGGCGTGATGCTCGACGACGTGCTCGCCGGCGCCTATGCGGCGCTCGCCCTCGTGCTACTTCAGCGCGTTTTCTGAGGCCTCGGGCAACAGCTTGCCTGGATTCAAGATCCCGTCCGGGTCGAACTGCGACTTGATGCGCCGCATGATGGCCAGCGCCGCCGGGTCGATCGCATCGCCGAGAAAATCGCGCTTCGCGAGGCCGATGCCATGCTCGCCCGAGAGCGTGCCGCCGAGCGCGACGACGGCCGCGAACACATCGGCGAGCGCGGCATCGGCGCGTGCGCGCTCGGCGGCGTCGCGCGGCAGCAGATTGACATGCAGATTGCCGTTGCCGGCATGCCCGAAGCTCACGATCGGCACCGCGTGCCGTGCGGAAATTTCGCGCAGCCTCTCGACGAGCGCAGGCACCCGGCTGACCGGCACGACCACGTCTTCGTTGATCTTGTCGGGAGCGAGCGCGCGCAGCGCGGGCGAAAGCGCTTTGCGCGCCGCCCACAACGTTTCGACTTCCGGCGCGCCCTCGGCAATGCGCAGCTCGACGAGCCCCGCACCGCGCGCGGCGTCCGCCACGGCGCCCGCGGCGCGCGGCAACTCGCCGGGCTCGCCGTCGACTTCGGCCACGAGCAACGCCCCGGCTGGGGGAATCGACTCG
>DASRGX010000001.1:0-4822 GCA_035650835.1 Rudaea sp. | reverse complement strand
CGAGCGCGGTGTAGAGCGTCGTCGTCTTGCCCGAGCCGGTCGGTCCGGTCACGAGCAGGATGCCGTGCGGCTGCAGCAGCACGTCGAGGAAGATCTTGAGTATCTCGTCGTCGAAGCCGAGGCGCTTGAAATCGAGCGCGACCCCGCCCTTGTCCAGGATCCGCATCACGACGGATTCGCCATGCATCGTCGGCACCGTCGAGACGCGGAGGTCGATCTCCTTGCCTTGCACGCGCAAGCGGATGCGCCCGTCCTGGGGCAGCCGCCGCTCGGCGATGTCGAGATTCGCCATGATCTTGATGCGCGAGATCACCGCAGCGGAAAACCGGCGCGGCGGCGATTCGACCTCGTGCAGCACGCCGTCGATGCGATAGCGCACCACCAGGCGGTTCTCGAACGGCTCGATGTGGATGTCGGACGCGCGCATTTCCAGCGCGTTGGTGATGATGAGCGAGACGAGCCGGATGACGGGGGCTTCGGAGGCGAGGTCCTTCAACTGCTGGACGTCGGCGTCGAAGGTCGCGAGATCGTCCACGCGCTGCTCGACGTCACCGACGATCTGGCCCAGCGCCGACTTGCCCGCGCCATAGAGCCGCTCGAGGGCGGCTTCGAGCTCGGTGGGGATCGCCACCAGGGGGCGCACCTCGCGGCCGGTGACCATCCGGAACGCCCCGATGGTGTAGTCGTCGGTGGGATCGGCCATTGCGAGCGCGAGCTCGCGCTCGTCCTCGTGCACGGGCAACGCGCGCGCCTCGCGCAGGAAGCGCGCCGAGATGCGCTCTTCGAGGATGGGGAATTCGGGATAGCCGGAGGGCTCGACGAGTGGAATGCCGAGCTGCACGGCCATCGCCTCCGCGACGTCGCGCTGGGCGCAAAGCCCGAGCGTGACCAGCAGCGACGCGAGCTTCTCGCCGCTTTCCTGCTGCAGCCGAAGTGCGCGCTCGAGCCCGCCGGCATCGAGCTTGCCGCGCTCGACGAGGATCTCGCCCAATTTGCGTTCTTCGACCGGGGTCATGGTGATGCTGGCTTCAAGCAAGAGCTTTCCGCGGGGCTGCGCTGCTCAAAAGTTAATCGGCGATCATAGCACGCGAGGCGAGTCGGGCCGAAGAGGATAGTCGCAGGAATCAAGCTGTTGCAACGCATTTTTCGCGTAAGTGTCGTCCTCCGACGACGCGCTGCAGGATCCGCGCCGGCGTATGTCGCCGCTGCACGACGAAACGGGGCTTCAAGGGCCCGACGAGGCGCGCCTGTGCTGGACACGCTGCCCGAGCTTGTTCGCGACATGATGGATGACCGGCTCCCAGGCGCCGAAGCGCACCTGCCGAAAGATGCGCATCGCCGGATACCACGCCGCGCGCTCGCCGCTCGTGCCCCAGCGCCAGCAGGAGTCGAAACGATTGAGCAGCCACACGGGTTTACCGAGCGCGCCGGCGAGATGCACCACGGCGGTGTCGACACTGACCACGAGATCGAGCTCGTCGACGAGCGCCGCGGTATCGGCGAAATCACCGAGCTCGTGCGCATGATCGACGATCGACGTGCGTCCTTCGAACCCTGCGAGCTCTTTGGCCGCCTCGCCTTTTTGCAGGCTGTGCCAAGACACGCCCGCAACATCGAGCAACGGCCGCAATGCCGAAAGCGCGATCGAGCGACGGCGATCCATGGTCCTGTGCTCGAGCAGGTTGCTGCGCGGGTCGCCGGCCCATACCAGACCCACACGCAAGCCGCGATCGGGAGCAAGGCGCGCGCACCAGCGCTCGCGACGCTGCGGATCGCTGCGAAGGTAAGGCACCGGCGTGGGCGCGACATCGAGCGGCAGTCGTCCGAGGGCGTAGGGCAGGCTCATCACCGAGATCGCCGCCTGCGCATCCCGAAAGGCCTCGCGGTCGCTGGCGATGGCGTCGACGCCCTCCAAGGTCGACAGCACCTCCACCAACGGCGCGTAATAGTCGCGCAGGAAAAGCACCAGCCGGCCCACACGCCGACGCGCGAGCGCGGCGAGGCGCGCGAACTGGATGACGTCGCCGAAGCCGCCCTCGCCGTGCACGATCAACGCGCCGGATAGCGCCTGGCCGCGCCACGGCGCGGGGATGGCGCCGCGTTTCGCAAGCGCGTGCACGCCCAGCGCCCGCGCTTCGTAATGCTCCCAGCCATTGCCGAAATCGCGCATCGCGAGCATCGCCTGCGCCATGCCCGCCTCGGCGTCCATGTCGTCGGCCTGCAGCGACAGTGCGCGGCGATACGACTGCACTGCGCCGGCCATGTCGTTGCGCCACGTCGCGATCGCCCCGAGATTGCGCCACGCCGGCGCATACGTCGGCATGGCTACGACCACCTCGTGCATGAGATCCGCGGCGGGCTCGAGATCACCGCGCATCGCGAGCACGAACGACTTCTTGTATTTCGCGCCGACGTGCTCCGGCGCGTGCGCGAGGGCGCGGTCGCAGGCGGCGATCGCCTCGTCCCATTCCAACCGGGCAACGTGGAGATCGACGAGCTGCGACAGTGCTTCGATGGCATCGGGGTGCTGCGCGAGCGCCGCACGCAGGCCGGCGATACGCGGATCGGATGACGGTGTGCTCATGGGGCCAGGTGCGGCGACGAGGCCGCGGCATCTCGCCGCCGGACGCGCTCGATGGCGTCGGCGAGCGCAGCGATGGCGTCATGACGATGGAAGAGCTTCGGCAGTCCCTCGTCGATGCGTGCCGACAGCGCAGCACGATGGGCACGATCGCTCGCCACGCGCAGCGCCTTCGCGACGTAATCGCGCGCATCGCTCGCGACGAGGTCGTCCATCCCGATGAGCCGCAGCATCGCGGCGCTCTGCCGGCCGCGCATCTCGCTCCCGGGCAAGGTGACGATCGGCAAGCCCGCGGCGAGGGCATCCAGCGCCGTATTGCCGCCGCTCCAGTGCAGCGGGTCGAGCATGACGTCGCAGCACCCGAGCAACGCGGCGAAGTGCTCGCGCGAGACGTGCGGCAGGAGCTTCACCTGATTGCGCATGGGCACGCCGCGCACGCGCATCCCGGAAGTCAGGCGTGCGACGAAGGCGTCGGTCTGCGCCTTCGCCGGTGCGGCGAAGAACAGGAGCTGCGCCGCCTCGTCCTGCTCGAGAATGTCCAGGAACAGCGCATCGGTGGCGGGATGGATCTTGAACAGCGACTGCGGGCACACGTACAGGTGGGCCTCGCGCGACAGCCGAAACGCGGCCCGATCGGCGGCAGCCGATGCGCGCACCGGCGCATAGTCGACGCCGATGCCGGGCAACAGCACCAGAGGCTCCGAGTAGTGCGATCGCGCATCGGCGGGCTCCATCGCGGCGCACGACAGGTACGCATCGATGTAAGCACTGCCCGTCGTGACCGGGTGGCCCCACGCGGCGATCTGTGTGGGCGCAAGCCGCAGGTTCGTGAGCAGCACGTCATGGGGCGACATGCCGACATCGGGATAGACGATCACGTCCGGCGCCTGCTCGCGCAACGCGGCGGCGAGCTGGTGCGCGTCACTTGGCACCTGCGCGAAACGGTCGACGCTCGCGCGAAACACCTGGGTGCATTCGTCGACGCGAGTGCCTGAATGAAACGCCGACACGGCGAAGCGCTCGCGCGGAAGATCGGTGATCCAGCGTGCGAAATAATCCGTGACGGTGTGTCGGCAAAGATGCGCCGAGACGAACGCGACGCGAATGCGGCCCGATGCGTCGTCGCGACGCGGCTCGAGGGGCTGCTGCCACTGCGCAGCCGCACGGGCGAGCAGGCCGGCGACGAAATCGCTGTAGGCCGTCTGCAGGTCGCGATCGTTGCGGCCCTGGTACGCGAGGTAGAAGTTGCTCCATTCCAGACGCAACACCGATTGCGCCCAGCCGTCCCATCGTTGCCGCGAATGCCGCAAGCGCTCGAGCTGCTCGGCATGACGGGCGCGCCAGCGCTCGATCTCCTGCTCGTCGCGATAGATCACCGGCATGACGAGCGCGGCGCCGATCGCCGCCGTCACGTCGTTGCGATCCAGGATCGATGCACGCGCGTACGCGGCGCTGGCCGCCTCCGGATCGTTGCGCTCGCGCAGCGCGTGACCCAGCCACACGTGCATGAAGGCGCTGTCCGGCGCCAATGCGCAGGCGCGGGCGAGCGCATCGTGCGCGGCGTGATAGCCGAGGCGCATCGCCTCGCATTTGCCAAGCAGCGCCCAGTGCAGGCCGACGTTCGGCTCGAGCTCGATGGCGCGGGCAAAGGCGGCCTGCGCCTCCTCGAACTCGGCGCGCGAAAGCAAGTCGCGGCCGCGCTGCGCCCAGACGGCGGCCGACGTCATCGTTGCAGCCAGGCACGCGCCGCGCAGCGCGCGCGGCTCCCTGCGATCACGACGCGCGAAAGCACGCCTCGGCGATGCGCAGGGTTTCGGCAATCACGGCCGGGGTGTGCGCCGCGGATACGAAGCCCGCCTCGAAGGCCGACGGCGCGAGATACACGCCCGCATCGAGCATGGCGTGGAAGAAGCGATTGAAGCGGACCTTGTCGCAGGCCATGACCTGATCGAAGGTTTCCGGCACGCGCTCGGCGAAATAGATGCCGAACATGCCGCCCACGGCCTGCGCGCTGAACGGCACGCCCGCCTTGGCGGCGGCATCGGCCAAGCCGTCGGTGAAGGCCATGGTATGCACCGCGAGGCGCTCGTAGAAACCCGGTGCCGCAATCGCGCGCAACGTGGCAATTCCCGCCGCAACGGCGACCGGATTGCCCGAGAGCGTGCCTGCCTGGTACACCGGACCGAGCGGCGCGATCTGCTCCATCACCGCACGCCGGCCGCCGAACGCACCGACCGGCAT